>NZ_CP026362.1:2242500-2547500 GCF_004116955.1 Bacillus vallismortis | reverse complement strand
CCCGTCTTCCGCTCCAATTATGGCGGCATAGCCAAGTGGTAAGGCAGAGGTCTGCAAAACCTTTATCCCCGGTTCGAATCCGGGTGTCGCCTTTCTTTTGCCGGGGTGGTGGAATTGGCAGACACACAGGACTTAAAATCCTGCGGTAGGTGACTACCGTGCCGGTTCAAGTCCGGCCCTCGGCACCAATTTTACTTACATGATAAGTTGAATTGGTGTTTGTGTTCTATATTGATAACTAATCATATTAATGATCTACACAAGTAGATCATTTTTTTATTGCTTTGATTTCATTTATCATTAGCAACTAAGTTCCGGTAAATGATCATAAAGCTGCTTGGGTCTTTGAACCTTTATATTTAGCTAAGCCCTAAATACTTTTTTATTTTATATTTCCAAAAAAACTTTTTTGAAATACGTTGACACTTTATATAATCCATGATATATTTATATTCGTCGGTTGGATACGACGTAAAACTTGCCGGTGTGGCGGAATTGGCAGACGCGCACGACTCAAAATCGTGTTCCTTCTGGAGTGTCGGTTCGACCCCGACCACCGGTATACTGAAAACCCGTTTCTATTTAAGAAACGGGTTTTTTTATTTGATCTAAGAAAGGAGCCAAGCTTATTTGAGCTCCTTTCTCTAATTTATTCAGCGTATTGGTCTATGATCTCTTTTAACACCTCTTCAAGACCTTCTACATCTTCAAGCTCTGATTGGCTGAAGCGGACGCGTACGAGCTGTTCTCCGTCATTGTACATCTCTTTCAGCCACCCTCGCAGTCCTCTTGCTCTGCGGTCGACTTCGAAAATAATGTCTAAACCGTTTTCGTCTAAAAGGAAAATAAGCTCTAACTCATCAAGCATCTGACGATAGTAACCTGATGTTGGAACGAACTCAAATTCTTGAACAAATGGAAGTCTGCGCTGGAAGTAAGGCGCTTGTTCGCAGTCTGCTTCATGAAGGCGGAAGCCAAGGTTTTTGATTGCTTCCAGTACATTTTCAATCCAAGGGTGTGCCTCAACGAAAATGCGGTCATGGTCGGATTTATCGATACCACCTTCGATATCAAGGTCTGTCACCACGGCGACTTCTACTTTTCCTACAGTAATCGGGGTATCAAGTGGAAGAATGAATGAGAACGGAAATTGATGCTCTTCTCCAGGCTGAATGGTGAATGAACCAGTGACCCGGAAAGAATGAATTGTAGCGTATTTTCGATGCTCTTCATCATCTTTTACAATGACGTACCGTGTATTAAGCTGTACGTCAATAAAGCGGATGTCCTGAGCGATTTTTCCGCCTTTGACATGAACAGTTCCCCGTACTTTTTCTCCTGGATAATAGGCGTCTTGCTCTAAAATTGTATCTACTTTTGCAGCACCGATTCCGGCACTTGCTGCAAGCTTCTTGAAAAATGACATGTTAGATCTTCCCCTTTTTCTTTTTCTCAACAGATATACGTAAGAAGAAGGAAAAAAGATTCGTTTGATTCATACTTTTTTCCTATTATTTGTCCTGCCTAGGGACAGACTAAGAATAATATTGAAAGCAAAGGAGCGGATTGGAATGAACAAAGAAAGTATGGTTGCTGATGAATTACACAGAATGTTTTTGGCCGGTGAGCTGCAAATCACGGTAGAAGAGGATATAAACCATATTTCCGAAAGGCTGAGAAACGGCGATCTCAGTTTAGATCGATTAAGCGGTGAAGATGTGTTTATCAAAGAAACGGTAAATGAGGCTTTACGAAGAGTGGAGCAATAAAAGGGAGAGGCGGGATCTGAAAGATGAGGTCCCGTCTTTTTTGTGATACAGATATATTTTTATCTAGAACTGTAACGAATTGATCGTGCAGCGCTGTTCTAAGGTTAGGGATTGCGTTTTCTAAATGTGACTGAAATTAAAAATTGGGCTGAGACCTCGTTCAAAGGCTTTATCTCCCCGTTCTTCAGAAGATTTATTTTCTAGGTCGTCCTGGGTAAGAAAATATGTAGCCTTGTCATGCCATAATGAATAACAAGTTTTGTCGGGGGTGGGATGATGAAACAGATTATTGCGATGGGCGGCGGGGGTTTTTCGATGGAACCGGACAATTTGTCTCTCGATCAATATATCATCAATCAAACGAAACGGAAGTCACCTCGCATTTGTTTTTTGCCGACGGCGAGCGGTGATTCACAAAACTATGTCCAGCGGTTTTATCATGCATTTCAAACAATGGACTGTGTACCGTCTCATTTATCCTTATGTAAGCCGCTGTCAACAGATATACTTTCTTTTGTTATGGAACAGGACGTGATCTATGTTGGCGGGGGAAATACGCGGAATATGCTTGTGCTATGGAAGGAGTGGGGGTTGGATCTTATTCTCAGAGAGGCGTGGAAGAGCGGTGTGGTTTTAGCTGGATTAAGTGCCGGTGCGATGTGCTGGTTTGAAGAAGGGGTGACGGATTCAGCCGGGCCGCTGACAAGTATGAAAAGTTTAGGCTTTTTGCATGGAAGCTTTTGTCCTCATTATGACAGTGAGAAGGAGCGGCGGCCGATATTCCATCAGCTGATATGTAATGGTTTCTTGGGTGATGGTTATGCGGCGGATGATGGAGCGGCTCTCCATTTTATAAATGATCAGCTGTTTCAGACAGTGAGCTCAAGGCCGGGTGCAAAGGCATATCGGGTGACGGTGGTTGAACATGAAATCTTTGAAACCCGGCTGCCGGTAAAATATCTGGGGTGAATTAGCTGAATATGATCTATATTTCTCTTTTTTTTCGGGTTGGTTTTATGTTAAGATGAGTGCGAAATTAATAGTTACTGGGGGTGCCCGTTTTCGGGCTGAGAGAGAAGGTAAGCTTCTTAACCCTTTGGACCTGATCTGGTTCGTACCAGCGTGGGGAAGTAGAGAAATTGTTTTTATTATTGCCGTCCTGGGCGATAATATGTTTCTTTCTGACTGTAACCGGGTTCATTCTTTGAATCCGGTTTTTTGTGCTGGTAATGAGCTTGATTTTGTCCTTTCAAACGAAGAGAGGGGAAGGATCAGTGATGCAAAACGATTCAGTGCAGCAAGCCAACATTTCGATTATGTCGAGTTTTTCAGGGAGCAAGAAAGTATACGTGGAGGGTTCCTCTGCGGACATCCAAGTGCCAATGAGGGAAATTGCCTTAAGTCCGACGACAGGAGCGTTCGGCGAAGAAGAAAACGCGCCTGTTCGTGTCTATGATACAAGCGGACCGTATACGGACCCTGAGGTGGCCATTCATATTCAAGAAGGATTAAGGCCGCTTCGCCAAAAATGGATCACGGAGCGCGGCGATGTTGAAGAATATGAAGGACGGGATGTCAAACCAGAAGATAACGGTTATAAAAAAGCAAATCCAAACGTAAGCTACCCGGGACTAAAGCGGAAACCGCTGCGGGCGAAAGCGGGCCAAAACGTCACGCAAATGCACTATGCCAAAAAAGGAATCATTACACCTGAGATGGAGTTTATCGCAATCCGCGAGCATGTGTCTCCCGAATTTGTCAGAGATGAGGTAGCAAGCGGCCGGGCGATCATTCCTTCAAATATTAATCATCCTGAGAGTGAACCGATGATTATCGGCCGGAATTTTCATGTGAAGATTAATGCGAATATTGGGAATTCGGCGGTTACGTCATCCATTGAAGAAGAAGTGGAAAAAATGACGTGGGCTATCCGCTGGGGAGCGGATACGATGATGGATCTATCTACCGGAAAAGATATTCATACGACGCGTGAATGGATTATCCGCAATTGCCCTGTGCCTGTAGGGGCGGTTCCAATTTATCAGGCGCTTGAAAAAGTAAACGGCGTAGCGGAGGATCTAACGTGGGAGATTTATCGTGACACGCTGATCGAGCAGGCTGAACAGGGAGTGGATTATTTTACGATCCACGCGGGTGTTTTGTTGCGGTATGTGCCATTAACAGCCAAACGGACGACGGGAATCGTATCACGCGGGGGAGCGATTATGGCACAATGGTGTCTGGCTCATCATCAGGAAAGCTTTCTCTATACCCATTTTGAAGAGATCTGTGAGATTATGAAAACGTATGACATTGCTTTTTCTCTGGGAGACGGGCTTCGACCCGGATCAATCGCTGACGCCAATGATGAAGCGCAGTTTGCTGAATTAGAGACACTTGGGGAGCTGACGCAAATTGCCTGGAAGCATGATGTTCAGGTGATGATTGAGGGACCTGGGCATGTGCCGATGCATAAAATCAAAGAGAACGTCGATAAACAAATGGACATCTGCAAAGAAGCGCCTTTTTACACCTTGGGGCCGCTGACAACAGATATAGCGCCGGGCTATGACCATATTACTTCAGCGATCGGAGCGGCAATGATCGGCTGGTATGGGACAGCAATGCTTTGTTATGTAACGCCGAAGGAGCATTTGGGGCTGCCAAACCGTGATGATGTTCGTGAAGGAGTCATTACATATAAAATTGCTGCGCACGCCGCAGACCTTGCAAAAGGGCATCCCGGAGCGCAAATACGTGATGACGCTTTATCGAAAGCCCGCTTTGAATTTCGCTGGCGAGACCAGTTTCATCTATCTCTTGATCCGGAAAGAGCGCTTGAATACCATGATGAGACCTTGCCGGCAGAAGGAGCGAAAACCGCTCATTTCTGTTCAATGTGCGGACCGAAGTTTTGCAGCATGAGAATTTCTCAGGATATCCGTGACTATGCGAAGGACAAAGAGCTGAGCGAATGGGATGCTATTGAAGAGGGGATGAAAGAAAAAGCCGAAGAATTTGTAAATCAAGGCAGCCAGCTTTACAAATAAAAGATTGACTGCGAACGTATTCCAGCCTCTTTGGGCACCGAAGGCTCTTATCTTTTAGATAAGGGCTTTTTTGTTTGAAAGCAAACGATAGAGTGTGATCCCTCACATGGAGGACATACGAAGTGCGCAAATAAAAAACCCGCTATGTACAGCGGGTTTTTGCAATTCTATTAATAATTTTATTTAATTTTCAATCCAAGGCCTTCAGCCACGCGTGTTCCGTATTCAGGATCCGCTTTGTAGAAATGCTCGATTTGGCGAAGTTTGATTTCTTCAATTTCTACCGGCTTCATGGCGTTAACTATATTTTCAACAAGGCGGGCACGCTCATCCTCGCTCATTAAACGGTAGAGGTCACCGGCTTGTGTGTAGTGATCGTTGTGATCATAGCTTACGCTGTCAGCGATTCCTTCTACCGGATATGCTGCTTGTTTATCCTCCGGTGACTCTTTCGGACCGCCGAAGCTGTTTGGCTCGTAATATACAGATCCGCCGCCGTTATTGTCAAAGCGCATTTGTCCGTCACGCTGATAATTGTTCACTTCGTTGCGTGCGCGGTTAATTGGCAGTGCTTGATGGTTTGCACCGACACGGTAGCGGTGTGCATCATGATAAGCAAACAGCCGGCCTTGAAGCATTTTATCAGGAGAAACATCAATGCCAGGCACGAGTGTTCCAGGCGAGAATGTCGCTTGTTCTACTTCTGCAAAGTAGTTTTCAGGATTTCTGTCGAGAACCATACGTCCGACCTCGATTAATGGATAGTCTTTTTGAGACCAAACTTTTGTAACATCAAACGGGTCAAAGCGATACGTATTGGCATCTTCTAAAGGCATGATTTGCACATATAGTTTCCATGCAGGGAAATCTCCATTTTCGATCGCATTGAAAAGATCTTCTGTATGGTAATCAGGGTTTTCACCGGCAATTTTTGCCGCAGTATTGACGTCAAGGTTTTTCACGCCTTGTTCTGTTTTAAAGTGATATTTAATCCACACGCCTTCGCCTTCGGCATTTGTCCATTTGAATGTATGGCTTCCGAAGCCATGCATGTGGCGAAGTGTCGCAGGAATACCGCGGTCAGACATCAGGATTGTCACTTGATGCAGTGATTCTGGTGAAAGTGACCAGAAATCCCAAACCGCTGTAGGGTTTTTTAAGTGTGTTTTTGGATCTCTTTTTTGTGTATGGATGAAATCAGGGAACTTAATCGCATCGCGGATGAAGAATACAGGTGTATTGTTCCCGACGATGTCGTAGTTTCCTTCTTCAGTATAAAATTTAACCGCAAATCCGCGCGGGTCGCGAACTGTATCAGCCGAGCCAAGTTCACCGGCAACGGTTGAGAAACGAATGAAGAGCGGTGTGCGTTTGCCGACCTCAGAAAGGAAAGCGGCCTTTGTGTATTTTGTGACATCATTTGTCACTTCAAAATATCCGTGAGCGCCTGCTCCTTTGGCATGTACAACACGTTCAGGAACACGTTCTCTGTTGAAATGGGCCAATTTTTCAAGTAAATGTACATCTTGGATTAAAGTTGGTCCGCGAGAACCGGCAGTCATTGAATTTTGGTTATCTCCAACCGGAGCGCCCCAGCTAGTTGTCAGTTTGTTTGAGCTCATGTAATCACCTCTTGGAATTTATAAAAACATAATATCATCTCCAATAAAAAAGTCAATATTATTTTATAATTATTATAAAATAAATATATCTATTAAGCGATATCTAGTATTAAAAATGCCGATAAACCATTGTCATATCAACCTTTAAGGGAGAATGAAAAAAATTATAGGATTGATTTCTTCTTCTCTATTTGCGAAACAAGCAGAGTTAGTGATAAATAAGTTGCGGTTTTAGGAAAGCACAGCCTCTAAACATGGTATGCTATGTAAAGAAGGGAGCGGTTTTTCTGAAAACATTGATTAGCGCAACAATCATTTGCCTGCTCGCTATGCTGTCGGCATGCGAAGATACAAAACAAATGGAAATCAAAGAGGCGGATATGTCAGATCTCGAAAAAAACAGAATGGATGTTGCAGCCTCACAAACATTTACTGCCGAGGTTGCAAATATCAGCAATAGCATTTCTGGAGCCGAAATGTATATAGAGCATTATCAAAACGGAAAGCTTGCTGAGACCATTGGACCGGTAAGTGAAGACTACTCTGAGGAAAAACCCGATTCATTACAATTTGTTTACTTTGAGAATGAGGAGGGAGAAGGAAAGAATAAATTGACCACCGTTCATTTTGGGATTGTGGATAAACAAGGGAATATTGCGGCTGCTTCGTCGTTTCGGCGTGATGGCAGCACGGTACAGGAGATGACTCAGAATATTTCATCGGCTCAGCCGATTTCTTTTGAAAAACCTGTATTGATCGGCAGCAGTATAAAAGATTCCAAAGAAACCATGAGTACCTCTGACCATAAAAAAGACTTAATTAAATATCAAGATGCCTTGCTTTATTATGTCAAATTGCACGATTAAACACGGACGGCTTTTGGCCGTCTGTTTTGTAAAACAGTGTGCTTGCTTTTTTTGAATCATGCATGGTATATTTTAAATCGTAACGATTTCGATTTGCTTAATGGAGGAGGCTATATCTTGGCAAAAAAATCTAAAGTGGCAAAAGAGTTAAAACGCCAGCAGCTTGTTGAACAATACGCGGCTATAAGACGCGAGCTGAAAGAAAAAGGAGATTACGAGGCACTCAGCAAGCTGCCGAGAGATTCAGCACCGGGGAGGCTCCACAATCGCTGCATGGTAACGGGGCGCCCGAGAGGATATATGAGAAAGTTTAAAATGTCCAGAATCGCTTTCAGGGAGCTGGCCCATAAAGGCCAGATTCCCGGTGTGAAAAAATCGAGCTGGTAAGAAGAAGCTCCGGCCCATTACAGCGAGCCGGAGTTTTTTTCGTTTTTCTTGAAAGAGATGACATAGGATAGGTGCTGGATAATCATGATGATGAACACAATTATAATAGGGAAAAACGGAATACGTGATTGAAAAAGCGGATAAAAAATGAGAAGAACTGCTGCGGCAGGAAGCGAGAAGTAGACGGCGATATAGGATGCGCGGCATGCTTTTGCCGTCATCATCTGTTCTCTTTCATCCTGCTCTTCAAATTCATCAGGCAGAAGAAGCTGCTTTCTGGCAGGGCGGCTTTTCTTATGCAAGTACAAATAAACCGAAGCCGCCGCAACAAACAGAATAAAGGGAGTGAGGTTTAATTCAAACACCATTTCACCGCTCTTTGTACGGGAAAAGGCTGCTATGCCTTCCGAGGCTTTAAAGTATGATATCAACGTCCAGCATGCAAGGGCAAATAATACAAGTTGAAAAGCTGCTTTTGTTTTCATGCTCATCTTAGTTTTCCTCCTCTAACCAAAAGATATCCTCCATTTTCATGGAGAAGGCTTTACAGATTTTCAGTGCTAACAGCAGTGAGGGGACATAGTCGCCTTTTTCGATAGCCGCCACCGTTTGTCTTGTGACGCCGACTGTTTCTCCGAGTTTTTCCTGAGAATATCCCAACCGTGCCCTCAGCTCTTTTACTTTATTTTTCATCATGACGTCTGTCCCCTTCACAATCTCATTTGGTTATATTGTATAGTATACTTAACATTTTGTAAATGTGACTTAACATCTTTACAAAAAGAAGACATTTTTTCGACAAAATTTTTATATTCCCTTGACGAAAAAACAATAAACATGTAATATAAAAAAAGTCAGAGCGATACTGTTGCTGACAATCAAAAATGCGGGTGTAGTTTAGTGGTAAAACCTCAGCCTTCCAAGCTGATGTCGTGAGTTCGATTCTCATCACCCGCTCCATACATACGTTATTAACGCAGTGTTTCGTTTCTTAGATAAACGAGGTATTGCGTTTTTTTATGTAAAAAAGAACACTATCACTGTGTTCTTTTACGTAAGCCAATGTACTGTATGGGCACCGCCGTGAATTTGTTCAAACATTTTTGTTAATGATGATAAGAGTTTAACAGCGCTGCTTTTTTCAATGGAAGGCGGGAAAAAGATGATTTGCAGCATGTTCTTGGTCTCGTTAGTAACGGGAAAGCGATTGACGCTGTTTTTAAAATCGCCGAATATGCCGTTTTCATCAGAGAAATGCAGGATGTTTTCTTTTTCTCCCAATGAGATTCGGACTTGCTCATGAAGCTTGCCGGCATCATAAATCATAATGGGCAGAGAATATTTTAATGCGAAAAAATCGGTGGTGTCATGGGCTGAATCCTTGCTTTCTTTGAATTGTTCTTTAGATATTGGGATCAGCATGTCCTCCATTGGTGTTGTTTCTCCCTCAAATGCAGGGGTCAGCTTTTTAAAGAGTTCCTGCCATTCCTTGACGAAGGGGGCATCAGATATTCCGCCGTCCGCATAATCGAAAAACAGGGATTCTTGAAATAGGCGAAGCCTGCCTTTCAGCATTTGCGGTGAGGAGCCGACCTCGATATTCTCATAAATTACAGCTGCCGCATGTAAGCCGGCCGCACGTTCAGTAATAACAGAATCTAGTTTAATATTCACAAGCATTCACTCCAGATACGGGATATCAACCTATTATAAACGCTGTATCGTTTTATCACAAAGAAAGGAGGCTGTGCAAAACATGAACGTTTATCAGCTCAAAGAAGAATTGATTGAATATGCGAAAAGCATTGGCGTGGACAAGATTGGTTTTACGACCGCTGATACATTTGACAGTTTAAAAGACCGTTTGATTCTTCAAGAATCACTAGGCTATCTCTCCGGCTTTGAAGAGCCAGATATCGAGAAAAGGGTGACGCCGACGCTGCTTTTGCCGAAAGCGAAATCAATTGTGGCGATAGCCCTCGCATATCCTTCCAGAATGAAGGATGCGCCGAGAAGCACGAGAACGGAGCGCAGAGGCATTTTTTGCAGAGCTTCCTGGGGCAAAGACTATCACGATGTGCTGAGGGAAAAACTTGATCAGCTCGAGGAATTCTTGAGAAGCAAGCATGAGGATATCAGAACGAAGTCAATGGTCGATACTGGCGAATTATCTGATCGGGCCGTTGCAGAGCGGGCCGGCATCGGATTCAGTGCGAAAAACTGTATGATCACAACGCCTGAGTATGGCTCTTATGTATATTTGGCAGAAATGATTACCAATATACCTTTTGAGCCTGATGTGCCGATTGAAGATATGTGCGGATCCTGCACGAAATGTCTGGACGCCTGCCCGACGGGGGCACTGGTAAATCCGGGACAGCTGAATGCGCAGCGCTGCATCTCGTTTCTGACCCAGACGAAAGGATTTTTGCCTGATGAATTCCGGACAAAGATTGGAAATCGTCTGTACGGGTGCGATACGTGCCAAACGGTGTGTCCTCTTAATAAAGGGAAGGATTTTCATCTTCATCCGGAAATGGAGCCTGACCCTGAGATTGCCAAGCCGTTATTGAAGCCGCTTTTAACCATCAGCAACCGGGAATTTAAAGAGAAATTCGGGCATGTCTCGGGTTCTTGGCGAGGGAAGAAACCGATACAGCGAAACGCCATCCTCGCTCTTGCCCATTTTAAAGATGAGTCCGCGCTGCCTGAATTGACGGATTTGATGCATAAGGACCCGCGTCCTGTGATCAGAGGAACAGCTGCATGGGCGATCGGGAAAATCGGAGACCGCGCATACGCGGAAGAGCTTGAAAAAGCGCTGGAAAAAGAGAAGGATGAAGAGGCGAAGCTGGAAATTGAAAAAGGAATTGGATTGCTAAACGCTTCGGGCATGACTAAACAAGGCTTGTCCTGACATACCTATAGAACAGAAGGAAAAAAACACTTGAGATGAGATGCATCCAAGTGTTTTTTCTCTACAAAAAGTATGGCGGGTGGGGTGAGCTTGAAGCACATTTTAGAACAATTGGCAGAGGAGCGGCTGAGCTATCTGGTTAACGGGTATGCGATGAGACAGGAGTCTGAAGTCGGGGACCTTGAAGTCATGGAGCGGAAGAAGAAGCTTCTGGAAAAACGTAAAGTTGACATCGTAAAAGCGAAAGCGAAGGCCGTCATTGGCAATACGCGGGTTGAGGATGACGGAACGACCTGCCTTACGTATACCATCCATTATGAATACGTGTATAAGGAGCAGGACGACAGCTTGTATATGGAAGAGCACATAGAGGAGCGGATGGCTTTCCTTTATGATCATATTTTGATTCGTGATCAGGAAATTGCGAAAAAGCCGGCTGGATTTCATGAAGGGACCAGTATTATTGACTATTCTCAAGAGGAAAGGGAAGCGTTTGGCAGGGCCTTTCAATACGATCGTCTCGGTGCTGTGCAATATGCCGAGAAACATTGGAACAAGCGCAACCCGGCTTATAAAAATTTCAGCGATAACTGTACGAATTTTATTTCTCAATGTCTTCATGCGGGAGGTGCGCCGATGCGCGGCCATCCGAACAGAGGATCAGGCTGGTGGATGAAACAAAGCTCTTGGAGCTACAGCTGGACGGTAGCTCATTCTATGAAAATGTATTTGTCGAATTCAAAGGCCGGCCTGCGTGCGGTGCGGGTGAAATCAGCGGAAGAACTGATGCCGGGTGATGTGATTTGCTATGACTTTGAAGGAGACGGCCGGTTTAATCATACAACGATTGTCGTGGCGAAGGACAAAGGCAATATGCCGCTTGTTAACGCCCAGTCCTATGACAGCAGAATGAGGTATTGGTCATACGAGGATTCTACGGCATACACGCCATCCATCCGATATACGTTTTTTCATATCATTGATGATACGACAAAAGAGTAATTAATGATATAATGGTGGGCGGATAAGAAAAACAGAGGTGAACATTGTGGCATTACATGTCGTTTTATATCAACCAGAAATTCCCGCCAATACAGGGAATATTGCACGTACTTGTGCAGCAACCAATACAACGCTCCACCTGATTCGTCCGCTCGGCTTTTCAACGGACGATAAAATGCTGAAGCGTGCCGGGCTCGATTATTGGGAGTTTGTTAACGTTGTGTATCATGATTCGTTAGAGGAATTGTTTGAGGCATATCAAAAAGGCCAGTTTTTCTTTATTACGAAATTTGGCGAGCAGCCTCATACATCGTTTGATTACACTGATCTTGACGAGGATTATTTCTTCGTGTTCGGAAGAGAAACAAGCGGTTTGCCAAAGGAGTTAATCCAAAATAACATGGACCGCTGCCTGCGTCTTCCGATGACAGAGCACGTGAGATCGTTAAACCTGTCCAACACCGCGGCCATTCTTGTTTATGAAGCGCTGCGCCAGCAAAATTACCGTGACTTGAAGTAGTAGTAAATCCGCTCATGATGATGGGCGGAATTTTTTTTGGGCTTAACAACGTAACATTGTTATGTTACAATGAGTACACAAAAGGAGCTGGACTTATGGAAGAACAATTAATCTCTAAAAAAGAATTACTTGAAATAACATCGATTTCCTACGGTCAGCTGTATCGGTGGAAGCGCAAAAACTTAATTCCTGAGGATTGGTTTATTCGCAAATCCACATTTACAGGGCAAGAGACGTTTTTTCCGAGGGAGGATATTTTACAGCGTATTTCAATGATTCAAAAGATGAAGGAAAATTTGTCACTGGATGAAATGAGGGAAATGCTGTCGCCAAAAATAAACGATATCAGCATGACCGCTGATGAATTGCTGCATAAAGGTTTGATTTCAAAGCCTGTTCTTGAAGTCTTTTCTGAAAGCAGAGAAGGTATGGTTTTTTCTTCCCGCGAACTGCTTTCGTTGTATGTGCTTGAAGGGCTGCTGCAGTCCGGGAATGTCAGCCTGGCAGAAGCCAAAATGGCCGCAGAGGTGTTAAAGCAGCATGATACTGAAGAGATCAAGAAACAGACAGAGCTGATTGTGCTGCGGAAGCTTGGTGTCACAACTTGTTTTATAGCGGCTGCGGCCGACAGCATTCTGTTTGAGTCATCTGTCAAGGTTGTGGAACGGGTAGATTTAGCTAAGGCGTCAGAGGAATTAAAAACAACATATATGCAGGAGGGCCATCAATGGATGTAATGGAAAAGCTCGTGATAAACGGATCAGGAAGTTCAAAGGGAGGAACGTTTCAATCAGTTGAGATTAACGGCAGCGGCACTGTGGCCGGGGACGTGGAGTGTGAGACTTTTTCTTTTCATGGAACCGGAAAAGCTGACGGCAGTGTAAAGGCGAAAGCGATAACCATCAACGGCTCAGGAAAGATACAGGGAGATGTTGACACAGAATCTATTCGAATAAACGGAACAGGTTTTATTGAAGGAGAGGTATCCGCAAAACAATTGAAAATCGCTGGATCATCAACATTCGGAGGCACAGTCAAGGCTGACGGTATTGTCATTAGCGGAAAAACGGTCATGGAAGCGGATTGTGAAACGGAAACCTTTCTATCGGAAGGGAAATGCAACATCAGCGGGCTCTTAAATGCTGACCAAGTGAAGATTAAGCTTTCTGCCGGGGAAAGTGATGTGCGTGAAATTGGCTGCCGCCATCTTCAAGTGACTGGCAGAAAAGGTATGCTTACCTTGCTCAGACTGTTGCCGCAGCCTGTTTTAACGGCTGAACTGATTGAAGGTGACGTCATAGAGCTGGCAAATACAAAGGCGAAAACCGTGCGGGGAAATAAAGTGATAATTGGTCCGGATTGCCAGATTGAAACAGTCGAATACAGCGGGGACTATTCTTGTGATCCGAGCGCATCGGTAAAAACATGCACGAAGATATGAGGAGGACCGTTAAGGGGAAACAAAACAGGGGCATTTAAAATGGCATGGCGCCGAACACGATGCAGGCGGCTTATACCGCCATGTCAAAATCAAAGGTGAAGGGCTGTCTGCTGCGGGATGCACCATCGAAACAATCGAGTGCCATTAACACATGCAAACGTGATGATTAGTCCGAGGTTGCAGAAAACACTCAAGTATAAAACATTGTTATGTTACGCAAAAAGGGTGCCCTTGTCAGGAGCACCCTTTTTTATTCTTTCCCCGGCTTGCTTTCGTATCCTGCGGTAAAAATTGATACTAAAAAAGTGACAATGACACCCATCATGATGATTGTTTTCACCGTCTCTCCCCCTCTTCAATTTTTCCGTGATGCCCGAGTCTGGATGATTCTGTTATTTTCTTTATTATGAACGGTCACAGTCTGCCTTGTCAACGCCCGTGTAAGGATCTTTATTTTAAGAAACCAAAGCATGTATCACGGGATGGCGGCATAGATTGTATCAAAGTACCTTATTTGCATAGTGCAACAAACATGATGGAGGAGGTCCTTATGGATATATTAAAGAAAATTGAACAGTACAGAGAGGAAGAGCAGCGGCTGAAATGGGAAGGAACATTCGCCGATTATTTGCAGATTATAAAAGAAAATCCAATGGTCGCGCAATCTGCTCATTCTCGTGTTTTTAATATGATAAAAGACAGCGGGATAGAGGAGGTTGACGGACGGAAGAAGTACAGCTTTTTTGACCGCGAGCTGTTTGGGCTTGAGGAATCACTTGAGCGTCTTGTGGAAGAGTATTTTCATCCAGCCGCGAAACGGCTTGATGTCAGAAAGCGGATCCTATTGCTGATGGGACCTGTGAGCGGCGGTAAATCAACGCTGGTCACGATGCTTAAAAAAGGTCTCGAAGCGTACACCCTGACGGATAATGGGGCTGTCTATGCGATTAAAGGCTGCCCGATGCACGAGGATCCTTTGCATTTAATCCCCCATCATTTGCGTGATGACTTTTACAGAGAATACGGCATTAGAATAGAAGGAAGTCTATCTCCATTAAATGTCATGAGACTGGAGGAAGAATACGGAGGAAGAATTGAGGATGTGAAGGTTGAGCGCATCTTTTTTTCAGAAGATAAACGTACGGGAATTGGAACATTCAGCCCGTCTGATCCGAAATCTCAGGATATTGCCGATTTGACGGGAAGTATAGATTTCTCAACCATTGCCGAGTATGGTTCAGAATCGGATCCGCGCGCTTACCGGTTTGACGGAGAGCTGAATAAAGCGAACCGCGGGATGATGGAGTTTCAGGAAATGCTGAAATGTGATGAGAAATTTCTTTGGCATTTGCTTTCATTGACACAGGAAGGGAATTTTAAAGCCGGGCGATTTGCGTTAATTTCTGCTGATGAGCTGATCGTAGCTCACACGAATGAAACGGAATATCGCTCATTTATTTCTAATAAGAAGAATGAAGCTCTGCACTCAAGAATCATTGTGATGCCGGTTCCTTATAATTTGAAAGTGTCTGAGGAAGAGAGAATTTATGAAAAAATGATCGCGGAAAGCGATGTGTCGGATGTTCATATTGCCCCGCATACGCTGAAGGTCGCTGCGATGTTCTCGATTCTCACCCGATTAAAAGAACCGAAACGATCAGATATTGATCTGGTCAAGAAAATGAGACTGTATGATGGAGAAAGTGTAGAAGGCTATAATTCTGTCGACGTTGAGGATATGAAAAAAGAATATCATGATGAAGGCATGAGCGGCATTGATCCGCGGTACGTGATCAACCGGATTTCTTCAACCATTATCAGAAAAAATATGGAATCGATTAATTCACTTGATGTTCTCCGTTCCTTAAAAGAAGGTCTTGATCAGCATCCTTCCATTTCGAGTGAGGACAGGGAGAGGTTTTTGAATTTTATTTCTGCCGCCCGCAAGGAATATGACGACATTGCGAAAAAGGAAGTTCAAAAAGCGTTTGTATATTCATATGAAGAATCAGCAAAAACGCTTATGGACAATTACCTTGATAACGTAGAGGCCTACTGCAATAAAAACAAGCTGCGCGATCCTTTGACGGGAGAAGAAATGAACCCTGACGAAAAGCTGATGAGATCTATCGAAGAGCAGATCGGCATTTCGGAAAACGCCAAAAAAGCGTTTCGCGAAGAAATCTTAATCCGCATCTCGGCCTATGCGAGAAAAGGAAAGCGGTTTGATTACAATTCTCATGAAAGACTGCGTGAAGCCATTCAGAAAAAGTTGTTTGCTGATCTGAAGGATGTTGTTAAAATTACGACTTCAACCAAAACGCCGGATGAGCAGCAGCTGAAAAAGGTAAATGAAGTCGTGGCCCGTTTAATTGATGAGCACGGCTACAACTCGACGAGCGCCAATGAACTGCTGAAATATGTCGGCAGCCTGCTGAACCGATAAGCAACGTGACCCGTCCGAATAGGGCGGGTTATTTTGTCCCATTTTCTAAATAGTTTGTCAATGAACTGTGTTTGAGTGCATATGATGAATATAAATCTTTTCGAAAGACTTGTTTCATAATCTGAAACAAGCAGGAATACGTATGTATCACGACCACAAATGGGTAAGGAGGGGGATTCATGTCCCAAAATGACAGCGGCCATTTTTTGATTTCTGAGGAAAACTGGTCCCTCCATCGCAAAGGTTTTGACGACCAGCAGCGCCACCAGAAAAAAGTGCAGGAAGCGATTAAAAACAATCTTCCTGACCTCGTGACTGAAGAAAGCATTATTATGTCCAACGGAAAAGATGTAGTGAAGATCCCAATCCGTTCACTGGATGAGTATAAAATCCGTTATAACTATGATAAAAATAAACATGTGGGGCAAGGAGAAGGCGACAGCCAGGTTGGGGATGTTGTGGCCCGGGATGGGTCAGACAAAAAACAGGGACCCGGAAAAGGGCAGGGCGCCGGTGACCAGGCAGGCGAGGATTATTATGAAGCAGAAGTTTCATTAATGGATTTAGAAGAAGCGCTTTTTAAGCAACTAGAGCTTCCGAATCTCCAGCAAAAAGAGCGGGACAATATCATTCATACAGATATTGAATTTAATGATATCCGTAAAACAGGGCTAACCGGTAATATTGATAAGAAAAGAACGATGATGTCAGCTTTTAAACGAAACGCGATGTCAGGGAAGCCATCGTTCTATCCGATTTACCCGGAGGATCTGAAGTATAAGACGTGGAATGACATAACAAAGCCCGAGTCAAAAGCTGTCGTCTTAGCGATGATGGATACAAGCGGCAGTATGGGTGTTTGGGAAAAATACATGGCCAGAAGCTTCTTTTTCTGGATGACCCGTTTTTTGCGGACGAAGTATGAGACTGTAGAAATTGAATTTATTGCCCATCATACAGAAGCAAAAGTCGTGTCGGAGGAGGACTTCTTCTCAAAGGGAGAAAGCGGCGGCACAATCTGTTCTTCCGTCTACCGAAAATCGCTTGAGCTGATTAATGAAAAGTACGATCCCGCCCGCTATAATATTTACCCGTTTCATTTTTCTGACGGTGACAACCTCACATCTGATAACGCGCGCTGTGTGAAATTGGTCAATGATATTATGAAGAAAGCAAATCTTTTCTGCTACGGAGAGGTCAATCAGTACAACAGGCATTCAACGTTAATGTCTGCCTACAAAAATGTGAAAGACGATAAATTTAAGTACTATATTTTAAAACAGAAGTCTGATGTGTTTCAGGCATTGAAGAACTTTTTCAAAAATGAAGAGCCTGGTGTAAGCCGCCAATTTTCGTAATGAAAAGCCCATTTCAGGGCTTTTTTTAATTTAATAAAAGTAAGAAAGCGGTTGCGAAAAAAATACGAGAAGAAAAGAAATTTTTCCTTTGACAAATCTCCTTTCATTTATTAATATTTTATCTTGTGAACTATTATTGAGGAATGAGGTGAAAACGAGTTGACTGAATCAGAACGTGCTTTGCTCACTTTTGAACAGCTCTTCGATACGTCTCGGGCGATTTATAAGAAACAGAAGAAGATATTGGAGATTGTGCTTGAGCCTTTTGATATTACAGTCCTTCAATACTTGCTGATGTTTAAAATTCATCAAAGCGGAAGCACCCCGCTAAGCAAGCTGGCGGTGTCGCTTGATCTTAAACCTGCTTCAGTGACGCGGATGACAGATATTTTATATAAGCGCCGATTGATGAATCGATTTGACAGTCCGGATGACCGTCGTATCGTCATGATTCAGTTAACCGAAGAGGGGGAAGAACTGATAGAAAAAGCCGCTGTACAATATGCAAAAATGGGCGCGGGTTTGTACCAAAAGCTTGATACATCCCAGCTTCAATATTTGCGTAAGCTTGCCGGAAGCTTAACGATGCTTGCTGAAGGCTGTTCAGAAAAGCGGTAATGAAAAACTTCTCACATAATTTCACCAGCGTTCCGCAAAATGATAGAGGATGAAACGAAAGGAGAAAACAAAATGAACAGAGGACGTTTAATTCTGACCAACATTATCGGTTTGATTGTTGTTCTTGCAATTATAGGCGGAGGTGCTTATTACTATTATCAAAGCACAAACTTTATCAAAACAGACGAAGCGAAAGTAGCCGGCGATATGGCTGCCATTACAGCACCAGCAGCAGGCAAAGTATCTGACTGGGACCTTGAAGAAGGAAAAACAGTCAAAAAAGGCGACACAGTCGCAAAAATTAAAGGTGAACAATCTGTTGACGTAAAATCCATCATGGATGGAACAATTGTGAAAAACGAAGTGAAAAACGGACAAACAGTACAAGCTGGCACAACAATTGCCCAAACAATTGACATGGACCACCTCTACATCACTGCGAATATTAAAGAAACAGATATTGCTGATGTTGAAGTAGGTAATAGTGTAGACGTAGTCGTTGATGGAGATCCTAATACAACATTTGACGGGACTGTAGAAGAGATCGGTTATGCGACAAATTCAACTTTTGATATGCTTCCATCTACAAATTCAAGCGGTAACTATACAAAAGTCACACAAAAGGTTCCAGTGAAAATCTCAATCAAAAACCCATCTGATAAGGTGCTTCCTGGTATGAATGCATCTGTTAAGATTTCTGAGTAAAACAGATCAGTCATCAAACCATGAAAGGAGGTTGTCTTAGATGGCTACAGGCAAAGAAAATAAAGCAAAAAGCCCAAAGTCATTGCTGATTGTGCTAATGGCAGGGTTGTTTTTGGCAATACTCAACCAAACGCTGCTTAACGTCGCAATGCCGCACTTAATGACTGAATTTGGTGTAAGTGCAACGACGATTCAGTGGCTCACAACAGGTTACATGCTTGTTAACGGCGTTTTGATTCCGTTATCTGCCTTCTTGATTACAAGATTTGGCCAACGGAGTCTCTTTCTCGTCGCCATGTTTTGTTTTACACTCGGAACATTAGTCTGCGGTATCGCACCTAACTTTTCCACAATGCTGGTCGGCCGTTTGATTCAGGCCGTGGGCGGAGGTATCTTGCAGCCGCTCGTTATGACAACCATTCTGTTTATCTTCCCTCCTGAAAGCAGGGGGAAAGGAATGGGGATCTTCGGACTTGCGATGATGTTTGCTCCTGCGGTCGGCCCGACTCTTTCTGGGTGGATCATTGAGAATTATACATGGCGCATTATGTTTTACGGCCTTGTACCGATTGGTGCCATTATTATTATCGTGGCTTTCTTCATCTTTAAAAACATGGTGGAGCCGCAAAAAATCAAGCTCGATACGCTTGGAGCGATTCTTTCCATTGTCGGATTCGCCTCCTTGCTATACGGAGTCAGTGAAGCAGGTTCTGACGGCTGGACAGATCCGATCGTCCTGTCTACAGTTATTATTGGTGTCATAGCCATTGTTGCTTTTGTTGTTCAGCAATTGCGCCATGACGATCCGATGCTTGATTTCAGAGTGTTTAAATATGATATTTTCTCACTATCAAGTGTCATTAATATCATCATTACAGTAGCGCTGTACACTGGTATGTTCCTGCTGCCAATTTACCTGCAAAATCTTGTTGGCTTTACGGCGCTGCAATCCGGGCTGCTGCTGCTTCCGGGTGCGATTGTCATGCTGATCATGTCACCGATCTCAGGTATTTTGTTTGATAAATTCGGTCCGAGACCGCTCGCGATTATCGGACTTCTCGTGACAGTGGTTACAACATATCAATATACGCAATTAACGATTGATACACCGTATACACACATCATGCTGATTTACTCAATCCGTGCTTTCGGTATGTCACTCTTGATGATGCCAGTTATGACAGCGGGGATGAACCAGCTTCCTGCCCGCCTGAACAGCCACGGTACGGCGATGAGCAACACGCTTCGCCAAATCAGCGGTTCAATCGGTACAAGCTTAATCACGACGATTTATACAAACCGTACGACATTCCATTACTCACAAATTGCAGATAAAACAAGCACGGCGGACCCGAACTTCCTCCATGCGTTCCAAAATGCAGTTTCGAATATAATGGTGAATATGAATGTTTCCTACGAGACAGCGAAAACGTATGTCTACTCTCATATTTATAAACACGCGACACTCGATTCAAACGTCATGGGGATTAATGACGCTTTTATGTGGGCAACATTATTCTGCGTAGCAGGATTAATTTTAAGTATCTTCCTGCGTGACGTCAGAAAAGATAAATTGCGTAAAAAGAAAAAAGAGGAGCTTTCATTGCTTCCGGCTCCTAAAGAAGTGAAGGAATCTTAATCTGTACAAGGAGGTTTCCTGAATGAAAATTTATGTAGTGTATGACAGTGAAGGTGAACACACAAAGGCTCTTGCAGAAGCCATTGCTGAAGGCGCGAAAGAAAACGAGGCGGCTGAGGTGCTGATCGACCATGTCGATCAGGCTGATATCCGCAAGCTGAAAGATATGGATGCGATTATTTGGGGATGCCCTGGTCATTTCGGAACAATCAGCTCCGGTCTGAAAGCTTGGATCGACAGACTTGGCTACTTATGGGCTGAAGGCGAGCTGATCAACAAAGTCGGCGCTGTTTTCTGCACAACGGCAACAACACACGGCGGCTTGGAAATGACAATGCACAACTTGATGACACCGATGTTCCACCAAGGCATGATCGTTGTCGGCTTGCCTGGAAACGTGCCAGAAAACGCGCTGTACGGCTCTTATTACGGAGCAGGCGTCACTTGTCCGGTTGACAGTGATGAGTTAATGTCTGAGGAAGGTATTCAGCTTGGACGCGCCTTAGGAAGACGCGTCAGCCAAGTCACAGGAAACCTAACAGCAGGACAGTAAGGAGAGGTTAAAATGGCCATTATTCTAGCAATTATTGCTGCTGTCATAGTCATTGCGGCTCTTATTACATTTAACGTCCGCAACGCCTCCCCCGGACCCGAGAAGCAAGAAAAAGCCGAAAGAATCGCCCCTCCAGAAGAGGGAAATAGCGAAGCGCAATACCCTGCTGAAGCAAGGGCGGCCGAGCATACATCAGCCGTTGTGGAGAACGATTCTCCAAAAGAGAAACGAGACGCAATGGGTGATGATATTTACAGGCAGGCGCTGCAAAAGTTTAAGCATTCTGATGAAGATCAGGCAGAAGAAGAGGTCACTGAGACAAGTGACAAAATGCAGGACAGCAGCTATCGAAATGCGCTGCTCTCCATGAAAAACAAGAATAAGTGATAAAAAAGGCAAATCCGTTTATTCATGGCGGATTTGCCTTTTTTGCTGTTAGCATGTATGGATTATGATTTTTTATCAAATAAATCCATGGAATAAGTTGTATTTTGGTTTGAACTAGTGTACTATTTTACTCATACACCGAAGAGGTTTCCGGGAGGGAAAGACATGGGTTCTTTTATAGGCCTGCTAAAGAAAGATATAAAACTTTCGAGAATATGGCTGCTAGTATGGAGTTGCGGAATCATATTCTGTTTGGGGACAGGTCATATCATAGCTTCTCGCACGAAAGAACCGCTTGTCATTTTAGGTTTCTTTGCTGCAGTTGCTTTTTTTCTGCTTTTCTTATCCCCTGTTTTTGTGTATATGCACCTCCACAAAGAAGGGAAATCACAGCTATGGCTGTACAATCCAAATGGCGGTTTCCGGCTGCTTTCTTCCAAATTGGCTGCATCTTTGCTCTATCAATTTCTGATTCAATTGGCATTAACCGCTTATGGCATATGGATTTATCATATGCTCTCTGTGAAAAACCTGCTGGTGCATCAAGCTGATTTATCAAGTACACCGATTTTGCTGAATATATATGGTCTTATTTCCTCGTTATATATGTCAGTGACAGTGATTGTGTTTTGGAGTGTTTTTCACTCGCTTAGGAATTGGCGCGGATTGCGTTGGGCTGCGATGGGACTGCTGGCCGGGGTGTGGTACTTCTTCGATGAATACATCATAAGCCCTCTAGTGGTATCTCAAAAGCATTTCTGGCCTGTAACCGTTTATTGTGATTTTGATTTCCAATTACGCGACGTTTGGAGTGTGGAATTAAAACCGATACATCTATCCGTGCTTGGGTTTCCTATTGCCATCGTTATCACAATCCTGCTGCTTATCGCGGCTTCTAAACTGCTTGATCGTAAAATTGAGGTGTGAATATGGACAATCATTTCCAGTCTTCAAAACCGATTTATTTGCAGATTGCTGACCAGATTTTTTATCGGCTGGTCAGGAAGGAGCTGCTTCCAGGAGACAAGCTTCCTTCTGTAAGAGAAATGGCGATTCAAACCAAGGTAAATCCCAATACAATTCAAAGAACATACAGTGAGATGGAAAGGCTGGGTATTGTGGAGACAAGAAGAGGTCAAGGGACGTTTATTGCGGAGAAAGCAGACATCGTAGATGAGCTGAAAGACAGGCTGACACGAGAAGTGCTGGAAGGCTTTGTGAAGCAAATGACAGAGCTGGGGCTAACGAAAGAAGATATGGTGGAAAGGATTAAAACATTCACTGAGGGAGATTGAGATGGAAATCACTTTAGAACATGTATCAAAAAAATACGGCCGCCACACCGCTGTTCAAGATGTATCGATCTCTTTATCATCCGGACGGATTTATGGTTTGATTGGTCCAAACGGCAGCGGAAAGTCAACGACCTTAAAAATGATGGCTGGCCTTCTCTTTCCGACTTCAGGATTCGTGAAAGCGGATGAAGAGCCGATTACGAGAGATATGGTGCGTCAAACGGCATATCTTACAGAGCTTGATATGTTTTATCCGCACTTTACTGTAAAGGATATGGTTAATTTTTATCAGTCACAATTTCCTGATTTTCAAACAGAACAAGCGTATAAGCTGTTGAGTGAGATGCAGCTGGATCCGGAAAAAAAGATCAAAAAGTTATCAAAAGGAAATCGGGGAAGGCTGAAAATCGTCCTTGCTTTAGCAAGAAGGGCATCCGTCATCTTGCTTGATGAACCCTTTTCCGGGCTTGATCCGATGGTCAGGGACTCTATCGTAAACAGTCTGGTTTCGTACATTGATTTTGAGCAGCAGATTGTCGTCATCGCCACACATGAGATTGATGAAATAGAAACCTTGCTTGACGAAGTCATCGTGCTTGCTAATGGAGAGAAAGTTGCGCAGCGTGATGTGGAGGAGATTCGTGAGCAGGAAGGCATGTCTGTTTTGCAGTGGTTTAAATCAAAAATGGAAGTTTACTAGAAAAGAATGAGGAGGAACATGATGAAGACAGTGTTGGAGTTAAAAAATGTAACAAAAAACATCAGAGGCCGAACGATTATTGATCATCTGAGTTTTTCGATTCGTGAAGGCGAAGTATTCGGTTTTTTGGGGCCGAACGGAGCAGGGAAAACGACGACCATCCGGATGATGGTGGGATTAATGAAACTATCAAAAGGTGATGTGCTTATTTGCGGCCAATCCATTACGAAAGAGTACGCCAAGGCGATTAAGCATATTGGGGCGATCGTAGAAAACCCAGAGCTGTATAAATTCTTAAGTGGATATAAAAATCTCCAGCAATACGCAAGGATGGTCAAGGGCGTTACGAAGGAAAAAATTGATGAAGTCATTGAACTAGTCGGTTTAACGGACAGAATCCATGACAAGGTGAAAACATATTCACTTGGGATGAGACAGCGTCTTGGCTTGGCGCAATGTCTTCTTCATGATCCGAAAGTGCTCATTTTGGATGAACCGACAAACGGCCTTGATCCGGCTGGAATCAGGGAAATCAGAGATCATTTAAAAAAACTGACGCGAGAAAGAGGAATGGCTGTCATCGTTTCAAGCCACCTGCTTTCAGAAATGGAATTGATGTGTGACCGAATTGCGATTTTGCAAAAAGGGAAGCTTATCGATATTCAAAATGTAAAAGATGATCTCACTGATGAAAAAGATACATATTTCTTCAACGTTGAGCAGCCGAATGAAGCCGCTTCTGTTCTAAAGGAGTATGAGTTGGTTGGCAAGACAAACGGTATAGAAGTCAAATTGTCTAAAGACGAAGTTCCTGCGGCCATTGAATTGCTGGTGATGCAGCAAATCCGGATTTATGAAGTAAAAGTAAAGGCTAAATCATTAGAGGACCGTTTCTTAGAAGTAACAGGTGAAGCAAAAGAGGAGGTTCAACATGCTTAATTTGATTTATAATGAATGGGTCAAAATTTTCAGCCGTGCCGGAACATGGGTGATGATCGGGATTCTGGCTTTAACAATGATTGGCTGGGCGTTTTTAACAAACCACTTTACATCCGATGAAGCAAATCCGAAATGGAAACAAACGCTTCAAGCGGAAAATGCCGCATTGAAGAAAGAAATCAAAGAAGATCCTTCACTGAAAGATGGCTATGAAGAAACAATTACAGTCAACAACTATCGTATTGAACATAACATCCCTGATGACGCAGGGTATACTGTTTGGTCTTATGTAACGGATTCAGCGGGTTTTACGATCCTCACCGGTCTATTCACCATTATTATCGCAGCCGGAATTGTCGCGAACGAATTTAATTGGGGAACGATTAAGCTGTTAATGATCCGGCCGCTCAGCCGTTTTCAAATCTTACTCTCTAAATATATTACAGTTCTCCTGTTTGGGTTTTTATTGCTGTTTATTTTATTTATGGGGTCTGCTTTATTAGGGCTGATCTTCTTCGGGACAGGCGGGGACACTGCTGCGAATGTTCATTTAATCTACAGAGACGGCCATGTCATTGAGCAAAACATGATGGGATATTTGGCGAAAACGTATCTCTCAGAATCCGTTGCAGCTTTAATGATCGCAACGATGGCGTTTATGCTGTCGGCTGTCTTTAGAAACAGCTCTCTAGCAGTAGGCTTTTCCATCTTTTTGTTGGTAACGGGTACGACAGCCACTGCATTTATTGCGTTGAAATTTGACTGGGCGAAGTATATTTTATTTGCCAATGTTAGTTTAATGCAATATGTAGAGGGCTCACCGTTGGTAGAAGGGATGACAATGACTTTCTCCATTGTGATACTGGCAGTTTACTTTGTTGTCTTTTTACTGCTTGCTTTTGGAATCTTCATGAAACGGGATATTGCGAACTAATGAAAAAAGCTGTTTTGCATAAGCAAAACAGCTTTTTTATCGAAATAAAAACTGCAGGCTTGCACCTGCAGTTTTTCATATCAATTTATGCTTACGCTTCTTTAGTAACGTTAGCAGCTTGTGGTCCGCGGTTTCCTTCAACGATTTCAAAAGAAACAGCTTGGCCTTCTTCTAAAGTTTTGAAGCCTTCGCCTTGAATAGCAGAGAAATGAACGAATACATCGTCTTGACCTTCTACTTCGATGAATCCGAAACCTTTTTCAGAGTTGAACCATTTTACTTTACCTTCTAACATGAAATTTCCTCCTAAAGCGATCATAACGCTTAAATTCACTATTCTTGCTCTTAACAAACTTTCAAGACGAAAACTCTTACAAAACTTTCTTCTTAAAGATAGTTCGAACAAAAATAATTACCTTTACTCTACCAGTAATCTTCAGAAAAAACAACTGCAAAATGAAACTTTTTCGGAAAATAACATATTTATTTTTCGATTTGATATTTATTCACGGAGATTCATCTGCTTTTTCGATACGTGATCATATGTTTGTATTGGGTATGCTCTCTTTACGGGAAGAGAATATAATAGGAATTGACAACCCTACTGGATATGCGTAAGGTAAAAGTTATCAATATGACAAATGACAATGTTTATCAACTAAAGAGAGCGATTTTTATGTCTGATATTGATTGCATGCTCTAATACATAGATAGGGGTATGGTCACAATGAAAAAGTGGCTTATATGCAGTTTTGTTTTTATTCTGCTCGTTTCATTCACTGCATGCTCACCGTCGGCAGAACATGAATCGATAAAAATCGGTATTGCTGAGTCTGACGAGGCAATATGGAATTATATTGCCGAGAAGGCAGAAGAGGCGGGACTGGATATTGAACTGATCTTTTTTTCTGATTATGCGGAGTCTGATATCGCGCTTGCCAACAAAGAAATTGATGCCAATGCCTTGCAAACCATTTCATATTTTCGGTCGTTCACTGAAAAATACAAACATAAGCTGGCGCCGCTTGGCACAACATACATAACGCCTATGGGCATTTATTCAAAACGATTTGGCTCAATTCAAGATATACCGCGCGGAGCTGTGGTGTCTGTTCCGGATAAAGCGTTCGATTTTGGCAGGGCGCTTACGGTGCTTCAGGGGGCGGGATTGCTAACGCTGAAAAACGGATTTAACGGAACAGGTTCAGCCGATATGATCAAAAACAATCCGAGACACCTGAAATTGAAGGCAGTCCGGCATCAGGATGCTGTGAGAAGCGCCGACGTGTTTGTCATGAAACCTTCTGAAGCCAAAAAAGCGGGGCTGCAGACGGGAAAACATGCCATAAAGAGCGGCGGGTTCATGTCTGAGGAAGAGATGAATTTGATTGTCGTCAGAACTGAGGATCAGGATCGGGAAGCACTGCAAACCATTCTCGAGCTCTATCAAGCTGATGATACAGCGGTATTGATAGAAAAAGAATATCAGGGGGACCTTGTCCCGGCTTTTCTGCCTTTGAAACGTCTTTCAGATTGGAAGAATGAATTCGTACATTGAATTCATTCTTTTTTTTCTGAGAAACATACTTTGTTCCGCCCTGTTTCTTTCGCTTTGTAAAGCATTTGATCGGCAAGAATCGGCAGAGATTCAGGACGCTTCGTATTATTGGGGTAATGAGCGGTTCCCAGTGATATCGTAACTGACAGTTCTTCGCCATTTGTTAATGCAATCGGTGTATCACTGACATTGCGCCTGATCCGTTTCGCGATTCTGACTGCTTTATCAAGCGTACAGTTTGGCAGGAGCACGGCGAATTCTTCGCCGCCAATCCGTGCGGCAGGATCAGTGTTTCGGATGCTCAGCTTCAGACGAGACCCCAGCTCTTTCAGCACCTGATCTCCTTCGTGATGTCCGTACTGGTCATTGATGGTTTTAAAGTGGTCGATATCTATATAAATCAGCGCAAATTGAAAATGCGGGGTATTGGCCGCCTGTTCATACAGGGATTGTGTGATGTCTTCAAATTTTCTTCGGTTATATATGCCCGTCAAAAAGTCAAAGTGCGCTTGAAATTTATATTGCTTAAAAAGCAGATGTGCATTTGTTTCATGCTCAATAATGTATAAACTGAGCATGCCGCCCGCTAATGAGGTGACCCAAAAATATAAGTGAAGTTCATATGAATGCAGATCTATAAGAAAATAAAAGAAAAAGGAGATCATACTGTTTGTGATCATTAAAAGATAGAAAGCATGTTTTAATTGAACTTTTTTTCTTCTAGAAACAATGAGTGGCGGGATGGCAGCGATACAAATGATAATCATCGAAAATATCGCAGAAGTATTCATCGTAATCAGCATACGGCCTGCGGCAATCACAACCAAAGCCGTTGCCGTTGAAACCCAGCTTCCATAAAGAGCGGCAATCATAATAGGGATATGTCGAAGATCAATGATTGAATGCTGGTATTCCAATCCGAAAAACATCAGAATAACCCCGAGCAAACCGCAGGCCAGTCCTTTAACAGCTTGGAAGAATATGCTGTCTTTTTTATGCACTAACCTTTCTTTAAACAGGTGGGTGAAGAGATAATTAAATGTGATTAAAATGGTCAAGTTTACAAACAGCTCTTTCAGCAAATGTCATCACCTTTATATAAGGTACTAAAGATGGAAGGGAAAGAAAAGAACAAAAAAGGGTTATATAAGGTTTTTTTTCCTTGGGGCATAAGCTAAAACAATTCGTACTTGACCTATCGGAATTAGTGTAATATAGTAAAAAAGAAAATTTGAAGGGAGAGTTTACCTGCTTTGGAGACTTTACTAGTCGTATTACATGTATTTATTTTATTGTTACTTATCTTAGGGCTTTTTGCTATGCAGAAAAAACATGTTTCCTTCTCTAAACGTGTATTTACTGCGTTGGGGCTGGGGATTGTATTCGGATTTGCGCTTCAGCTGATTTACGGCCCGACTTCAAATATAGTCATTCAAACAGCCGACTGGTTTAATATTGCCGGGGGCGGATATGTCAAATTGCTTCAAATGGTTGTTATGCCTCTCGTCTTTATTTCAATTCTCGGTGCATTTACAAAGCTGAAACTGACAAAAAATCTTGGGAAAATCAGTGGTTTAATTATCGGGATTTTAGTGGCAACAACAGCTGTAGCAGCAGCTGTCGGTATTGCGTCCGCGCTTTCTTTTGATTTGCAGGCGATCCAGGTTGACCAAGGAGATACCGAGCTTTCGCGGGGACAGGAGCTTGAGCAGAAATCAGAGGATATGGCAGCAAAAACGCTGCCGCAGCAGATTGTGGAACTGCTGCCGGGAAACCCGTTTTTAGATTTTACAGGAGCTAGACCGACTTCAACAATCGCTGTCGTTATTTTTGCGGCTTTTCTTGGAATGGCATTCCTCGGCGTAAAACGTAAACAGCCGGAACAGGCGGAAACGTTTAAAAAGCTGGTTGATGCCGTTTATGCCATTGTCATGCGTGTCGTCACCCTTATTTTGCGCCTGACGCCTTATGGAGTGCTGGCAATTATGACCAAAACGATCGCAACGAGTGATATAGACAGCATTTTGAAATTAGGTATGTTTGTGGTTGCTTCGTATGCCGCGTTAATCGCTATGTTTATCATACATTTGCTGTTGCTGACGTTCAGCGGCTTGAACCCGATTGTTTATTTGAAAAAAGCGCTGCCTGTACTTGTATTTGCATTTACATCACGCTCAAGCGCGGGTGCTTTGCCTTTGAATATTAAAACACAGAGAAGCATGGGCGTCTCGGAAGGAATCGCCAACTTTGCCGGTTCGTTTGGCCTTTCGATCGGGCAAAATGGATGCGCAGGCATTTATCCTGCGATGCTGGCAATGATGATTGCCCCGACGATCGGCCAGAATCCGTTCGATCCGGTGTTTCTCATCACAGTTATCGCAGTCGTGGCCATCAGCTCCTTCGGTGTTGCCGGAGTTGGCGGCGGAGCGACATTCGCAGCGCTTCTTGTTTTATCATCATTAAATATGCCCGTGGCGCTCGCTGGTTTATTAATCTCAATCGAACCTTTAATCGACATGGGGCGTACTGCTCTGAATGTCAGCGGAAGCATGACATCAGGCCTTATTACCAGTAAGATCACAAAGGAAATTGATACAGATGTATTCAATGATCAATCCAGAGTGATTGAAGCTGAAGAAGCGTAACAGCGTGTAACCCGCTTCGTTTTGATGTTCATTTCAATAAAAGAACCCATGAACCCTGTCATGTAAAGGTTTCATGGGTTCTTTTTTCATGCTTTTATTCCACTGTCCAGAAGTAACTAGGTTTTAGAAGGATTTCGTCTAGATCATGATCAAGACATTCTTGAAGAGGCTTTCGGCGATATGTTGTGATTTCTGAATTTCAGCCACGAATGAAAGAAGCGCGCCTGACTGTGGTAAATGCATGTTCTCATTATTGTTCTTTTAACATTGAATGCTTTCGATACGCTTTGTAGTAACTGCTGGCAAAGAAAGCAAACATAAGGGCGGGAAGCAACCTCAAAAGAGCAAATGGAGTTTCAAATAAAAATGCTTTCCAAAACCATGCACCTTTCATACTCCAAAGACCTTCAGTTAAATATAAACCTGAATCCTTGTAAATCATGTAAGAAAAAAACAAACACAGTAAACCTAAACCAGAAGAATAATTCATCAATCTTTTATAATAATGACACTTTGATTGGCGATCCGAGAAGATTTCATTTTGACCATCATCCTCTTTTTGCCAATATCGTATTCCGCTAAGCCAGGATCCATTTATATACATCCAACCGAAGTCTTCATATATCCCTTTGTATTCGACCAACTTTTTCTTAGGCAAATAATCCTGATAATCCAGTCGCATCACATATCTCTTGTCAGTTTTTTTGAAAGAATATATCCCTAATCCGCTAATATTGGTACAACGATAACCCTTTTGTAATTGCTCGTTCAGCCATTGCTCCTCTTTTTCAATATCAAAAAACATCTTCATTTTCTTCATTTGATTCACTTCCTTCGTACAGGGATAAAATATGCAATAACCTGTTTTGTTCCATTTTCAAAATGGTGCTTCCTTCCGCAGTTATCATATAAACTTTTCTCCGGCCTGACTCTCCAACAGGTTCAATCCAACCATGCTTATTCAAGTTTTCAATCGCACCGTATAGTGTACCGGCTGCTAACATAACAGTACCGTTACTTATCTTTTCTATTTTCTGCATGACGGCATAGCCATGGAGTGGTTCACGCAGAGCTAATAAAATATAATGCATCGTTTCAGACAACGGTAATAATTTATGTTTCATACCCTCACCCTCTCTTCAGTTCAACTATATAGTTTAACTTAATAAAAACATAATACAGTTCAACTGAATAGTCAACAATATTTTCAAAAGTAAAAGCTTGATAAAAAGGGGGAAATCAACCTGAAAAGCCGCTTTCCTTATGTAAGAGAAAGCGACTTTTTGTATGAATTATTTAATGGACATATGTATATTTTGATTCAATGAAAATGAATGAACGTTTAGAATGCGATTGAAGTAGCGCAGTTTTTCATCAGAAACAGGACTTCCTACGTAAAGTGAATATAAATAATGAAACCCAGGCGGGTTATACTAGCGGTAACAGTGTTATCTAGTGTTCTTGCTTCAACTTTTTAATGTCGGGAGTAACATGAATCGATAAAGAGTGCTTTGGATTCAGTGGCAGCATAAATAAAAAAATCCTTCAAACGTTTATTTCACGCAAGAAGGATTTTTTTTAATGCTACCCATTGTACTCTAAAACAGGCAGGAAAATAAAAAGCAAAATTAACGATTTGAACCATTATGCAATCTATCTTGAATGACACGTTTTTTTAACGGCCGGGTTCTAAATCCTCGAGTATTCCCATCATGGTGTTATCATCCATAACGTTCATTGCGCTTTGGTCGAAATGAACGGGCTCGGCGTAGTGAGGCTGTCTTTTTTCCGCAGCTGTCTCAGTTTGCCTAGTTTGTGACTGTGTGTGCTGATGCTGTGTTTTCTGCTGTTCGGCATGCTGATGCTGCCGGCCATTTTGCCGCTGGCTTTGTTGTTGCGAACGTTCCTGTTGATTGCCGCCGCCCAATACTTGTTTGACCATGTTTCCTACATTAGCAGCATCAAACATCTTATTATCAGAATTCCGTCTGTTCATTTGTCCTGTGATAAACCCGCTGAATCTTTTGCGGATCTGAGGTGATAAAGCAGCAATAAGCATAGTTGAGCCTATCACCAATGCTGCGGGACTGATTCCTTTTCGCTGATTGAACAACATAATCCCTCCTTCTTGGTGTATTCATATGTTCCCCTTCATTAGACAAATTAACCGTTTTATTTCCCGGGAAAGCATTTCCTTCAGATTTACATGCATAATTAAAGCTGTTTAGAAAAACCTATAGGTAAAGTGATAAAGGAGGAATTCACATGCTTGGAAAAAAACAAGCCCTTGCGTCCTTGCTTCTTATCCCTTTGCTTATGACTGGCTGCGGTATGGCCAATCAGGGTGAGGGCAGACGTGATCAAGCAAATCCAGAAAACGTTAACTACCGCAATCCAGTGAACGATAATGGCAGAGGAAACATTAACGATGTCAATAACAATCGTGACAATGTCGATAATAATGTAACCGATAATGTTAACGATAACGGCAATAACAATGGTAATGATAATCGGCAATTAGAAGTTGCTGATGATGCTGCTGATAAAATTTCTGATATGAAAGAAGTAGAGCGAGCAAATGTCATCGTTGCAGGAAATCAAGCGTATGTTGCAGTTGTATTGAAAAATGGAAGAAAAGAAGAAGTTGGACAGGATCTGAAAAAGAAAATTTCCGAAAAAGTAAAAGACACTGATAAAAACATGGATAATGTCTATGTTTCAGCCAATCCTGACTTTGTAGACCGAATGCAGGGATATGGCGAGCGGATACAAAATGGCGATCCAGTTGCAGGGTTTTTCGATGAATTCAGTGAAACTGTACAGCGTATATTCCCGCAACCTGAATAAGGATGAACAAAGCAGCCGCACAATTTGTGCGGCTTTTTTGGCGTGAATGGCACACCGCAAACTCTTGCTGCATAGAGTGAAAATAAAAGGTACAAGACGGACCGGCTCAGGGAGGGAGACGTTTGCGGGATGGCATAGGAAAGCGTGCGGCATCCGCTCTATTCCTGTGCGGAGTCCTTGTTATGCTGGCTGTAAGCTCGGCCATCGTATCAAGCACGTTGTATATACTGTCTTTGCCAGGGCAGGCATCTGGTATAACGAAAGAACAAGTGACGAAGCACATGAAAAAAGAGTCATTCAAACAGGCCGATATTTATTATACTTCCAAAGAAAAGTCCTTATTGCCGTTGACGAAAGAAACGCTTGAATATGCGGTCAGTATTAATCAGATTATGATTGGATATTCGAATCAAAAGCCTATTGATATTATTTTTTTTCCTAATGAAAAACTGATGGAGGATTACTCCGGTTTATTGGATGTCGTCGGTTTTTATTCTGAGCGTGAGCAGCTGATCGGATTGTTGCCTGAAGAGGAAAAGAAGCTTTTAGAAGGTGACGAGGTAGCGGTTTATTTGTATCAAAGATTGTTGATCCATGAATATACGCATCATGCGTTTCATCAGAAATTGAAGGAGCTTGAGGCAAATCCTGAAGCGTTTCCGTTATGGTTTCATGAAGGGTTAAGCGAATGGATTGCGAACTATGAATTGCTCATAGACCCGGTCACGTTTTCTGTGGTGCCCTTTGACCGTTTGCAGACAGACCAAGACTGGCAGGAAGCCCGAGTCGAGTATGACACTGATGTCTATTTGCAAAGCTTTTATATGGTCAATGAGCTGACGGACAAATACGGGAAAGACATTATTTCTGAAATGATAAAGGAAACGGCAAAAAAAGGGGATTTTACAAAAGGGTTTAAATCGGCAACAAATGAAAGTCTTGATCAATTTGAAAAAGATTTCAAGAAAAGATTTGATGAAAACAGTGAGGCATTGGATAGATCCTATCCAATGCCTTTGTTATTAATGAAGTCCTTGTTGGCCCATGCCGCCTTGAGTTGGAGGCATTTGTCCTTGTGCAGGCGCAAATGAGTTTTTCATTTGTTCCATGTCTTGCGCATCTAGCTGAGGAACTTGGTAATAGCCGTGTTTGTTTTGGTATAGGAAAATTTCGAAAGCCATTTCAACATACTGTTGAATCTGAGCGGACAATACGCGTCTTACGGCTGGATTCGTCATTTCCAGAGAAGCCATTGTCAGCATAGAAGCCTGTGCTTTAACAGTGCAAAGCATTTGTCGGCTGATAATGCTGTCATCAATATCATTCATGGATTGAACAGGTTTTTTAGGCTTTGACGGCTGCATGCCGTAAACAGTCTGATTGTCTTCCTTCATCATATAAGTTGCTGTTTTTTGTGAAGGCTCGTTTCCTGTTTTAAAGCATTCTGCAGTTAAGTTATATTGAGACGCAATGAATTGATGTTGACGATCAAGGATGTTTACTAATTCCTGATCCTTACAAAATTGTTTCAGCATCGTAAACTGGTCAAGGACATTAAGTGTTCCTGAAAGCACCTCATGCATATCAAACATTTCATGTCCGCCGTGATTTTTATGAGGTTTGCCAGGGATACCTTTGTTCATTTGGGGTTGCTGCTGATTTAACTGATCCAAACCGAATTCCTCCTTTTTTTTCAGATCGACTATATTTTGTGACAGTCTGCCTCGTTTTATGCAGAAGCCTGAAAGGAATTATATGGAGTCTGTCGAAATGATAAGCAGACAAAGTCATTGTCATAATGGTGTATATTAAGGGAGGAAAAATGATGAGGCGTATTCTGCATATGATGTTGATCACTGCATTGATGTTCTTAAATGTGATGTATACGTGCGAAGCTGTAAAAGCAGCTGAGCCACAACAGCCGATACCGGTTGATAAGGCGATACAGCAAAAAGATGGACAGGCGCTTGTTGAAGGATATGCTGTCGGTCAGGCTGTCTCAGCGCAGCGGTATAAACTGACAAGCCCTTTTTCTAATGATTATCATGTTGCGCTGGCAGATAGTAAAAACGAGACATCGCCGGATCACATCCTTCCTGTGCAAATCCCATCCGCCTCTAGAAGCCAATTTGGGCTGCAAACCAACCCGCTTCTTCTTGGAAAAAAGATAACTGTTCAAGGACAGCTTGACGGCTATTTTAACACGACAGGACTTAAAAACGTTCAGTCAATGGTGTTAACTGATGGCATGAAAACTCCGCCGCCTGAACAGCCAGTGACAATAAATGAAGCGCGGGGACGGCTGAATGAATCAGTGACGATAAAAGGGATTGTCACAGCTGATCAAAGCGCGGTCGGAGGCGGGAAGCTGTCGACCTTTATGCAGGATGGAACCGGAGGCATTAACATATATTCGCCTTCACCTGAACTGTTTCCTGAATTAAAAGAAGGCATGGAAATCACAGTTGAAGGAAAAATCACGACGTACCAAGGGCTGATAGAAATTGTTCCAAAATCATCAGGCATCAAAATCAACCAGACAAAACAACCCCTCCCGGCTCCGAAACAATCAACAATCAATGAACTGGTTAACAGCAATGTGGGTGACCAGTTGGAAGGCAGGCTTGTGACACTAAAAGCGTTTGTTTCCTCAATTCCACATTCTCCTGCCGGCGGCGGCTTTAATGTAACGATGATTGATGGAGATCACCATGCTATGACACTTCGAGTAATGAATGAAACAGGGGTCATAGACGAACTTGATGAGGGCAAATGGTATGAATTTACCGGTGTGTTAAGCAGATACCAAACCCTTCAGCTTCTTCCGCGAAAAACGTCTGACTTGAAGCTGCTTGAAGAACAGCCCGCTCCTCCATCTGCGGAGGGTGAATATGAAGGTATTGTTGACAGGGTTGTTGATGGTGATACCATTCATCTCAAATCTCCCGTACTTGGAACGACAAAAATCCGGTTTGTACATGTAGATACACCTGAAACGTATCACACACCCAAAAATGAAGCAGACGAAAATCAATTAAGGTTTGGCAAAAAAGCATCTGATTATCTAAAAACAATATTGTCTCCAGGAGAGAGGATTACTGTCAAGGTCGGGAGAGAAGCGAAGGACAGCTATGGCAGACTTCTTGGGCAGGTCATAACGGAATCGGGTTCAAATGTGAACCTAGAGCTTGTGAAAAATGGCTATGCTCCGACGTATTTTATTTGGCCGGTTGACAATGAAGAGGATTATCAGCAGTTTCAGGCTGCTGCAGCTGCTGCGAAACAAGAGCAAAAAGGAATTTGGAATGAAGACGATCCCCTTTTGGAAATGCCGTTTGAATTTAGAGCCAGAGAGCAAGGAAAAGGCCTGACAAGATATGTGGGGGATTCGTCAAATAAAACGTATGTGGAGCCGGCTGACTGGAAACAGGTAGCTGTGGAAAATAGAATTTTCTTCGCCTCTGCAAGTGAAGCGGAAAACGCAGGATATAAAAAAAGGCAAACGGCACCGCAAGAACGTGTACCGCTTAGAATACTCAGTATGAACGATCTGCATGGCAAGATTGATCAGCAATATGAGCTAGATCTTGATGGAAACGGAACTGCAGACGGCGTCTTTGGGCGTATGGACTATGCCGCCGCATATTTGAAAGAAAAAAAGGCTGAAAAGAAAAACACGCTGATTGTTCATGCTGGTGATATGATCGGAGGCAGCTCACCAGTTTCATCTCTTCTTGAAGATGAACCAACTGTGGAACTGATGGAGGATATCGGTTTTGATGTCGGAACGGTCGGCAATCACGAGTTCGATGAAGGTACGGATGAACTGCTGAGGATCTTAAACGGAGGAGATCACCCGAATGGCACGAGCGGATATGATGGGCAGAACTTTCCCCTTGTGTGCGCCAATTGTAAGATGAAATCTACTGGTGAGCCCTTTTTGCCGGCATATGACATCATAGAGGTTGAGGGCATACCGGTTGCTTTTATCGGGGTTGTCACGCAGTCGGCAGCGGGTATGGTCATGCCTGACGGAATAAAAAACATCGAGTTTACAGATGAGGTCACAGCGGTGAATGAGGCGGCTGAAGAGCTGAAGAAAAAAGGCGTGAAGGCCATGGCTGTTCTCGCGCATATGTCAGCCGATCAAAATGGCACCGCAATTACCGGTGAATCTGCTGACCTTGCAAAAAAAACAGATTCCGAAATTGACGTGATTTTTGCAGCGCATAATCATAAGGTTGTTAACGGTGAAGTGAATGGAAAACTGATTGTTCAGGCGTTTGAGTATGGAAAAGCGATAGGAGTTGTAGATCTAGAGATCGATAAAACGACAAAAGACATCGTGAAAAAGTCGGCGGACATCGTATATGTCGATCAAAGTAAAATAGACCCGGATCCAAGCGCTTCAGCCATTTTAAAGAAATATCAAACACTCGTTGAGCCGATTATCAGCGAGGTTGTCGGTGAAGCGGCTGTTGATATGGAAGGCGGATATTCGAATGATGGGGACACGCCTCTAGGAAATCTGATTGCGGATGGCATGAGAGCGGCCATGAAAACGGATTTTGCCCTTATGAATGGCGGCGGAATACGCGAAGCGCTGAAGAAAGGACCCATAACATGGGGAGATCTGTACAATATCCAGCCGTTTGGAAATGTGTTAACAAAGCTTGAGATTAAAGGAAAAGATTTAAGAGAGATTATCAATGCGCAAATCTCGCCGGTTTTTGGGCCTGACTACAGCATCAGCGGGTTTACGTATACATGGGATAAAAAAACCGGAAAAGCTGTCGAGATAAAAATGGCAGATGGCACCGAGATTCAGCCCGATGCCACATATACACTGACTGTTAACAATTTTATGGCGACGGCGACAGGTACCAAATATCAGCCAATCGGATTGGTTGGGAAACATCCTGTGACAGGGCCTGAGGATTTGGACGCGACAGTTGAGTACGTAAAAAGCTTTGATGAACCTATCTCGTATACAAAAGAGGGAAGAATTAAGCTTGCTGAAGCCAGTGGCATTGAAGACCCTGTAACAGAAGCTCCAGTTACAGAAAAGCCGGGGGATGGACCAGGGACGGATCAGCCGGTAAATGAAATCCCAGAACCTGGGGAGGATCAGACTGATATCAAAGAGACTCCGGGTACTGTGCCAGTTCATCAGTTTCCGCCTTCTGCCATTTCGAGAATCGGAGAAATACCGAAAAAACCCGCTGTTACTGATGGCAATATCAGTACATTGCCAGTACAAAACGGGATTGCCGAAAGCGGGTCTGATCATCAGCTTCCGGATACATCTGCGGGCTACTATAACTTTATCGTGATCGGGGCGGCGATGACACTGTCCGGAACGTATCTTTATGTCAGAAGAAAAAGGAGCGTCTCCAGAACGTGAAAAAAGTAATTCCACTCGTCATCATTGCGGCCGGTCTGATGATCGCAGGCTATGGAGGCCTTAAACTGATCGATACGAATATGAAGACCGAACAGACATTAAAAGAAGCAAAACTCGCGGCTGATAAGCCGCAAGAAGCTTCAAGCGCGAAAAAAAGCGCGAATCAAGCAGAGAATCAAGCATCATTTAAGCCTGAGACCGGACATGCGAGCGGCATTTTAGAAATACCAAAAATCAATGCGGAGCTCCCGATCGTGGAGGGCACCGATCCAGATGATTTAGAAAAAGGGGTCGGGCACTATAAGGAAAGCTATTATCCTGATGAGAACGGACAAATTGTACTGTCGGGACATCGGGATACCGTGTTTCGCCGAACGGGAGAGCTTGAAAAGGGAGATAGGCTTCGCATTCTCCTTTCATATGGAGATTTTACGTATGAAATCATCAAAACAAAAATTGTCGATAAGGATGATACATCCATTATTACGCTCCAGCATGAAAAGGAAGAGCTCATTCTGACGACCTGCTACCCATTTTCATATGTGGGCAATGCCCCGAAGCGCTATATTATTTATGGAAAACGGGTTGTTTAAAAGCCGCGGGCGATGCCTGCGGCTTTTCTTCATGAAAAATATGAGTGGCAAAGGTTTTCTATATCAGCTGGGAAAGGCGCTTCTGCAACAATCAGTTCGCTGGTTATTGGGTGAATCGCTTGTACCTTTCTGGCATGCAAAGCCTGTCTGTTTAATAGCATGCTTCCGCCCCCGTAAAGCGTATCTCCTGCCAGCGGATGGCCAATGCTCGCCATATGAACACGAATTTGGTGTGTCCTGCCTGTTTCAAGCTCTAATTCAACGAGCGACAATTGCTCTTTCGAATTGCGGGCAATGACCTTAAAATGGGTGACGGCCGCTTGCCCGCCCGGTGAAACCCTGCGTCTAGTCGGATGTGATCGGTCTCTGCCGATCGGTGAATCAATTGTTCCTTTTTTCATCTTTAGCTTTCCGTGAGCGATGGCGGTATACGTGCGTTTCAGCGTCTTTTTTTCTAACTGTTGATCCAGGATGGCGTGTGCTAAACGATGCTTGGCAAACACGATGGCGCCCGATGTATCCTGATCAAGGCGGTGGACATGCCGCACCTTGCATGTTTCGCCATTCACCTGATAATGATACGCGATGACATTAGCCAGTGTGCCGGTTTGGCCCTCCTCATTTGGATGTGTCGCTATGCCCGCAGGTTTATTGACGATGAGCATGTGATTGTCCTCGAATAAAATATCAAGCTCTCCATACTCAGGTATAACGGAGGACTCTTCACTTTCCTGAAGATCAATGAACACGCGGTCTCCTTTTTTTACGATCACATTGTTGATGACGGAATCGTGATTGACTTTTATTCGATGATGGGTCACCCAGTCTTGAATCACGGGTTTAGAGGCGTTAAGCTCTTGTTTCAGGACAGCAAACAGCAATTGGCCATCGTGTTTGTCATTGATGAGGAGCTCAAGCCCTCTGTTTTTTTGTTTCATATTAATAACTCCTTTTCAAAGCGGAAGGCCGCTGTTTCTCATAGGAAACACTTACCTTAGCTTTCGGGTTTTTTTCTGTGCTATTCTTGAGTAAGAGTTAGGATATTCGATGGCAAGAAAGGTGATTGACGTGAGAATTGTGAACGCAGCAACTGCAGAACAGGAGAGCTTTATCAAGGAGCTGTCAATGAAACTTTTTCATGATGTATTTCCTCTTTATTTCTCCGAACTGGACATTCAGCGCTTTAAAAAGAAAGGCGTTCTGTCTTTAAATAATAACCATGATTACCAAGGAACATTAAAAGAAGCATTTCAAATTATGGCTTGTCTGCAAATGATACATATTATTCTGACAAAGCCTTCCCCGCATACTGATGTAAACAATCAGGCGATTTTTGAGAAAAACAGCAAAATGCTGAATGATTTTGGAATTTATTTTCCGTTTGCTTTTTCTGACTTTGAATTGAAGGCAAATCAAGCCTTTTCCGGTTACAGAAGGTTGGTATAATCCGCCGGCAGGAGCTTTTCGTTTTCAGAAAAGCTCCTTTTGGCATCAAAGAAATCATATCATAAAACCTTTCCTCTAACTCCCTTTTTAATCAGCACGTGTCTGAACATACTAATGGTTGAAAGGGGTGCTGACTATGAGTTCAGTTCAAAATACAATGACAACGCAGGTGGCGACCGTTTCTCCGAATCAAACGATTCAGGAAGCGGCTTCTCTCATGAACCAATATAATGTCGGGGCGATTCCCGTTGTAGAGCAAGGTGCTTTAAAAGGAATGCTGACTGACCGCGACATTGCATTAAGAACCACAGCAGAGGGCCGAGATGGCCAGACACCCGTTTCAGAAGTGATGTCAACAGACCTCATATCAGGAAATCCTAATATGAGCTTGCAAGACGCGTCGCAGCTGATGGCCCAGCACCAAATCCGCCGCCTTCCTATTGTAGATCAAAACAATCTAGTCGGGATCGTTGCGCTTGGAGACCTGGCAGTCAATCAGATGTCGAACGAATCTGCGGGAGCAGCGTTGACAAACATTTCTCATCAAAACATTCATTAATCAGAAAGAGCTTGCGGTGTGCAGGCTCTTTCTTCACATAAACCTTACTTTTTGAATGCAGGCATGTTTCGGGGTATAGTGAGTGTATACATATGTCTCAATTTGGGCTAAAGGAGTTGTACGCAGTGATTAAAGCGTTAATTTTTGATTTTGACGGACTGATTCTTGATACTGAAACACACGAATATGAAGTCCTTCAGGAAATATTTGAGGAACATGGCTCAGTCCTGCCGCTATCCGTTTGGGGAAAGGTCATCGGAACAGCCGCGGGATTTCAGCCTTTTGAATATTTAGAAGAGCAGATCGGCCAAAAGCTGAACCATGAAGAGCTGACAACTTTGAGAAGAGAGCGGTTTACGAAACGCATGGAAACAGAAAAAGCGAGACCTGGTGTCGAAGCGTATTTGAATGCGGCAAAGGATTTAGGCTTAAAAGTAGGGCTTGCCTCCAGTTCTGATTATAAGTGGGTGTCGGGCCATTTGAAGCAAATCGGCCTGTTTGATGAATTTGAGGTCATTCAAACGGCGGATGATGTGGAAGAGGTGAAGCCGAATCCAGAGCTGTATATATTGGCGGCTAAAAATCTTGGGGTATCGCCATCTGAATGTCTCGCGTTTGAGGATTCTGTTAATGGTTCGATTGCTGCGAAAAGGGCGGGGATGAAGTGTGTCATCGTCCCGAATAAAGTGACGGGCACCTTATTGTTTGAAGACTATGATCACCGGCTTGAATCAATGGCGGAAATGGAGCTCGCCCTATTGCTTGACCACCTGAACGCACAACACTAGAAAGGAGCGAGAAGATGTCTGAGAAATTAGATTTGACCCGTTTTGAAAAGAAAATGATTATTCGCAATATCGAAGAGAAAGATCTCGACAAGATTATTGATCTTCAAAAGGACTGTTTTCCGGGGATGGAGCCTTGGAAGCGGGAGCATTTAATCAGCCATTTGGAGCATTTTCCCGACGGGCAGTTTTGTGCAGAATTCGAAGGCGAAATTATCGGTTCGTGCTCAAGCCTCCTGATTAATTTTGATGAATACGATGACCGCCATACGTGGCAGGACATTACAGATGACGGTTATATCACCAATCATAATCCGGATGGCTTGAATATGTACGGCATTGAGGTCATGGTGCATCCGAAATACAGACGGATGAAGATCGGCCACCGTTTGTATGAGGCGAGAAAGGATTTGGCCAGACGTTTAAATCTGAAAAGCATCATTATAGGCGGACGGATTCCAAACTTTCACAAATATGCGGATGAAATGACGGCGAGAGAGTATGTGGAACAGGTGACACGCCACCAAATTTACGATCCGGTCCTTTCTTTTCAGCTGATGAACGGCTTTACCCTTATGCGGATTAACCCGAATTATCTCCCGGATGATACGGCTTCGATCAAGTATGCGACGCTGATGGAATGGAATAATGTCGATTACCTTCCGCAGCAGACAAAACGCTATTATAAATCGGCTTTCCCTGTAAGAATTTGTGTCATCCAATACGAAATGAAGAAAATTTATTCCTTTGAGGAATTTGCCAATCAAGTAGAATACTATGTCGATGTCGCTTCCGACGCGCGCTCAGATTTCGCGGTGTTCCCGGAGATTTTCACAACCCAGCTGATGTCTTTCCTCGAGGAACGGTCACCGAGCTTGGCGGTTCAGAGAATTACCGAGTATACAGAAGATTACATCAGCCTGTTTACTGATTTGGCCGTAAAGTACAACGTCAACATAATCGGCGGGTCTCATTTTGTCGAAGAGGAAGACAAGATCTATAATATCGCTTACTTGTTCAGACGGGATGGGACGATCGAAAAGCAATATAAACTCCATATTACGCCGAATGAGCGCAAATGGTGGGGAATCAGCGCCGGAGACCAGGTGCGCGTGTTTGATACGGACTGCGGAAAAATCGCGATTCAAATCTGTTATGACATCGAATTTCCTGAGCTTGCCCGGATTGCGGCGGATAAAGGCGCAAAAATCATTTTTACGCCGTTTTGCACAGAAGACCGCCAAGGCTACTTGCGTGTTAGATACTGTTCGCAGGCAAGAGCGGTTGAAAATCAAATTTATACGGTCATCTCCGGGACGGTTGGAAACCTTCCGCAAACGGAAAACATGGATATCCAATACGCTCAGTCAGGCATTTTCGCACCATCTGATTTTGAATTCGCCAGAGACGGCATTGTCGGCGAAACAAATCCAAATATCGAGATGGTCGTCATCGGTGATGTTGATCTGGAAATTCTCAGAAGGCAGCGCCAAAACGGTACAGTACGCCAGCTAAAAGACAGACGCCGTGATATTTATCATATTCAATATAAAAAATAATTCTGAAACCCGCCTGAATTGGCGGGTTTTTTATCATAAGCGGAATTGAAAAATTTGTTACATTTTGAGGTTCCCAGCTACTCGGTTATCCGATTTTAATTAGAATATAGCTTTAATAATTCTCGCACTGAAAAACGGTTTGTATTGTTCACCTCGACAAAATACGCTAACTGCCATTTTTGTGTTTCGATAGCTTGTTTGCTAGTGGGGGTTTCCCATCTAGGGTAAACTCTAATTCCCATTTTTCCTTTTGTAGTGGCTGTTTTTAAGATATTTTGTTTGACAAGAACTTCTTTTGGAAAAACGAATTGTCCAAACTTGTTATGATTGGTAAACGTATTGATAACCAATAAATCAGTAGCTTTTTCATATGAAAAGGCTTGGTTTTTATCATTCCCATCTTTTTCCCAAAAAGCAACAAACTGCCCGATCTTGTTAGGTGTTATTTTTGCGACTCTAAATCTTATCGATTTTGAGTGAAGCTGAAATATACCCGCTCCGTAATCTGAATTTTGAGCTTCTTCTCGAATTGCATTTATAGTGAAGTGATTTGGTTCATAAAACAATTTATTTACATATGTTAATGCCTTATAAAATTCATTCACTGCTTTGTACTCCTTATTTTTAATACTTCTTCTTCCAAAGCCTTCTTGAATAGAATAGGCTAGTGATAAAATATCGTCAAAGATGTTCTCGTTTTATCATGTTTCTTATCGTTATTCTGCTCCGTTAGTTAAAGAAGAGCTAAATATGTAGTTTCACACCTTTAAAACGGTTGATCCAATGTGTTAGACGTGTGGGCAGTCCAGTAACATTTGAATAGGTATAAAACTTTCACAATGTCTTTCCAAAATACGATAATGTTCTATTCCTTTTTCCTTTGCATCGTTTGATAGGCTCTCCATGCACCTGTAACAAGAACAATGTGCCTGTTCTGCTGCGGATGTTTTATTCTTTCCGTGGTTTATTGACTCTAACCCCGTCTGGCTTTATATTGAAGGCAGGGAAATCATCACCAAGACACCACATAAGAGAAGGTCTGTTTCAATTGAATTGGCACTTTAGTGAATGCTAATGAAATGGAGATGATGGGGATGGAAAACATTCAGCAACATCAGGGATTAAAGCAAAAAGATGAGCAATTTGTGTGGCATGCCATGAAGGGAGCGCATCAAGCGGACAGCCTGATTGCCCAAAAGGCCGAGGGGGCCTGGGTGACCGACATAGACGGACGCCGCTATTTGGATGCGATGTCCGGTTTGTGGTGCGTCAATATAGGTTATGGCAGAAAGGAGCTTGCTGAGGCTGCCTATGAACAACTAAAGGAGCTGCCTTATTACCCGTTAACACAAAGTCATGCGCCGGCAATTCAACTGGCGGAAAAGCTGAATGAATGGCTTGGCGGCGATTATGTCATCTTTTTCTCCAACAGCGGATCTGAAGCAAACGAAACTGCTTTTAAAATCGCCCGCCAGTACCATCTGCAAAACGGCGACCACAGCCGTTATAAATTTATCTCAAGATACAGGGCATACCACGGCAACACATTGGGAGCGCTCTCAGCTACCGGACAGGCGCAGCGGAAATATAAATATGAGCCATTAAGCCAAGGGTTCCTGCATGCAGCTCCGCCAGATGTATACCGGAACCCGGAGGATGCCGACACGCTTGAAAGCGCAAATGAAATTGACCGCATCATGACATGGGAGTTAAGCGAAACGATTGCCGGGGTCATCATGGAGCCCATCATTACAGGAGGAGGCATCTTAATGCCGCCGGATGGTTATATGAAAAAGGTGGAGGACATTTGCCGCCGTCACGGAGCTCTTTTGATTTGCGATGAAGTCATCTGCGGGTTTGGACGGACAGGCGAGCCGTTCGGATTTATGCATTACGGCGTGAAGCCTGATATCATTACGATGGCAAAGGGAATCACCAGTGCGTATTTGCCTTTGTCAGCGACTGCTGTTAAACGGGACATTTTCGAAGCGTATCAGGGGGAAGCGCCTTACGACCGTTTTCGCCATGTGAACACGTTCGGCGGAAGCCCGGCTGCCTGTGCGTTGGCGTTGAAAAACATGCAAATCATGGAGGACGAACAGCTGATTCAGCGATCCCGCGATCTTGGAGCAACGCTTTTGGGTGAACTTCAAGCCTTAAGAGAACACCCGGCAGTCGGAGATGTGAGAGGAAAAGGGCTGCTGATCGGAATTGAGCTTGTCAAAGATCAATTGACAAAAGAACCGGCTGATGCAGATAAAGTAAACCAAGTGGTTACGGCGTGTAAAGAAAAAGGGCTGATTATCGGCAAAAACGGCGATACAGTCGCCGGCTACAACAACGTCATCCAGATCGCGCCGCCATTTTGCCTGACAGAAGAGGACCTTTCCTTTATCGTGAAAACGGTGAAAGATAGCTTTCAGACGATTTAACATAAAAGTGAATGATTAAAGGAGCACACGATGAGTTTTCACAACCAGCCGATTTTACCGGCTATTCGCAATATGAAGCAATTTGATGAGTTTTTGAACAGTTCATTTTCCTATGGTGTTATTCTTGATATTCATCTCGGCCAGCTGAAGGGCGTGATCAGAGAGGCACAAAAGCACGGAAAGAACATGATGGTGCACGTCGATCTTATTCAAGGAATTAAGCATGACGAATACGGAGCGGAGTTCATTTGCCAGGACATTAAGCCCGCCGGGATTATTTCCACAAGATCGAACGTGATTGCCAAAGCGAAGCAAAAGAAGATTTATGCGATTCAGCGTTTATTTCTGCTTGATACAAGCGCGATGCAGAAAAGCATGGAATTTGTCGGCAAGCATAAACCTGACTTCATTGAAGTGCTGCCAGGCATCGTTCCGTCACTCATCCAAGAAATAAAAGAGAAAACGGGGATTCCTATTTTTGCCGGCGGTTTCATCCGCACGGAAGAGGATGTGGAACGGGCCTTGAAAGCGGGGGCTGTGGCCGTCACAACATCAAACACCAAATTATGGAAGGAATATGAAAACTTTTTGACAGAAAGTGATTGACACCGCTTACATCCACTGATACAATTGCACTAGGTTAATACATTGTGATGGAGAACTCGGAGACCACAGCAGCTCTTTACGGTACATGTCTATGCACCAGTAAAGCGGTTTGTTGTGGTTTTTTTATTCTCTTCTTCTCTATCATACTGTTAATCGTGACTTTAGGAGGAATGTGCTATGACAGCATTTTGGGGAGAAGTCATCGGTACGATGCTGCTGATCATTTTTGGGGCAGGTGTTTGTGCGGGTGTCAATTTAAAGAAATCGCTTTCATTCCAGTCTGGCTGGATTGTTATTGTATTCGGATGGGGATTGGGTGTTGCCATGGCGGCTTATGCGGTTGGCGGCATCAGCGGAGCCCACTTGAATCCGGCGCTAACGATAGCGCTTGCATTTGTTGGGGATTTTCCGTGGAAAGAGGTTCCGGTTTATATTGCGGCGCAAATGATCGGTGCGATCATCGGTGCGGTTGTGATCTATCTGCATTACCTTCCGCATTGGAAAACAACGGATGATCCCGCTGCCAAGCTGGGTGTTTTCTCAACCGGACCCAGCATTCCGCACACATTTTCAAACGTGTTAAGTGAAGTGATCGGGACATTTGTCCTTGTGCTTGGCATCTTGTCCATTGGGGCAAATCAATTTACAGAAGGGCTTAACCCTTTAATCGTTGGTTTTCTCATTGTGGCGATCGGTATTTCTCTGGGGGGCACCACCGGCTATGCGATTAATCCGGCCCGCGACTTAGGTCCGCGGATTGTCCACGCTTTTCTTCCGATACCGGGGAAGGGATCATCAAACTGGAAATACGCCTGGATACCGGTAGTCGGCCCGATCTTAGGCGGTTCGTTTGGGGGCGTATTTTACAACGCCGCATTTAAAGGGCATATCACAAGCAGTTTCTGGATTGTAAGCGTTATATTGGTTGTGGTATTGTTAGGGCTCTATGGCTATACGAAAACACATTCAGCTAAAACATTATCAAATTCAAAATATATTTAATCAAAGGGGAGACATCTTATGGAAACTTACATTTTATCCTTAGATCAAGGGACGACAAGTTCAAGAGCGATCCTGTTTAATAAAGAAGGAAAAATCGTTCACTCCGCTCAAAAGGAATTTACACAATACTTCCCGCACCCAGGCTGGGTTGAGCATAACGCGAATGAAATTTGGGGCTCTGTTCTCGCTGTTATCGCATCAGTGATTTCTGAATCAGGCATCAGCGCTTCTCAAATTGCCGGCATCGGTATCACAAACCAGCGTGAAACGGCGGTTGTGTGGGATAAGGATACAGGAAAGCCTATCTATCATGCGATCGTTTGGCAGTCCAGGCAGACGTCCGACATTTGTGAGGAGCTTCGTGAAAAAGGATATCAAGATGTGTTCAGAGAAAAAACGGGACTTTTAATCGATCCGTATTTCTCCGGCACGAAGGTAAAATGGATTTTAGACAATGTGGAAGGCGCGAGAGAAAAAGCGGAAAAAGGCGAGCTGCTGTTTGGAACGATTGATACATGGCTTATTTGGAAAATGTCCGGTGGAAAAGCGCATGTGACCGATTACTCCAATGCGTCCAGAACGCTGATGTTTAATATTTACGACTTGAAATGGGATGATGAGCTGCTCGATATTCTCGATATTCCGAAGTCCATGCTTCCTGAAGTGAAGCCGTCCTCCCATGTGTATGCGGAAACTGTTGATTATCATTTCTTCGGAAAAAACATCCCGATTGCGGGAGCGGCAGGCGACCAGCAATCCGCACTGTTCGGCCAGGCGTGCTTTGAAGAAGGCATGGGGAAAAACACGTACGGCACAGGATGTTTCATGCTGATGAATACAGGGGAAAAAGCAATTAAGTCCGAACACGGGCTTTTGACGACAATTGCATGGGGCATTGACGGAAAAGTTGAATATGCTTTAGAAGGAAGTATTTTTGTCGCAGGCTCCGCCATCCAATGGCTCAGAGACGGATTGAGAATGTTCCAGGATTCCTCATTAAGTGAATCTTACGCGGAAAAAGTGGATTCAACCGACGGCGTATACGTTGTTCCCGCATTTGTCGGCTTGGGAACACCTTACTGGGACAGCGATGTGCGCGGTTCGGTTTTCGGCCTGACAAGAGGCACAACAAAAGAACATTTTATCCGTGCGACTTTGGAGGCGTTGGCTTATCAGACAAAAGATGTGCTTGACGCAATGGAAGCTGATTCAAACATTTCATTAAAGACGCTTCGTGTAGATGGAGGCGCTGTAAAAAATAATTTCCTGATGCAGTTCCAAGGAGATATTCTGAATGTTCCTGTGGAACGACCGGAAATTAATGAAACAACTGCACTTGGCGCGGCTTATTTGGCAGGTATTGCTGTGGGATTCTGGAAGGACCGTTCTGAAATCGCGAACCAGTGGAATCTGGATAAACGGTTTGAACCTGACTGTGAAGAAGAAAAACGAAATGAGCTGTATAAAGGCTGGCAAAAAGCCGTAAAAGCAGCTATGGCTTTTAAATAGAATGAGAGTATGATATACTGATGACAAGTTAATAAGAACGGTCCTGAGATGGGGAGAGACCACAGCACCAAAGTGTACGTATGCACTTTGGCTGTTGTGGTCTCTTTTTCTATTTACACACCGTGACAACAAGGAGGAGCAATAATGAAACATCAATTTTCTAGTCTTGAAAGAGATCGCATGCTGACAGACATGACGAAAAAAACATACGATTTATTCATTATCGGCGGAGGAATTACAGGAGCGGGAACGGCTCTTGACGCGGCATCAAGGGGAATGAAGGTCGCGCTCAGCGAAATGCAGGATTTCGCGGCGGGAACATCAAGCCGGTCAACGAAGCTTGTTCATGGCGGCTTGCGCTATTTAAAACAATTTGAAGTGAAAATGGTGGCCGAGGTCGGGAAAGAACGGGCGATTGTTTATGAAAACGGCCCGCACGTCACGACACCGGAATGGATGCTGCTTCCGTTTCATAAAGGCGGCACATTCGGCTCATTCACAACTTCTATCGGTTTAAGAGTGTATGACTTCTTAGCAGGTGTGAAAAAGTCAGAACGAAGAAGCATGCTTTCTGCAAAGGAAACGCTGCAAAAAGAGCCATTGGTGAAAAAAGACGGCTTAAAAGGGGGCGGGTATTATGTGGAATACCGTACGGACGATGCGAGACTGACAATCGAAGTCATGAAGGAAGCGGTAAAATTCGGGGCAGAGCCTGTGAATTATTCCAAGGTGAAGGAGCTTCTTTACGAAAAAGGCAAAGCGGTCGGTGTATTAATTGAAGATGTGCTGACAGAGAAAGAATATAAAGTGTACGCAAAAAAAATTGTTAATGCGACAGGCCCTTGGGTCGATCAGCTCAGAGAAAAAGACCATTCGAATAACGGAAAGCATTTGCAGCATACAAAAGGCATTCACCTTGTATTTGACCAGTCTGTCTTTCCGCTGAAACAGGCGGTATACTTCGATACGCCTGACGGCCGTATGGTATTTGCGATCCCTCGTGAAGGCAAAACATACGTGGGAACGACAGACACCGTTTACAAAGAGGCGCTGGAGCATCCGCGAATGACAACGGAGGATCGAGATTACGTCATCAGTTCAATCAATTACATGTTCCCGGAGCTGAATATCACTGCGAATGACATTGAATCCAGCTGGGCGGGGCTGCGTCCGCTCATTCATGAAGAAGGCAAAGACCCTTCTGAAATTTCACGGAAAGACGAGATTTGGACATCTGACTCAGGTTTAATCACCATTGCCGGCGGGAAACTGACCGGATACAGAAAAATGGCGGAGCATATCGTCGATCTTGTGAATGATCGTTTGAAAGAAGAAGGCGAAACGGACTTTGGTCCATGTAAAACAAAAAACATGCCAATTTCAGGCGGACACGTCGGCGGTTCAAAAAATCTCCTGTCCTTTGTGACGACGAAAACAAAAGAAGGAATCGCAGCCGGCTTATCAGAAAAAGACGCAAAACAGCTGGCGATCAGATACGGCTCCAACGTAGAACGAGTCTTTAACCGAGTGGAAGCGCTGAAAGATGAGGCGGCGAAACGCCACATTCCGGTTCATATTCTTGCTGAGGCAGAATACAGTATAGAAGAAGAGTTGGCTGCAACACCTGCTGACTTCTTTGTCCGCAGAACGGGACGTTTATTTTTTGATATCAATTGGGTAAAAACATATAAAGATGCCGTTATTGATTTTATGAGCGAGCGATTCCAATGGGATGAGCAGACGAAAAACAAACATACAGAAAACCTCAACAAGCTTTTACACGATGCGGTTGTGCCGCTCGAACGATAAATCATAACGGGCTGTCTCTCAGCCCGTTATTTCTATTTAAGGCCGAAAGCCGGAATCCAAGGATTTCAAGTGACAGAGGCACTCGCTTCATATTAAAATAACGGCATAAGCTAATACATAGGAGGACGAATATGACTTGGAGAAAGAGCTATGAACGCTGGAAACAGACAGAACATTTAGATCCGGAGCTAAAGGAGCGCCTCACTGAATTAGAAGGGAATGAACAGGCTCTTGAAGACTGTTTCTATAAAAACCTTGAATTCGGCACTGGCGGGATGCGCGGAGAAATTGGGGCCGGAACAAATCGGATGAATATTTACACTGTGCGCAAAGCATCAGCCGGTTTTGCGGCATACATCTCCCAGCAAGGTGAGGAAGCGAAAAAACGGGGCGTTGTCATTGCTTATGATTCCCGCCATAAATCGCCGGAGTTTGCGATGGAAGCGGCAAAAACACTTGCGACACAAGGCATCCAAACATACGTCTTTGATGAGCTTCGCCCGACGCCGGAGCTGTCATTCGCTGTCAGACAGCTGAATGCCTGCGGAGGGATTGTGGTGACGGCAAGCCATAACCCGCCTGAATATAACGGCTACAAAGTATACGGAGATGATGGCGGCCAGCTGCCTCCAAAGGAAGCGGACATCGTCATTGAGCAGGTAAACGCGATTGAAAATGAGCTGACAATCACAGTCGACGATGAAAATACGTTAAAAGAAAAAGGCTTAATCAAGATCATCGGTGAAGACATTGACAAAGTCTATACAGAAAAACTGGCTTCTATATCCGTCCATCCTGAATTATCCGGAGAAGTTGATGTAAACGTTGTTTTCACACCGCTGCATGGAACAGCCAATAAGCCTGTCAGACGAGGTCTTGATGCACTCGGCTACAACAATGTAGCGGTTGTCAAAGAGCAGGAGCTGCCCGATGCAGACTTCTCTACTGTTACCTCTCCAAACCCGGAAGAGCATGCGGCTTTCAAATATGCCATTACACTCGGGGAGGAGCGGGACGCAGATATTCTCATCGCGACAGACCCTGACGCTGACCGCCTCGGCATCGCGGTGAAAAACGATCAAGGCAAATATACAGTGCTGACAGGCAACCAAACCGGAGCGCTGCTGCTTCATTACCTGCTTTCTGAAAAGAAAAAACAAGGCACCCTGCCTTCAAACGGCGTTGTCCTCAAAACAATTGTCACAAGTGAAATCGGGCGCGCGGTCGCTTCTTCATTCGGTCTTGATACGATTGATACGCTCACAGGCTTCAAGTTTATCGGTGAAAAGATTAAGGAATACGAGTCATCAGGCCAGTACACGTTCCAATTCGGTTATGAAGAGAGCTATGGTTACTTAATCGGGGATTTTGCCCGTGACAAGGACGCCATTCAAGCTGCGCTTTTGGCAGTTGAGGTTTGCGCATTCTATAAAAAACAAGGGATGTCGTTATATGAAGCGCTCATCAATCTCTTTAACGAATACGGTTTTTATCGTGAAGGGCTGAAATCCTTGACGCTGAAAGGAAAACAGGGAGCAGAGCAAATTGAAGCGATCCTTGCATCCTTCAGGCAAAACCCGCCGAAAACGATGGCCGGCAAACAGGTTGTGACAGCCGAAGATTACGCTGTAAGCAAACGGATGCTTCTGGCGGAAAACAAAGAAGAAGCGATTGACTTGCCAACATCGAACGTACTGAAATACTTCCTGGAAGACGGGTCTTGGTTCTGTCTTCGTCCTTCCGGAACCGAGCCGAAGGTCAAATTCTATTTTGCCGTAAAAGGAACATCTTTAGAAGACAGTGAAAACCGTCTTGCCGAGCTTTCTGACGATGTCATGAAGACGGTAGACGACATTGTAGAGGCTACAGCTAAATAGTATAAGGAAAGTAAGGAAAGCTGGATCATTGTATATGATCCGGCTTTTTTTCATCCAAAAGTCTGAAAGAAAATCATCCCCCAGGCGAAGTAACGAATGACATAAACTGGTATAATCTTAAATAACAAGAGATGAATGCCGGAGTGAGAAACGTGAGCAAAACGAGGATGGAAAAATTAAAAACGCTGAAAACGATTGCGGAAACCTTAAATCAAGGACACGATGTCAAAGCGACATTGGATGAGGTAGTAAGAGAATTGTTGAGTGTAACGAACCTTCAAGCGGGCTGGATTTTTCTAATTGAAGAAGACGGTTCATATACGTTAGCGGCTGACGCCTATCTGCCCCCGGCTTTAAGCCGCAAGGAAAAAGTGCTGATGTGCGAAGGCGAGTGCTACTGCCTGACGAAATTCAATACAGGCGGGCTCAGAAGGGCGGCGAATATCATGAACTGCAAACGCATAGAGTCAGCCAAAGAGCTGCACTATTTTGACACAGAAGGGATTACGCATCATGCAACGGTGCCTTTAGAAGACGGAGACAGGAGATTCGGATTGTTAAATGTAGCGGCGGCCGGAAAAACCATGTTTGATGAAGGAGAGCTGCATTTGCTCGAGTCTGTCGCCTATCAGATCGGAACGGCGATTCAACGCATGAAGCTTTCTGAATATAAACAAAAAAATGCTCTGTTAATGGAGCGCAACCGCCTCGCTCAGGAACTGCACGATTCTGTCAATCAAATGCTGTTTTCCGTCAGTTTAACAGCCAAAGCGGCAAAGACGCTAACAAAAGATGAAGATTTGCAGCAGATGATTGATTTTATTCAAAACCTATCACAGGACGCGCTAGCAGAAATGAAAGCGTTAATTTGGCAGCTCCGCCCCGGAGGATTGGAAAAAGGGCTGTCTGAAGCCATTAAAAGCTATGGCGCGCTCATCGGATTGAATGTCATGTTTACACAAAAAGGCTGTCCGGTTCTTACTGATGAGCAGGAGCATATGCTGTGGCGCGTCGTACAGGAAGCTTTAAATAACTGTAAAAAGCACGCCGGAACTGATACGGCGTATGTCAGCCTGACTGCTTCTTCGTGCCAGGCAGAGCTGGATATAACCGATCACGGGGCAGGGTTTCGCTATGAAGCGCATGCCGGTCTTCCTTCATTTGGCATTAAGGGAATGAAAGAACGGGCGGAACAAGCGGGCGCGGCGTTTTTGATTCAGTCAGACCTTCAAGCGGGGACAAAGGTGTCCGTCAGGCTTCCGCTAACCGATCAGAAAGGAAGGGCTTAGCAATGAAAATTATAATTGCAGATGATCACCATGTTGTCAGAAAGGGGCTTCGTTTTTTCTTTGCCACCCAGAACGATATTGAAGTTGCCGGAGAGGCTGCAACCGGAACAGAAGCACTTCGTATCATTGAGGAAACAAAGCCCGACCTTGTGCTGATGGATCTGTCCATGCCCGAAATGGATGGGATACAAGCCATAAAAAAAGCAGTGCAGCAATTTCCGGGGATCAATATCATTGTGCTGACGAGCTACTCCGACCAGGATCACGTCATCCCCGCGCTTCAGGCGGGAGCGAAGGCATATCAATTAAAGGATACAGAGCCCGAGGAATTGTTGAAAACACTAAGACAAGTGCATGCCGGCCAATACAAGCTTTCTCCAGCTATTATGCCCCATGTGCTGACACATATGAGAAAGCAGCATGATCCGGCAAAAGAAAAATTTTATCAATTAAAACGCAGGGAAAAGGACGTACTGAACGAAATTGCGAACGGGAAAAGCAATAAAGAAATCGCGGCAGCCTTGTTTATTTCAGAAAAAACAGTGAAAACCCATGTGTCGAATCTTTTAGCAAAACTTGAAGTGGCCGACCGCACGCAAGCAGCGCTTTTCGTAGTGAAATATAACCTGAATGGAGAGATCGCGACATGAACATGTTAGTGATAAATGGCTCACCCAGAAAACATGGCAGAACAAGAATAACCGCATCTTGTATTTCTAAGCTGTATCACACGGACCTGATTGATCTAAGCGGGTTTATATTGCCGATTTTTAATGGTGAGGCGGAGCAATTAGAACATTTACAGGTACAGGAGCTAAAGCGGCGGGTTGCCCAAGCGGACGCGATTGTCTTATTATCGCCTGAATATCACAGCGGAATGAGCGGTTCTTTAAAAAATGCGTTGGATTTTCTAAGCAGCGAACAATTCAAATATAAGCCTGTTGCTTTATTGGCAGTGGCGGGAGGCGGAAAAGGCGGCATTAACGCCCTGAACAATATGCGAACTGTGATGCGGGGTGTTTACGCCAATGTGATTCCGAAGCAGCTTGTGGTTGATCCGGTGGACATTGATATTGAAAAGGCTGCATTGACGGAACCTATAACGAACAGCATAAAAGAGCTCATCCAAGAACTTAGCATGTTTGCAAAAGGAAATCCCGGCGTTTAAACGCCGGGATTTGTTTATGTGAGCAAGGCTAATTGGTCTTCGTATGTCAGCTCTGTGGCATGATCAATATAACGGAGAAGGGAATACAGCATCTTTTCCAGGACGGCGTAATCCTGTTCAAAATGATAAGCGTGCAGAAAATGCTCGATTCGTTTTGATAACAAATCATCCTCTGTACGCACCATTAAAATTAATAAATTATCCCATTGGGAACGGTGGGTGTAATATAGCGCTTTATCGTAATCGGCATAATCCATGAATCGCTTCTCCTTTCTTGTGAGAAGTTCATGATTAGTTTATGCCGCATCCCATGTTATTGACGTTGCAAAACTTGGCGTCTGCGGCAGTACAGGGTAGCAATAAGAGGGAGACATAAAATCAAAATGCCTGAATGAAGCCATTGCTTTTGGAAAACCTATGAGAGAACTTAATCTAGGCACAGGAGACTGAAAATATGAAATCTCTGCCGTATTCCATTGCGCTGCTTTTTTGCGGATTGATCATTGTATCAATGGCTGCAAAAGGGCATTCAGCGGACACAAACGAATCTGTTCAAAAGTGGGAACAGCTCGCCTGGAGCAGAATTCAGGATGAATATAAGCACGCTTCATTTTCTGATTACGCTTATATGGGGCGGACTGAGGTGAATGATCAGCAAACAAAAGATGTCTTTCGGGTGACGGTCAGACAGAATGACGACACCTTTTCTGTTCGGGCCGAAGTCTATTTTCATCCGGTGACAAAACATATGATCAGCATTAACGTTTTCCGGCTCTAATCAAAAAAACTGTACAGCCGCTACGGCCATACAGTTTCTGCTTTAGAAGTATCGTTTTGCACCGAGATAGCGCTGTTTCCAGTAAGAGTTGTTCATACTGGAAATGACAACTCCAGAATCATTGGCGTTAATGAATTCCCCGTTACCGAGATAAATTCCGATATGAGAAGGGCCGGCTTTATATGTTGAAAAGAACACGAAGTCTCCGACAGCAGGCTGGCTGACAGGTTTCATTGTATTCCAATATCCGGCTGCCGTTAATCTTGATACGGATGTGACTTTGTTCAGTGCATAGTAAATGAAACCGCTGCAGTCGAATCCGGCCGGTGTCGTGCCTCCCCAGCGATACGGAACGCCAAGCTGTTCTTTAGCGGCGGCAATCATTGTATTAATCTTCGCGCTTGTTGAGCTGGACGTGTTTGAAGAACCGGATGAGGAAGAGTGGGAAGCTTTCCCGTTAATGACCAGCTTTTGGCCAACCTGCAAGACATCCGTTTTTAGATTGTTCTTTTCTCGGATTTGCTGCGCTGTTACGTTAAACTTTTGGGCAATCACCCATAAGGAGTCGCCGCTTTTCACCGTGTATGTAGTTGTCGCCGTGCCAGAGCTTGCATTTGACGAAGAAGACGATGACGGTGTGGAAGCGCCTGAAGATGCTTTACCTGTCAGCTTCAGCACTTGCCCGACGTATAGCGTATCAGATTTTAGGCTGTTGCTTTTTCTGATTTGCTGTACAGTCAAGTTATAGTTGTTTGCAATTTTCCAAAGTGAATCTCCGCTTTTTACAGTATAAGTCTTTGTAGCTGAAGGTTGGCTCGAATGAGATGAAGTGTCTTTGGAAGACGTATCAGAGCCGCTTGATTTTGTTTTCAACACTTGATTCACATAAATGGTATCTGATTTTAAGTGATTCAAGACCTTTAGTTCGGCGACGGACATGTTGACTTTGTTTGCGATTTTCCAAAGCGAATCGCCAAGCTGCACCTTGTATGTTCCGGCAGAAGATGAAGAGCTAGAGCTCTTTGTGGAACTGCTCTTTGTACTGGAACTAGAACTGGAGCTTGAAGAAACCGTGCCGGATACCTTTAATTTCTGCCCTGCACGAATCATATCGCTGCTGAGTCCGTTTAATTTTTTTAGTTCCTGCACCGTCATTTTATACTCATTTGCGATCAGCCAAAGTGAATCACCGCTTTTCACTGTGTAAACAGAACTTCCGCTCTTTTTGGTTGTTGAGCTTGAAGTAGATGAAGTTCCGGAATGGCTGCCTGGAATGGTAAGCGTCTGGCCGATCGACAGAACGGTAGTCGAAAGATGGTTGGCGGATGTGATGGCTGCCACGCTTGTATTGTAGTTTTGGGCCAGTTTCCATAAAGAATCTCCGCTTTTGACCTTAATCGTTGCTGCTTCAGCTGGTGTGACTGCTAAGGTTGTGCTGACAATCGCAGAAGCTGTCAGCCCTGCTGCTAATTTCTTTTTCATCTGAGCTCTCCTTTTTCCCCCACTGATTTGAATTTGCTATTTCTTTTTTATATCGGCAGCTTCGTCTCATCGTTTTGCCTTTTTTTTAAAACAGCCCAATTTTCTTAACAAAAAGGGGGAAAAAGGACATAAAAAAAGAAGGAATCTATATTATTCCTTCATTCTTAAAAGCATCATGATATCTTCCTTGTTTTTGACAAGGTCGCGCAGTGTATAGTTGTCTAAAACCGCAAGATAGGCCATAAGCGCTTCGTTTAACACATGCTTCAAGCCGCACACCGGAGAAATGACGCAGAGATTCTTGTTCGCATCAAAACACTCAACAATATTAAAATCGTCTTCCGTGTTTCTGACAACCTCACCAATATTGATGTCTTCAGGGGCCATGCCTAATCGTATGCCGCCGCCTCGTCCGCGTATCGTTTCTACGTAGCCGAGCTGGCCGAGCCTGTAGATGACTTTCATGAGGTGATTTTTTGAAATAGAATACGTTTCGGCAATCTGTTTTATGTTTGAAAGTTCTCCCGGACGTTCTGCCGCCAGAAAAATTAGCACTCTTAATGAATAATCTGTATAATTCGTTAATTTCATAATAAGACCTCGGAATAAGACATTTTCTATATCTTATCATAATCGATTGAAAAATGAAAAAAAAAGGAATTTAAACAAACGTGCACCCAGTTTGGGCGCACGTTTTTGGTTTACATGTTATGCGGCGGATTTTGGTTTTTGCCGTTTTTATCGATTTCAGTGTTTTGCATTTTGCGTTCAAATGCAGACAGATAACGTGATGCAAAATCCTTTCCGCCAAGGCCGAAGGATAAACCGAAAGCGAGGGCGAAGCCGCTAAGCACGATGATGAACGCGGAATTGACGATCGTGTCAGCGACACCAAGCTGATCCAAGGCCATAAAGAAAGCAAGTGCGATAATTGTATATTTGGCAATCGCCGCCAGAGACTTGAATTCTTGGCCTTTAATGATGCTCGAAAGCACTTTTCGCACCAATTCTCCAGCGTAGAGGCCGATTCCGAGAATGAATACGGCAACAAGGACATTCGGCAGATATGCGATAATGCCAGTTGCAATCTCTACGAGAAAATGGAGCTGAACAATTTGCAGCGCCTCCGCTGTGAACAGCAGGATGACAATGATTTGCGCAATCATACCGACAATTTGAGACAGGGACAGCTTTGCAGATGTTTCCGTTCCCATGCCCATTTTTCCTAACATAGAATCAAAGCCTGCGCGATGGAGCAGTCGGGACACCATGCTGTTCACCCATTTTCCTGCCCATATACCCGCTAAAACAAGCACAATGGCAATGATGATGTTCGGAAGCATGTTCAAAATGCTATTGAGCATAGAGACAGCCGGTTTCGAAATGCCGGCGACATCCAGCTGATCAAGCGCTGAAATGACAACCGGTATTAAAATCAGCACATAAGCGATTGTTCCGATGACCGCTGAAAGGCTTGTATCTTTTAAGTAAACCGATAAACCCATGCGTGCGGCGAATCGTTCCGTTCCGATGCTTGCAAGGAAATTTGTAATGATGTCACGCACAAGACGGGCTACAAGCCAGCCAATTAAAACGATAAGCGCGGCTGCGAATAATTTCGGCAGAAAAGCGAGCACGCTTTCCATCATATTTGTAAACGGACCTGAAATGCCGCTGATTTTTAAAGAAGATAAGACCCCCGGCAGGAAAACAAGCAGCACGAGATAAAAGACAACTTGTGAAGCGGCATTGACTGCCTGATGAATATCTTTTCCTTCAGAGACCACATTCCACTTGCGCAGTTTGTCACTCGTGTTCAGCTTCATCCCCATTTTTTTGACGAGGAAGCTCAAAACAGAGGCTGCAGCCCATCCTAACAGCAGAATGAGTCCGGCTTTCAGCACGCTTGGGATAGCCGCGGTAATGGCGGAAAGCATGCTGACAAACGGTGATGCCACTGTTGTCAGGTGCAAAATGTTAAAGAATAAAATAAAGACGATAATCAATGCGATAAAATAGACGACCTTGCTTATGACTTTTTCAGAGGAATAGCGTGATGGCTTTTTCCCAGCAAAAAGCTTGTCGTCAATTCTTGTTTTTCTGAGCCCTTTGTATACCGCTTTTTCAATAATTTTAGCGATAGCCCATCCGATTAATAAAACGAGTAGTGCAATGATTAAGTTTGGCAGCTTACTGAGATAAGAAGAAAGCATGTCTGCTACATTCAATTGGTATCGCTCCTTTTTTTCGTAATATGGTGTGTTATTACCCATTGGCAAAATCGGCAAACAGCTGAATGTGCCGGGTGAATTTTGTCTTGCACAAGTGCGGCTATCATCTTTTGCCAGGCGGGCTCATACATTATAGATAAGTCCAAGTAGGGGGGATTCGGTTGAACGCGGAGGAGAAGAAGGAATTACAGCGGGCAATTGAGGAAATTACCGAAATCGCAAAAGGATTCGGCCTTGATTTCTACCCGATGAGATATGAAATCTGCCCGGCTGAAATTATTTATACATTCGGCGCGTACGGGATGCCGACAAGATTCAGCCACTGGAGCTTCGGCAAGCAGTTTCATAAAATGAAGCTGCATTATGATCTTGGATTAAGCAAGATTTATGAGCTGGTCATTAACTCAGATCCGTGCTACGCTTTTTTGCTGGACAGCAACTCACTGATCCAAAATAAATTGATTGTCGCTCACGTTCTCGCCCATTGTGATTTCTTCAAAAACAACTGCCGTTTCCAAAACACGAAACGCGATATGGTGGAAAGCATGGCGGCAACGGCCGAGCGGATTAAGCATTATGAACAGGTTCACGGCATAAAGGAAGTAGAGGCTTTTTTAGACGCGATCCTATCGATTCAGGAACATATCGATCCTTCATTGGTCCGTCCGAAGCTCCTATGGAGTGTGGATGATGAGGAAGATGAAATGGAAGAGGCAGCAACGCCGTACGATGATTTATGGTCTTTGGATGAAAAGAAACCGAAAAAACAGATGAAAAAATCGAAAAAACCTTTCCCGCCGCGGCCGGAAAAGGATATTCTGCTTTTTATCGAGGAGCATTCCCGGGAGCTGGAGCCGTGGCAGCGTGATATTTTAACGATGATGAGGGAGGAAATGCTTTATTTCTGGCCTCAGCTGGAGACAAAGATTATGAATGAAGGCTGGGCTTCCTATTGGCACCAGCGAATTATACGGGAGCTTGATTTAACCTCTGATGAAGCGATCGAGTTCGCCAAGCTGAATGCCGGGGTTGTTCAGCCATCCAAAACAGGCATCAATCCTTATTATTTAGGGCTGAAAATTTTTGAAGACATCGAGGAGCGGTACAATAACCCGACGGATGAAATGAAGAAAATGGGCGTTCAGTCTGACTCGGGCCGGGAGAAGATGTTTGAGGTCAGGGAAATTGAATCCGATATTTCTTTCATCCGCAATTATTTAACAAAAGAGTTAGTCATGCGCGAGGATCTTTATTTGTTTCAAAAACAGGGCAGAGATTATAAAATCGTCGATAAAGAGTGGAGGTCGGTGCGCGACCAGCTCGTGAGCATGCGGGTAAACGGCGGGTTTCCGTATTTGACAGTAAACGACGGCGACTATATGAAAAATAACGAGCTCTATATTAAGCATTGGTATGAGGGCATAGAGCTGGATTTGAAATATGTAGAGAAGGTGCTCCCTTACTTATTCCAGCTATGGGGCAGAAGTGTGCACATCGAGTCTGTGCTTGAGGATAAGGAAGTCATGTTTTCGTACGATGGAAAAGGTGTTCACCGCAGGTATTTATAAAAAAAGAGGATGCAGCGTTCTGCATCCTCTTTATTTTCCTGTTTTCAAAATCTTAAATATGATGTTTGCCTGATCGGTGTTGTTCATCAGTCCTCGGAATTTTTCTTTTCCGGGGCCGTACGCGTAAACTGGCACTTCTTCACCGGTATGATCGGTACTCGTCCAGCCGCTGTTAGATCGTGTGTTAAATATCTTGATGATGGCTTTGTAGGCGCCTTTGCTTTTGTCAGCCTGCGCAGCGGCCTCAACGTTTTTGATTTCTTCTGGTGTGAATTCTAGATTTGTATAGCGGGCGAGCACATCTTTGACCGGTTTGCCTTCACTGATTTTTTTTGCCATAAATTCAGGTGTTTTTTTCGCGGCGAGAATCGGTTCTGCGTGCCAATTCTTTTCCCCGTTTGCGCCAATCGCAAATCCGCCGGTTGTATGGTCAGCGGTTGCGATGACAAGTGTATGTTTATCTTTTTTCGCAAAATCAATCGCGGCTTTATAGGCTTTTTCAAAGTCTTTAACCTCGCTCATGGCTCCTACTGTATCATTATCATGGGCCGCCCAGTCGATTTGGCTGCCTTCGACCATCAAGAAAAATCCCTTTTTATTTTGGTTCAAGCGGTCAATTGCTGAAACCGTCATATCTTTGAGAGACGGTGTTTTGCTGTCACGATCTAGCGCTTTGGCAAGCCCTCCGTCTGCGAAAAGCCCGAGCACCTGCTGATCTTTATTTTTCTTCAGGGCCTGTTTTGTTGTCACATAGCTATAGCCGGCTTGTTTAAATTCCTTCGTCAAATTCCTGTCTTTGCGATTAAAATAGGATTTTCCGCCGCCAAGCAATACGTCTATTTTTTGTTTGCCTTTTATTTTGTCATCCATATAGCTGTTGGCGATTTGGTCCATGTTTTTCCGTGATTCATTGTGGGCGCCGTATGCGGCTGGTGTAGCGTGGTTGATTTCAGACGTTGCGACGAGCCCGGTCGATTTTCCTTGCTGTTTGGCTTCTTCAAGCACAGATTTCACTTTTTTTCCGTTTTTATCGACGCCAATGGCATTGTTATATGTCTTTACGCCTGTCGCTAATGCTGTTCCGGCGGCTGCTGAATCTGTGATGTTATGGTCCGGATCATCCGGATGCGTCATCATCATGCCTGTCAGATTACGGTCAAATTCGGTCAGCTTCGGGTTATTTGGTGTTTCCCCGTTATTTTTCATGGATCTGTAGGCGTTTAAGTAAGGTGTTCCCATGCCGTCACCGATCATCACAATGACATTTCTGATCTCATCGTTGTCTTGTTTTTTGGCACTTGCTTTTTCGGCCTGCTGCAGTTCTGCACCGGCGAATATGCCGGCTGTAAGCACGGAAACAGCTGCGATTGGCAGCAGTTTAGATTTCATACTCTGAAACAAACTCATTTTTCACATGCCTCCCTTTTATGTATTCTATTTGTCATGTTAGAGGAATCTTGTTAAATGCGGTTATTCATCGTGTAAACATGAAGTAAAGCATTGTAAGGAAATGAAAACTGCTGTTTCGTTATCTTTCCTTTTTTCAATTAAAGCATTCGTTTTTCTGAAAAATCTTTACCTCTTTGTTCTTGCGTGATATGTTTATTTAAATAAAAAAACTGCGAACAACCGCAGCTTTCCTCGAATCTTCTTTATATCTCACTCTTCCGCATGTGAGTTTCTCCTAGTTTATTGCCATCTATTTCCTCAGTCGTGAACAATAGCCTTATGAACATGACAAAAGAGCGCGTTTTTTGTCACCTTTGAAATGAAAATGAAATATTTTATACCCTTAAAAACTTTTTTTAAAAACGAATAATTAAGTAATTTGTCATATGAAGTCAAGACTATTTCTGTTGGGAATCTATCCTTATAATAGAAAGCAATAAGATTAATTTAAAAAAGAGATACATATATAGATATAATTATTTGGGGAGGAAAATATGAAAAAGCAAATCGTTACAGCTACGACAGCAGTGGTTCTAGGATCGACATTATTTGCAGGAGCGGCATCTGCACAAAGCATCCAGGTGAAAAAAGGCGACACGTTATGGGGAATTTCTAGAAAATACGATACAACCATCAGTAAGATTAAATCAGAGAACAGCCTGCGTTCAGACACGATTTATGTGGGGCAGACTTTATCGATTAATGGTAAAACGTCAAGTTCAAAAAGCAGCAGTTCTTCCAGTTCTTCATCTTCTACATACAAAGTAAAGAGCGGGGACAGCCTTTGGAAAATTTCGAAAACATATGGCATGACAGTCAGTGAACTGAAAAAAATGAATGGATTAAAGTCAGACTTGCTTCGTATCGGACAAGTCCTGAAACTGAAAGGTTCAACAAGCTCAAGCAGCTCTAGTCCATCGAAGGTATCAACGTCTTCTACTTCTACTTATAAAGTGAAACGCGGGGATAGTCTGTCTAAAATCGCAAAGCAATACGGCACGACAGTTAGTCATTTAAAAAGCTTGAATGGCTTAAAATCAGATATGATCTATGTCAACCAAGTGTTGAAAGTGAAAGGGACAAGCACAAGCTCAAAAACTGTTTCTTCCGGCTCATCATCGTCAAGCAGCAAAGCCTCATCTACTACATCACTTAATGTGAGCAAGCTGGTTTCTGATGCAAAGGCGTTAATCGGAACGCCATACAAATGGGGCGGAACAACGACTTCCGGCTTTGACTGCAGCGGATTTATCTGGTACGTGCTGAATAAACAAACAAGTGTGAGCAGAACAAGCACTGCGGGATACTGGAGTTCTATGAAGAGCATTTCCAGCCCGTCTGTCGGTGATTTTGTCTTCTTCACAACATATAAATCAGGCCCTTCTCACATGGGGATTTATGTCGGTAACAACAATTTCGTTCATGCAGGATCGAACGGTGTTCAAATCAGCAGCCTGGACAACAGCTACTGGAATCCTCGTTACCTTGGAGCGAAAAGATTCTAATGTGAAAGGAAACCCGTTCATAGGAACGGGTTTTTTTCATTAGACGGAGCACATCCGCTTTGGTTGCTTCTAAAAATGAAAATGTGATAAAAAATCCAAGAATTTTTTTTCTTTCTTATTTTCATAGAGGGAGATTGCATAAGCGCCGGCATAGGGCAGAGAAACAGATTGATAAGGGATTTTGATCATCTGTTTTTCTGCCAATTCACGATTTACTGTAGATAAGGGCAGAAATGAAACTCCGAGTCCTTCCTTGATAAACCGTTTCGTTATATGTGTTTGAGTGACTTTCATTGTTCTCACAAATGGAAATGTCACTCTGACTTGACGGAGCAAGTCGTCCCAGTAATCAGGATGATTGTGGGTCAAAAGCAGGTATTGCTCAAGCAGCTCTTTGGCATCAATTTCTTTGTCTGCCATAAAACACTGATCAGGCGGAGCGACAAGGACAACAGGATCTTGATATAAGCAGTGGCAGGTTAAAGAGGAGGACTGTACCTTCAAACAGCTCAGTCCAATATCTGCTTCCCCGGCTTTAATCAGCGACGCGATTTCCGCCGACTCAAAAATCGTAACTGCGATTTCTGTTTCTGTATTCATTGCTGTGTACCGCTTCATGACAGAAGGAAGCACAGTATCTGCGATAAGGGGAGAAACCGCGAGCCGCAAGGTTTGAGAGTAGCCTTGTCTCACTCTGTGAAGCTCTGCCATGCTGTTTTCGTAATCATCAAGCAGCCTGAGCGCATACGGCAAATAAGCCCTGCCTTCATCAGTCAGCTGGATCTGCCTGCCCTTTCGTTCGAACAGTTTGCAGCTGATTTCTTTTTCTAATTGCTTGATATGTACGGTTACAGTGGGCTGAGATAAAAAAAGCGTTTCCGCCGTTTTCCGGAAGTTTTCATATTTCGCAGCAGTTACAAAGGTGTGAAGCCATTTGAAATCCATTTCTACTCTCCCTCTGATTAATATTTTTAATTAATTCCCTTTAAAATATTCAATATTTTTTAAATATTATATTTACTATAATAACAGAAAAGGATAGGGGGAATACAAATGGTACATTACGGATTAAAGGGAATTACATGTGTGGAAACAGCGATCAGCCATATTGACGGTGAAAAAGGCCGCCTGATTTACAGAGGCCATCATGCCAAAGACATCGCACTGAATCACAGCTTTGAAGAAGCCGCTTATTTGATCTTATTTGGAAAGCTTCCTGTATCGGAAGAATTACAGACATTTGAAGATCAGCTGGCTGCTGTGCGGCATCTGCCGGAACACATCGAGCGTTTGATTCAGTCACTGCCAAACAACATGAACGACATGTCGGTGCTGCGGACGGTTGTTTCAGCACTGGGGGAAAATACGTACACGTTCTATCCTAGAATAGAAGAAGCTATCCGGCTGATTGCCATCACGCCTTCAATCATTGCATATAGAAAACGATGGGCGCGCGGTGAACAAGCCATTGCGCCATCTTCCGAGTACGGACATGTCGAAAACTACTATTATATGCTCACAGGTGAACAGCCTTCAAAGGCAAAAAAGAAAGCGCTTGAAACATATATGATTCTGGCCATGGAGCACGGCATGAACGCATCCACTTTTTCGGCACGTGTCACATTATCTACAGAGAGTGATTTAGTGTCAGCCGTTACTGCCGCTCTTGGCACGATGAAAGGCCCGCTCCACGGAGGCGCCCCTTCTGCGGTGACAAAAATGCTTGAAGACATTGGAGAAAAAGAACATGCTGAAGCATATCTGAAGGAAAAACTCGAAAATGGAGAGCGCCTGATGGGATTCGGCCACAGGGTGTACAAGACGAAGGACCCGCGGGCAGAAGCTTTGAGACAAAAAGCAGAAGAGGTGGCCGGCCATGACCGCGATCTTGATCTTGCGCTGCATGTGGAAGCAGAAGCAATTCGTTTGCTTGACATCTACAAACCGGGACGCAAGCTGTACACAAATGTTGAGTTTTATGCGGCGGCTGTGATGAAGGCGATCGATTTTGATGATGAATTGTTTACACCAACCTTTTCAGCAAGCCGAATGGTAGGGTGGTGCGCCCATGTGCTGGAACAGGCAGAAAACAACATGATTTTCCGCCCATCGGCGAAATATACAGGCGCCATTCCTGAAGAAGTTCTTTCATAACACCTTTTGCCGTTTATTTGCTTCTATGACGTGGTAACGTTCAGTATCAAACACATGTCTAGGAGTGATGAATATGAACCCAATGGATAGACAAACAGAAGGACAAGAACCGCAGCATCAGGACAGACAGCCGGGCATAGAGTCAGAAATGAATCCGTTGCCTTTGTCAGAAGACGAAGACTATCAAGGTAGCGGAAAACTGAAAGGGAAAGTCGCCATCATCACTGGAGGCGACAGCGGAATAGGGAGAGCAGCAGCTATTGCGTTTGCTAAAGAAGGGGCCGATGTCTCGATTCTTTACTTAGATGAGCATTCGGACGCAGAGGAAACGCGTAAACGGATCGAAAAGGAAAATGTCCGCTGCCTGCTGATCCCGGGAGATGTCGGGGATGAGAAACATTGTGAACAAGCTGTGCAGCAAACCGTAGACCATTTTGGCAAACTTGATATCTTGGTGAACAACGCCGCTGAACAGCATCCGCAGGACAGCATTCTCAATATTTCAACAGAACAGTTGGAAAAGACATTTCGTACAAACATCTTTTCTATGTTTCATATGACGAAGAAAGCTTTGCCTCACCTGAAAGAGGGGAGTGCCGTCATTAATACAACATCAATTACCGCTTATGAAGGGGATACGGCGTTAATTGACTATTCCAGCACAAAGGGTGCGATTGTCTCCTTTACGCGGTCCATGGCGATGTCGCTTGTGGATAAAGGCATCAGAGTGAATGCGGTGGCGCCCGGTCCGATTTGGACACCTCTTATTCCGGCGACATTCCCTGAGGAAAAAGTGAAACAGCACGGCTTGGATACCCCAATGGGAAGACCGGGTCAGCCGGTTGAGCATGCGGGCGCCTATGTCCTGCTGGCGTCTGACGAATCTTCCTATATGACAGGGCAGACCATTCATGTGAATGGCGGGCGTTTTATTTCATCATGATTAACGAAAAACCAGCATAATAGCTGGTTTTTTTATGTGAGGAGATATTTCAAGATAAAAAATTGTCTATATTTCTGACAATTCTGTTTTCATTTTTGTGATTTTATATATAATATTGTGTAGGAGAAAGGAATGATTCGCTCACCGGTACAAATAGGGTGGAAAAAAAGAAAATAGGTCATTGTCACTCATTAATTCAGAAAATTCAAATAAATATATAAATAGATCATCAGTCTAGGGGTGAAGGGGAATGAAAGGGAGCGTATTTCGAAAGAAAAGCATTCAAGATTTAATCGCTGCGACGGGCGGTGAAAAATCTTTAAAAAGAGAATTAGGGGCATTCGATTTAACATTGCTTGGGATCGGCGCGATTATTGGCACAGGGATTTTTGTGCTGACGGGAACAGGAGCAGTCACGGCGGGTCCCGGGCTGACCATTTCATTTGTTGTGGCGGCGCTTGCCTGTTTATTCGCTGCCCTGTCTTACGCAGAATTTGCTTCAAGTGTGCCTGTTTCAGGTTCGGTTTATACATTCACGTATGCGACATTGGGAGAGCTTATGGCCTTTATTATCGGATGGGATTTAATTTTAGAGTACATGCTGGCGGTTAGCGCGGTGTCAGTCGGCTGGTCCGGTTATTTCCAATCATTTTTGTCAGGGATCGGCATTCATCTACCGGTTGCTTTAACAGCGGCACCGGGGGCGGTGGAGGGCACATTCACCATCTTTAATCTGCCTGCATTCGTGATTGTGATGGCGATAACGTTTTTGCTTTATTTAGGCATCAAAGAATCAAAAAGAGTCAACAACATCATGGTCATCTTGAAAGTGCTGGTCGTTCTGCTGTTTATCGCGGTGGCAGCCGTTTACGTGAAGCCGCATAACTGGCAGCCGTTTATGCCAATGGGCTTTGGCGGCGTATTCAGTGCGGCGGCGCTCGTATTTTTTGCTTTTATCGGATTTGACGCTGTCTCCTCTGCTGCGGAAGAGACAAAAAATCCTGCGAAGGATCTGCCTAAAGGCATTATTTTCTCTTTGTTGGTTTGCACAATTTTATATGTCACCGTATCAGCGATCATGACAGGGGTTATCCCGTTTGCCCAGTTTGCGGGCGTGGATCATCCGGTTTCCCTGGTTCTTCAAAGCGCCGGGCAAAACTGGGTGGCAGGCATCATTGATATTGGCGCCGTTTTGGGCATGACAACGGTCATGCTTGTCATGCTTTACGGACAGACACGTGTCATGTTTGCCATGTCGCGTGACGGACTGGTGCCGGGCTCACTCTCTAAGGTGCATCCAAAGCACAAAACACCTTATGTCGCCACTTGGTTTTTCGGAACGCTGTCGGCGCTCCTCGGCTCACTTGTTCCGCTTGATGAACTTGCAAAACTGGTAAACATCGGGACGCTGTCAGCATTTGTGCTCATTTCTGTGGCGGTGATCGTATTAAGAAAGAAACAGCCTGATCTTCCGAGAGCCTTTACATGTCCGGGGGTTCCGGTGATTCCAGGCCTGGCGATTGTGTTCTGCATGTTCTTAATCTTAAATCTTGGATGGGTGACGATTGTCCGCTTTCTTGTGTGGCTGTTAATCGGCTTGGCAATCTATTTCTTGTATTCAAGAAAGCATTCAAAATTAAACCAATAAGAAAGTAATCAAGAGAGCGGTCAAACAGGATGCGCTCTCTTTTCTGTTATTGGCAAATGAATCTATAGAAATGAAAACAAAAATAAGAGATAATATAGGCTGGAAAGGAAGTGACGTTTATTGTCTGAGCAAAAACCAGTCCAATGGGCTTCGAAAATCGGTTTCGTCATGGCTGCCGCCGGCTCGGCCATCGGCTTGGGCGCGATTTGGAAGTTCCCTTATGTAGCAGGGACCAATGGAGGAGGCGCCTTTTTTCTTATCTTTGTGTTATTTACCATCCTCTTAGGCTATCCGCTTTTAGTGGGAGAGTTTATATTTGGAAGACGGAACCAGACGAATGCCATTGATGCATATAAAAAAGAAGCGCCGCGAACAGCTTGGTTTCTCACGGGGTGGATCGGCGTAGCCGCCTGTTTCTTAGTGCTGTCGTTTTACAGTGTAATCGGAGGTTGGATTTTGCTGTATATCGTGAAAACAGCATCTGGTTCACTTACCGGGCTATCTCAAGCGCAGTTTGGAACCCTGTTTGCCTCTATTATCCAAAATCCGGTACAGACGCTCGCGGCTCAGTTTGTCTTTATGGTGCTGACTGTTATGGTTGTCGCCAGAGGGGTTCAAAAAGGGATTGAGCGGGTCAGCGCGGTGATCATGCCGATTTTGTTTTTATTATTTATTCTGCTCGTTCTTCGGTCTCTCACGCTTAATGGTGCGATGGAGGGCGTGAAATTTTTGCTTGTGCCGCATTTCGGCAATTTGACTCCGGAATCCATATTATTCGCGCTGGGACAGGCCTTCTTTACGTTAACACTGGGGGTTTCGGTGATGGTGACTTACAGCTCCTACTTGCCGAAAACGCAAAACATCCCGCGTTCGGCAGCCTCCATTGTCGTGATGAATATCATTGTGACACTCATGGCGGGTTTGGCCATTTTTCCGGCGGTTTTCTCATTCGGTTTTCAGCCAAATGAAGGGCCGACATTGCTGTTTACAGTGCTTCCAGCCGTTTTTGAACAGCTTCCGTTCGGCACGTTGTTTTTTATCGGCTTTCTCGTTGCGTTTTTATTTGCAGCCTTGACCTCAGCGTTTTCGATGGTTGAAATTATTGTCGCCACAATCGGAAAAGGGGACGAGAAGAAGAGAAAAAAACTGTCGTGGACGAGCGGGCTATTGATCTTCTTGGTCGGAATCCCTTGCTGCTTATCTTATGGGGTATTGAGCGATGTAAGCCTATTCGGTAAAACGTTTTTTGATATTGCCGATTTTACTGTCAGCAATGTACTGATGCCATTAGGCGCTCTGTTCATTTCGCTTTTTATTCCGCTCAAAATTTCGAAGCGCGAGCTCTTGGCAGAAATGAGAAACGGATCGAATGCAGGTAAAGCATTCTTTTACACATGGTTTTATTTGCTTCGTTTTATCGTGCCGTTGGCCATTATTATTGTATTCTTAAATTTAATCGGTATTTTATCATTTTAACAAAACAGGCTCCGTTCCCGGGGCCTGTTTTGCTTAACAAGCTGAGATCAGCGGTGTCCACGCCGTTTTCAGCTTTTGGATACCAAGCCAGATGTCCTCTTCTGACAATCCGCCATAACCGATTAAAACAGAAACATTTGGAGGACGCCCTATATAAGAGGGCGATACGGGATAGACGGACACGCCGTTATCGACAGCAGCCTTAATCGCTTCTTCTTCACTTGCCGGAAACAAAAGCCGCAGCAGGATATGAAGCCCGGAGTTTTTTCCGAGAACCTCAACGCTGTTCCCTAGTTCAGACCGTATGGCCTCTAATAGGACAGCGTGTTTTTTTCGGTAGAGAGCTCTCATTCTGTTTATATGCTTTTGCCATTCTCCGCTCTCGATGAAGTCTGCCAGTGCCATTTGAGAGTGGGAAGAGACCGTTTGCTTCATTAAGTGAGCGTTTTTTCTGACCGATTCCATGAGTAGAGGAGGCAAAATCATGTAGCTGAGCCGCAAGGAAGGAAGCAGTGACTTTGAAAAAGTGCCGAGATAGATGACTCTGCCATTCGGATCAAGACCCTGCAAAGACGGAATAGGCTGGCCGCTGTAGCGAAATTCTCCATCGTAATCATCCTCAATAATGAACGAATTTGCTTCCTTTGCCCAAGTGAGCAGTTCCTGTCTTCGGGTTATCGTCATAATGCCTCCGAGTGGAAACTGATGCGAGGGGGTTGTATACACGAGATAGGGATGTTTCGCTTTAAGCTCATCTGGCAGGACGCCTTCTTCATCAGAATAAATCGGAATGACATTCATGCGATTTGCTTCAAACATTCTTCTTGACCGGTGAAAGCCCGGTTCCTCAAAACCGATTTTTGTTCCGGGCTTTAGCGTAAGGCACAGAATCTGCAGAAGCACAGTTGTTCCCGCGCCAATCATGATCTGGCCGGGATCGCAATTAACGCCCCGTGACAGCCTGACGAAACGGGCAATCATGCGCCTGAGTTCGGGCTCTCCTTGAGGGTCTCCGGAGGTGTGGCCGGCATAGCGGTCCAGACTTTTTACTATGCTTTTTCTCCATGCGTTAAAGGGGAAGTGGGCCGGATCAACATTGCCTTGATGAAAGTCAATGGCAGGGGCGTTCTTTACATGTAAGACATGTTGCACAGACTGCTGAACATGGTCAGGAGCCGCTGGAAAGTCTGCTTCTACGCCCGCCGCGAACCAACCGATTTTCGGTTTGCTTTTGACATAGCCCTCAGCAGTTAATTGCTCATAAGCACGTTCGATTGTTGCTGTACTGACACCGAGCAAGCCGGAGAGCATGCGTTTTGACGGAAGCTTTGTTCCCTTCGTTATCCGCGCATGTGAAATTTCTTGTTTGAAAAAGGTATAAAGCTGCTCATACAGTGGTGTTTTGCTTTTTTTATCAAGAAACGGCGTGATATCCATCTCGAGTCTCCTTTATATCTGGCATGGTCATTTTTTCTGATATTGGCTATTTGGGAAGTGCCATTTATTCGCTATGATCATTGTAACGAAAGGAAAGGGGATTGAGAAGATGATTCATATGAAACAATTAACCACAAAAGAAGAATGGGCCGAGGCATATTCAGTCATGAGTGAATTGAGAACAAATCTTGATAAAGAGACGTATTTACAAAGGCTTGAAGCCTGTGTGCAGAAAGAATCGTATATGCTGTTTGCCTTATATGAAGGGACAGCAATCAGGGCGCTGTGCGGAGCGGTGCCGAGGGTTTCCATTCATAAAGGGGAGTATTTATGGATTGCAGATCTAGTAACTACCGCGCCTTGCCGGTCAAAGGGATACGGCAAATTGCTTTTAGATTATGCCGCAGACTGGGCGAGAAAAGCCGGACTTGGCTTTGTCAGCCTTTCATCTGGCCTTCACCGTAAAGACGCACACCGGTTTTATACAGGCAAAATGGGTTTTACGATAGAAAGCTACCTGTTTCGAAAGACGGTGTAATCCAAAAAAGACGCCCCTTCAGGCGTCTTTCAGCGTGTCGACAAACCCTCGCATTCGTTGTCAGTCCTGTGCGTTGGTGCTCACGAATTGCTACATTCGCTGTGCTCCAATGCTCGTCCTTCCTAGACTTCAAGGGTTTTCAATCACGCTGAAAAGATGACAAAGTCATAAAACGAAAACCGTTTTATGACTTTGTCAACAATCTGAAAGACGCCCCTTCAGGCGTCTTTCTTTTAAAAGCCAAACTGTAAATTGGTATCTACAGATACAATGGTATACACACAAATGATCACAAAAAGATTGAGGATGACGCCAAGCAGGCCGGGGCCTGTGCGCCCCCTCTTGATGAAGAGTTCGATCACGCCAAACGGAACGGCGGCCATAGCGAACGGAAGCATTTGATAGGAATAAAATGTGACGTTGCTGATAATCGCCAAATTCAGCAAGAGCAGGGACAGAATCGCTGTCCCGACAGAGATCCAGCCGAATACATTGTGTTCTTTAAAAATTCTTACCAGTTCCATAATTCCACCTCGCCGACATTCGCTGATTTTACAGACTTGTTTTTCAGCATGCGCTGGATTTCCTTCGTTGGCCCTGTTACGACCGAACCGTATACATGAACACCGTTTTTCTCGACATAATCCAATCGGTTATCCACATTCAGGTCTTTTCGTTTTGATATAACCTGCGCCCATTTTTCGTGCTTGGACATAAATTTCAAGGCGCTGATAAACTGATCGCCATTGGAACTGCCTTTTGTATTAAGGGCAGCCAAAAACTTTGAGTCCTTCCCAGGATAGCCAAGCGGCTCTGCGTATACGGTCTCATTTGTGTTTTTCTCAGTTTCGATTGCGTTCCATAAAAAGCTCACATCATAGCCTTTGAATTTGTTATACACTTCTTTTGTCGGGTATGCACGGTCATAGGAAAGGTAGACCTCGGATACCGTTCCTTCGGGTAATATCTTTAACGTTTGGTCTGCTTTTGCGGTTGATTGTTCAGACGCGTTTGATGGGTGTGTAAAGTAATGGCCGGTTGAATGCACTTCTAGGTCGTAGTAATTAACGGCCGGCGCTTTCACTTTATTATAAAACATTTCAACCCGTTCATTCCCCACTGCAACCGTGTTCGTGCCGATTTGCTTTTGCAGCGGGAATTCGGTGTTCATGCCAAACAGCTTCACTTGGCTTTTCAGCCCGGATGTATCGACTAGAACATTCGGCATGGTCAGGGCTACAGTGACTGCGGCGGTTTCCATAAACTCATTGCCGGTGCTTTGTTTTCCTCCCATTCCGTAATAGAGGTAGCTTCCTAGCGTGCAAAGCGGCAAAATCATCAAGGTCGAAATAACGGCAAGCACAGAAATTCGTAAATAAGACTTGCGTTTCCCATAGGCTAAAATCGCTTTTTGTTTTTCTGGACTGATGCTGACATCCCAATCGTTATCGTCCTTTAGCTCGCTGTCAATCAGTTCCTGATATACTTCGAGCTTCTCTAATTCTTCCTCAAATGCGGTCATTTCCTGGTCGCTCATTTCCCCATTTTTATATTGATCAAAACGCTTTTTAAATTCTTCATTCATCATTAACACCTCTATTATAAAGTGCTTTCAGCCGCTGTCTGGCACGAAATAAAACACTTTTAAAATTCGCCTCTGAAATATTCATAATATGGGATGCTTCTTTGTAATTTAACTCTTTTAAATAATATAGCGTTAAGGCCTCCCGATAATTATCGGGGAGCTCGGACATATAACCAGTCAGCACTTCTTTTATCTCTACCTGATGGGCAGGGCTCTGGACAGCATTTTGAAAGAGGCTTCCGATTAGGTCATCAGAAATGGTTACTTCCTTCTTATGCTTTCTGACGTAATCAATGAAGGCGTTTCGCGCCACTTGAAAAAGCCAGGGCTTTACTTTGCTGTGATCATAGGAGTGAATGTGTATGTATGCCCGCATAAAGGTTTCCTGCAGCAAGTCCTCGGCAAGATGCTTGTCTTTCGTCATGGAGAGCAGGAACCTGTAAACATCATTCATGTACATTTGGTAAATTTCATCGATCGTCACTGCCTTTTCTCCCCTCTATGTTATACACGCATAAGAAAGGTTTAAAGTTGCACATTACATGCAAACGGCTTTTTTATACCTCATCAAACACCATTCCTATATAGTACCTAAAAATGGCCGCAAATGATAGTGCCGAGAAATGTTTAACATGTTTGCCAGCGGGGAAAAGAGAGTGAAAAAGTGAAGGAGTGGCACAATGGAATATACCAGTATAGCAGACACCGGCATAAAAGCCTCTAGAATCGGCCTAGGCACATGGGCGATTGGCGGAACCATGTGGGGAGGCACTGACGAAAAACAATCGATCAAAACCATCCGCGCCGCTCTTGAGCAGGGGATCACACTGATTGACACCGCTCCGGCCTATGGCTTCGGGCAGTCCGAGGAAATTGTAGGGAAGGCGATCAAGGAGCACGGCAAAAGAGATCAGGTGATTGTCGCAACGAAAACGGCTCTCGACTGGAAAAACAACCAGCTCTTCCGCCATGCGAACAGAGCGAGAATCATTGAGGAAGTCGAGGCTTCTTTGAAGCGGCTTCAAACAGATTATATTGATCTTTATCAGGTGCATTGGCCAGACCCGCTTGTGCCAATTGAAGAAACGGCGGAAGTCATGAAGGAACTATATGACGCCGGCAAAATCCGGGCGATTGGTGTCAGTAACTTTTCAATTGAACAAATGGATACATTTCGCGCCATTGCGCCGCTTCATGCCATTCAGCCTCCATATAATCTGTTTGAAAGAGAAATTGAAGAAAATGTTCTGCCATATGTGAAAGATAAACAAATCACAACGTTATTATACGGCAGTTTATGCAGAGGGCTGCTCACAGGTAAAATGACAAAAGATTACACGTTTGAGGGCGATGATCTCCGAAATCATGATCCGAAATTCCAGCATCCCCGTTTTAAAGAATATCTTTCTGCTGTTCATCAATTGGATGAGCTGGCCAAGGCGCATTATGGAAAATCAGTGATTCACTTAGCCGTTAGATGGATCTTAGATCAGCCGGGAGCGGATATCACTCTTTGGGGGGCAAGAAAACCTGAGCAGCTTGAAGCGGTATCAGAGATGACAGACTGGACGCTGACAAGTGAAGATCATAAAGACATCAATGCCATATTGAAACATACGATATCAGACCCGGTCGGGCCGGAGTTTATGGCACCGCCGACCAGGGAGGAAATATAACAAAAGCTGAGGGTGAATCCTCAGCTTTTTGCGTTTACAAGGAGGAAATCTTAAAAATTAGTACCAGGTAATAAAAAATGTTGTTATAATAGATAGCAGAAAGAATCATGAATACGACAAAGGAAGTGCGATATGTATAAGTTTTGTGCAAATGCTTTAAAAGTTATTCTTTCTCTTCGCGGAGGAGTGAAGGTGTATAACAAAGAAAACCTTCCGGCCGATTCAGGTTTTGTCATCGCGTGTACACACTCCGGCTGGGTTGATGTGATCACACTCGGAGTCGGGATTCTTCCTTATCAAATACACTACATGGCGAAAAAAGAGCTTTTTCAACATAAATGGATCGGTTCGTTTTTGAAGAAAATTCATGCTTTTCCGGTAGATCGTGAAAATCCCGGGCCAAGCAGCATTAAAACACCGATTAAGCTGCTGAAAGAAGGGGAGATCGTCGGTATTTTCCCGAGCGGAACACGAACTTCTGAGGACGTGCCTTTAAAAAGAGGCGCGGTGACAATTGCGCAAATGGGGAAAGCGCCGCTTGTTCCCGCTGCATATAAAGGGCCTTCAAGCGGAAAGGAATTATTCAAAAAAGGCAAAATGAAGCTCATTATCGGTGAACCCCTACAGCAGGCTGATTTTGCCCATCTGCCCTCAAAGGAAAGACTTGCAGCCATGACAGAGGCTTTAAATAACAGTATTAAAGAGCTTGAAAACAAGCTGGAGCAGCTATAATCCATCAGTGCTAAATTCGCGACTTCCCTATTGTTTATAAGTTCCTTGGCTTAGCTATACTACATAAGGAATTGATTATTGGGAAAGGTTACAGAAAAAGATGAAAATGATCGTAGTAGGCGCTGGAATTCTAGGAGCGTCAACAGCATATCAATTAGCCAAAATGGGGGCCGAGGTGCTTGTGATAGACCGAAAGGATAAGGGACGGGCCACCCATGCAGCGAAAGGCATTATTTGTCCATGGCTGTCACCGAGGCAAAATCCGGCGTGGTACAAGCTGGCAAAGGCAGGAGCGCACTTTTACCCCGGTTTCATAGAGGGGCTTAGAAAAGAAGGCGAGATAGAAACAGGTTATGCTCCTGTTGGTGCTCTTAGTATTCATCACGAGAAAGAAAAGATTGAAAAGATTGAAAAACGGGTGCAAGAGCGGAAACAATACGCCCCGGAAATCGGAGACATTTCTTTTCTTTCTGAAATCCAGACCGCCGGCATGTTTCCCTTGCTGGCTAAACGGTACCATTCCATTCATATAAGCGGAGCCGCCCGAGTGGATGGCGAGATGCTGAGAGATGCATTATTGCGTGCTGCTCAAAGAATGGGAGCCGTTGTTTTAACAGGTGATGCCAAGCTTCAATATCATGCGAAACGAGTGACAGGCGTAACCGTTGGCGATGAAAGTTATGCTGCTGACGAGGTGATTGTTTGTGCCGGCGTATGGGCAGACCAATTACTGGCGCCTTTAGGCATTCGCTTTAAAGTGAGTGTGCAAAAAGCGCAGATCATATACGTTCAGATTCCGGACGCAAACCATATGGACAGCTGGCCTGCTATTATGCCGCCTTCTAAGGAATATCTGTTAGCTTATGCTGACAAGAGAATGGCCATCGGAGCGACTCGGGAAGATATAGAAGGGCATGATGTACGGATCACGGCCGGCGGGCTGCAGGAATTGTTGAACAAAGGATTGGAAATGGCCCCTGGTTTAGCAAACAGCACCTTTCAAGAGGCAAGAGTCGGTTTGCGCCCTTTTACACCGGGGGACGTGCCTGTGATCGGACCTCTTCCCGGCTGGGACGGGATCATAGCCGCAAATGGCCTTGGATCGTCTGGTTTGACAATGGGGCCTTATATGGGGCAGCAGTTGGCGAAGCTGGCTCTCAGAATGGATGTAGACATTGATGTAGAAGATTATGATATACAAAAAGCAGCAGAAGTTCATTGACTATCTGCTGCTTTTTGTTTTAGATTTTGGATAATGAAAGCTGATCCTCTGGCAGCGCTTTAAGTGAGCCGTCATTGTTTAATACAGACCGCCATGTATAACGGGGTTCATATCCTAGGATCTTTTTCGCTTTATCGATTGCCATTAGTGTTTCATATCCTTTTACATCCCGCTTTAAAGAGACTTCCGGGAAAAACCGTTTTACCAAGTCTTCACTCGGTTCTTTCATGATGGTATCCGGCGCCGTAATGTGGAAGACCTCATTGCCGATATTGTTTTTTTCGATTGCAAGCAAGCAAGCGTGCGCCGCATCTCTCACATCGCAATATGCCCATGCATTTTTCTTTTGAATATCCTTTTGCTTTTCGTTCCAATGCATGCCAGGAATTTTTTCATACTCATCAGGTTCATATATATTTGCAAAGCGGAGGGTGACAATTTGTGTATTCATCAGCTTTGAAAACATATCTGAAAGGATCTCGGTCAGGCGCTTTGCCATTGCATAAGACGACTTGACAATGGTTGGATGCTCTTCGTCTACAGGAAGGTAACTGAGCTCTTTCGGCACAAACGGATATCCCAGCACCGTCTCGCTCGAAGCCCATACAAGCTTACGCACTTTAAAATCTTTGCAAGCCTCCAGAATATTGAAGTTGACAAGCATATTATTTTCAAATATCGCCTGGGAGGGATTTCTGACATCGGTCGGAATATTCCCGAGGTGGACTACAGCGTCACAGCCCATAATAAGCTGGCATACTTGGCCGTAATCCCGCAAATCGGCCTGGATAAATGTTTTTGATGCTGATTCCTCTGCTAATACTCTATCTGATGCTGTCACATCGTGGCCGGCCTCCAATAATGTTCTGACGGCCCACCGCCCTATTTTCCCTGCTGCTCCAGTTACCACTACTTTCATGTTTTCACTCCTTTTTCTTGTTGTAAATAAGATCGAGCCCCTTGATTAGACTTCCCGAGGATTACCGTTTTATTAGCAGCAGTTTTTGTTGATGAAGAATGGGAAGGGGAAAACAAAGCATAATAAAAAAGACACCTCCATAAAAGGTGTCTTTACAAATTAAGCCTCTTTCGATTCTCCAGCTTCAACCAGCTCTTCTGCCGCAAGCTTTTTGACTTCAATATAAGCGACGTGGTGGCCGTCAATTTCATTAATAATGAATTCGCAGCCTTCTTCGATGATAGAATCATCTTTTTCAACATCGTATTTTTGGGTAAGGAACCAGCCGCCGATCGTATCGACTTCTTCGTTCTCTAAATGAATGCCGAGCAGGTCGTTTACTTGGTCGATTAACACTTTTCCGTCAAGAATATAATGGCCTTCGCCGATTTTACGGATTTCGTTAATTTCATCAATATCAAATTCGTCGCGGATTTCGCCGACGATCTCTTCGATGATGTCTTCAACCGTCACGAGTCCGGCAGTCCCGCCGTATTCATCGGACAGGATGGCCATGTGGACCCTGTCTTTTTGCATTTTGACAAGCAGATCTTGGATCGGCGCGGATTCAATGACATGAATGATCGGGTTGACGAATTGAGAAATGGTGGAATCAACAGATACCTCGCCGCTGATGCAGGCGGTCAGCACTTCCTTAATATTAATGACCCCGATAATGTTATCCTTATCGCCCTCTTCTACAGGGTAGCGGGTATATTTTTCAATCTGAATGATGTCCATCATTTCAGAAATCTTGATATCATGCGGAAGACTGACAATTTCAGTCCGCGGAATCATAATTTCTTTCGCGAGCCTGTCGTCAAATTCAAAGATTTTATTCACATATTTAAACTCTGACTGGTTAATTTCACCGCTTTTATAGCTTTCAGACAGTATGATTCGCAACTCTTCTTCAGAGTGAGCCAGTTCATTTTCTGAAACAGTTTCCAGGCCAAATGCTTTTGTCAATAACCGTGCGGAATTGTTCAAAAGCCAAATGAACGGGAACATAATGCGGTAAAACCAAATCAGCGGTTTCGCAAACAGCATAGACACTGCTTCCGCCTTTTGGATGGCGACTGTCTTAGGCGCGAGTTCTCCGACAACAACGTGCAGGAACGTGATAATGGCATACGCAAAAATAAACGATATGACATGTGAAAGGGAACCTGGCACATTCAATTGTACGAAAAGCGGGTGAAGCAGCCTTTCAATTGTGGACTCGCCTAAAACCCCTAATCCAATGGAAGTCAATGTAATTCCGAGTTGACACGCAGATAAATATTCATCAAGATGCGTGGTCACTTTTTTTGCGGCTATTGCTGCTTTATTTCCTTCCGCGATCAGCTGATCGATTCGTGAGCCTCTGATTCTGATAATGGCAAACTCAGATGCCACGAAAAATGCCGTCAGGGCGATTAAAACAGCAACTAAAATCAAATTCACTATGTCCAATTAGAACCTTCACTCTAGCATTGAGAATGAAGGTAACACCTCCTGTTAGATAAAATGGTTTTAACGTAACAGCAGCATAAATGATTGGAACACGGCGAGCTTTTCGGGTGGGAGCTTGTTCTTCAGCTTGTCACGATCCTCGGGCTTCAGCCGTTCAAACCGATGCAAGATTCCGGAGATATTTTGATTCATATGATCAATTTCCAATGCCAGTTTACCAATTTCATCATCAAGTTTAGCTGAAGAGGGAAACTGGTTCTCCAGTCGATCTTTAATATCGGACAGGGCCAATCGCTGCTTCTTGCAATCTACAATAAATATGAGTCGTTTGAGTGCGTTTTCATCGTAGTAACGGTAATTTGAAAAGGATCTGGCCGGCGTAAGCAGACCGATATTTGTATAATAATCAACTGTTCGTTTCGTTACTCCCGCAAGTTTTGCTAGTTCACTGATGCGATAAGTCTCAGCCCCATCTATATCCCTCCCAACCATCACGTTATAGTTATGAGAATAGTTTAATATATGAACGGTGTTTTGCACAAGTTTATTGTTTTTCCCTAGATTAGCACTGGAAGTTGTGGAATTCTTCATTTTATTGAAGTAACATGTAAAGAAAGAATTTTCAAAACTTTTCACGTGGAAGGGACAGATGAAATTGGCTGGGTTATCCCGGGAAATTGAAGAAAACTTACATAAAGGGTCATGGATTCGCAAGCTGTTTGATGAAGGTGCAAGACTGAAGAAAGAGTTCGGGGATGATCAGGTCTTTGATTTTTCGCTTGGCAACCCGATTGTGGAACCGCCTGAAGCTTTTAAGAGAGCGTTGCGAGAAGAAGTTGAAAAAGGCAATCATGGATACATACAAAACCAAGGGCTTCCGGCAGCGAGAGAGAAAGTCGCGCAATTTCTGGGGTCCCGTTTTGAAGCGGAGTTCGCGGCGGAACGCGTCGTCATGACGGTGGGCGCGGGCGGCGCCTTGAATGTCGCGTTAAAAAGCATTGTAAATCCGGGGGAAGAGGTTATTATTCTCGCGCCTTATTTTGCCGAGTATAAATTGTATATTGAGAACTATGGGGGAAAGGCTGTCAGCTGCCCATTAACGCCCAGATTTGAAATTGATATAGAAGCGGTCAGGCAATCGATCACCCCCAAGACGAAAGGGCTGATCCTCAATACACCTCATAACCCGACAGGAACTGTACTCAGCCAGAAAAATATAGATGATTTAGGTGCTTTATTAAAAGAAATAGAAGGGAAGAACGGCCAAACGATTTATGTGCTCTTTGATGAACCATATAGTCAATTAATCTATGATGCAGAGCTTGCAAATCCGTTTCAATCGTACCACCGTGTGATTTTGGCGAGCTCATTCAGTAAGGATCTCGGCATAGCGGGGGAGCGGCTCGGGTATATTGGTTTGGACAGCAAGATGCCTGATTCTGGCCTTTTGATCAACGCTTTTGTGTATTGTAATCGCACACTTGGGTTTGTGAATGCGCCAGTCATGATGCAGCGGGCTGTGGCAAGAATGGATGATGTTAGGGTAGACGCTAGCACTTATAAAGCGCGCAGGGATTTAATGGTTGGCATTTTGAAGGAAGCCGGTTTTGAATTCGAAATGCCGAAGGGCGGTTTCTTCGTTTTTCCTAAATCGCCAATAGAAGACGAAGTTGCATTTTGTGTGCATGCCGCTCAAAAATACAAATTACTAATCGTGCCCAGCAGCGGGTTTGGAATAAAAGGGCACTTCCGTTTATCCTTCAGTGTGCCGATCGAGCAGATCAAAAACTCACGGGACATTTTCGTTTCCTTATATAAAGATTTTGCTTAAACGAAAACGGCTTTGAATGCTGTTTTCTGTTTTCATATTCACAACATGATGACAGGCTGTGCCTGCGATGAAAGCCTGCACCTGCAGTAAAAGTCTAAAAATTAAAAATCATTTTTGGAATGAGTTGTGTTACAATAAAATATACAATTTATAATCAAACTTTGACTTGGAGGTGGTATGATGGGGCCCTCTGCTTAGGCAACAATACACCGCGTACCTCAATGTTAAGGAAAAATGATTATATCAGGAGGTGACTCCTTATCCTTTTATGAGAGGATAAGGTTAAATGGACGATATTGACAGTCTGATTTTAATTGGTGTGCTCATTGCTTTAACCGCGTTTTTCGTTGCAAGCGAGTTTGCAATTGTTAGAGTAAGGAGATCCAGAATTGATCAGCTTATCACGGAAGGAAACAAACGGGCGATACTCGCAAAGCGTGTCATTACAGATTTGGATGAATATTTATCCGCATCCCAGCTGGGCATTACATTGACATCAATCGGACTCGGCGTGCTGGGGGAGCCGGCATTTGAACGGCTGCTGCATCCATTGTTTGAACCGCTCGGCCTGCCGGAATCGGTTTCTCATGCGGCCTCTTTTGCGGTTGCGTACGGCATGATCACGTTCTTGCACGTTGTTGTGGGCGAACTGGCCCCGAAAACGGTCGCGATTCAAAAGGCAGAGCAGCTGACCTTGCTGATAGCGGGTCCATTGCGTTTATTTTATTTGCTCCTGTTTCCGTTTATTTGGATCCTCAATGGGTCTGCGCGGCTTTTATGCGGCATGTTCGGTTTAAAGCCTGCGTCAGAGCATGATGGTTCCCATTCTGAGGAAGAACTCAGAATGCTGTTGTCTGAGAGTTTGAAAAACGGAGAGATTAATCCGTCTGAATATAAATATGTAAATAAGATTTTTGAATTTGATAATCGGATCGCCAAAGAAATTATGATACCGCGGAAGGAAATAGCCGCTGTGTCAACAGAGATGACGATGGCAGAGATGCTTGAAGCCATGCTGAAGGAAAAATACACGCGCTGGCCTGTTACAGATGGGGACAAAGACAGTGTCATCGGTTTGGTCAATACGAAGCATTTGTTTTCTGATTTGCTGTTTATGACAGAAGAGGAACGAATGAAGATGACGATCCATCCGTATGTACGGCCTGTAATCGAAGTGATTGAAACCATCCCGGTTCATGACTTGCTGATTAAAATGCAGCGTGAACGCATTCATATGGCCATATTGTCGGATGAATACGGAGGAACCTCGGGGCTTGTGACCACAGAGGATATTCTTGAAGAAATTGTCGGCGAGATCCGAGATGAATTTGATGAGGATGAACAGCCGCTGATCCAAAACCTTGGCGAGTGCCATTATGTCATGGACGGTAAGGTTCGGATTGATGAGGTGAACAGCCTTCTCGGCGCATCGATTCAAGAAGACGTCGATACGATCGGCGGGCTGATATTGAAAGAAAACATCGATATTGAGACCGGTGAATCCATCCGCATCGGTTCCTATACAATAAGAGTGCTGAAGATGGACGGCCGATTAATCAAACAAATTGAGATAAAAGAAGAAGCCGGCAGCACAACCGGGGTTACGGCGCACCACACGCTGCCGCTGCCCGAGCCTGTGATGCTGAACAGTGCGACCTTGAGCGAGAAATAAGCTCAAGGTTTTTTTACGTTGCAATTGTCCAGCCGCACCAAAACGCCAACATTGACCCGCAAAGCGTTAGGGTGATGTACAGGATGCTTTCCATAACGCGTTTGGCCAGCAGGAGCTGCACACTTTCAACGCTGAAAGTGGAAAAGGTTGTAAAGGCGCCGAAAAATCCCGTGCCCATGATGAGGGAGGCCGAATCATGGGCGATGTGAAGCCCTGTAAACATTCCCAGCCCAAGAGCTCCCAGAATATTAATTGTTAGTATGCCAATGGGCAGGCTAAGACCTTTGGTTTTGGCGGTGACGACATTGCCAAGCCAAAAGCGCAGCATCGCGCCAAGGCCGCCCGCTATCAAAATACCCGCCAGTGTCAATTTTCCCGCATCTCCTTTCTTTGCTGGTTGCCGGCTATGCGCCGTCCCGCCAGTACGCCGATCAGCGCAAGAACGATTCCTGCTGTCAATGATACCGCCGCATACAAAATAGCCAGTGAGGATTGTGCTTGTAAAAGCATCACCGTTTCTTTAGAAAATGTGGACATTGTTGTAAAGCCGCCGCAAAAGCCAGTGCCTATAAAAGCCGACAGCAGAGGCCGTTTTGCCCTGATCATAAAAAAACCGGTCAGAATGCCTAATAGAAGGCTGCCTGCCGCGTTTTCGAGCCAGGTTGCTGCCGGGAACTGATCGGTCTGTATCCACATGTTTATTCCGTACCGGAGAAGGGCGCCAAGCGCGCCTCCGATAAAAACCGCGCTATACATTTTCATATTTGCCATCCTTTTTGATGAAATCCGGGTAGTCTGTTACGATACCGTCCACGCCCATGGCTTGTAATTTCGCTGCTGTTTTTTGGTTTTTAACAGTCCATGCAAATACTTTTAAGCCATGTTTATGGGCAGAAGCGATCATCAGACGATTGAGTCTTGTGTATTTAATATTGACATAGTTTGCGATAGATTGGCAGGCCTTCAGCTGATTTCTGGGCAGCATGCCAAAGTTGGGCCTTGTAATAACTGCTGTCGGAAATGATGGATAAAGCTCACGGAACCTCTGGACGGAGCGGAACTGAAAGGATTGAACAATATTATCGACAGAAAAAGAAAATTGCCGTAACAGCTGTCCCGCTTCTTTTTCAATTCCGATTTGAGATGGATGGCCTTTTAATTCAATTAGTAGGCCGATTTTTTTGTGATAGCGCTTGAGGACCTCTTCCAAGGTTGGAATGCGCTCTCCCTGAAAAGCGGGGCCGTACCAGCTCCCTGCATCTAGCTTTCTCAATTCCTCCAATGTAAAATCCTTAACAAAACCCGATCCGTTTGTTGTTCGGTCAACCCTGTCATCGTGTATCACAACAATCTGCCTGTCTTTTGTAAGCTGGACATCCAGTTCGATCATATCTGCATTCATTTCCGCCGCGAGGTCAAATGCGGCAAACGTATTTTCCGGAGCGTAACCTGATGCTCCGCGGTGGGCAATGGTGTACACGCTAAGTCAGCTCCTCATATGGGCATTTCTGTTATTGTATCAAATCCATATATGCGCGGCGATACAAACTGGTGAATTTTTTCTGCCATATCGGAATGGTCCGGGCTGGAAATCGCGTATAACTAAAAAAAAGACACTCAGCGTATCAGAACCTTTTTCGTCAAGAATTTGGGGCTTTCGACATCTTCACAAAACACTCTGTTACTTTATAATAGCAAAAAAGGAGGCGAGATCATGGGAAAAGGGAGAATCAGAGTGGAGGAAAGAATTAAAGCCGAAACGGACGCTGAAATGCAAAAAGCAACTCTCCTTGATCAGACACAAACGAAAAAAAGTAAGTGACTGTCCCTATTGAATCTGGCTGAATAGATCATTTGAGAAATGACCCCGGCGGAATGCCGGGGTTTTGTGCTGAAAAATAGACATTTAGATGAGCATCTTTACGAATCTTTTAGTATAATAAACATTTGATTTAAATAGAAGGGAGACTCTTATGCTAGATGATCTGCAGCAATACTTCACACTCGATAAAATGATACAAATCGGCATCAGCTTAGCGATTTTGCTGGTGTTTCTTATACTTAGAAAACTGTTTACAAGATATTTCTTTCAGTTGCTTTTTAATCTCACGAATCGGCGGAAAACAGAAATTTTCAAACAGGTGGTTGTGGCATTTGAAAAGCCGGCCAGATGGTTTTTTGTGGCATTAGGGCTGTTTTTAGCGATCCGGTATTCACCGTTTTTAGACGAACAAATGCCTCTCATCAGCAACATATACCGCTCACTGATTGTGGCGCTTTTGTGCTGGGGGCTTTGTAATTTGACCGCAGCGTCGTCGTTTATCTTCCATAAGGTGAATCAGCGCTTCGAGCTGGACATGGATGACATTCTGGCGCCGTTTTTGTCCAAATTGCTTCGTTTTGTCATCATTGCGCTCAGTGTCAGTGTGATCGCTCAGGAATTCAATTATGATGTCAATGGATTTGTGGCAGGCCTCGGACTTGGCGGACTTGCTTTTGCGCTTGCAGCGAAGGATACCATCAGCAACTTCTTCGGCGGAATCATTATTATTACCGAAAAGCCGTTTACCATCGGTGACTGGGTGGAGACGTCGACGGTAACGGGCTCAGTAGAGGATATTACCTTCAGAAGCACGAGATTCAGAACCGCACAGGGGGCGCTTGTAACGGTGCCGAACTCTACGCTGTCGATGGAAGCGATCACGAACTGGACAAGAATGACCAAACGCCAGATCACGTTTTCCATCCATGTGTCTTACGCAACGCCGATTGAGAACCTCGATCGCTCCATTCGTTCTCTCAGAACCATGCTTTTAGAACATGAGGGCGTTGATAATGAAACGATCATGGTCAACTTTGATACGTTTGCCGACAGCTACTACAATTTATTTTTCAACTTCTATACAAAAACAGCGGTTTGGGCTGAAAACCTCGATGTTAGAGAGGATATTAACTATAAAATCATTGAAATCCTCGCCGCAGAAGGCGTCGAGTTCGCATATCCCGGCCAAATGGTTTTTGTAAAGCAAAAACATCAAAATGATCCGTTCCAAGTGAATGGTAGTAAAGAAGAAAAGGAACGGGCTTAAAAAGGGAAAGACTTCGTCTGACAGAGGCGGAGTTTTTTTCGTGGTAAAATAAGAGAAAAAGGCGGTGTTGAGTTGGAAGCATTCAAACATATTCTAAATGAAGCACAGCGAATTGTCGTGCTGACCGGAGCTGGAATGAGCACTGAATCAGGAATTCCCGACTTTCGTTCAGCAGGGGGGATTTGGACGGAGGATGCCTCAAGAATGGAAGCGATGAGCCTTGAGTATTTTTTGAGCCACCCGCGTCTGTTTTGGCCCAAATTTAAAGAATTGTTCCAGATGAAAATGAGCGGCAGCTTTGAACCGAATGAAGGGCACTTGCTTTTAGCTGAGCTGGAGAAGCAAGGGAAGCAGGTCGATATCTTTACGCAAAACATTGATGGACTTCATAAAAAAGCCGGAAGCAGACATGTGTACGAATTGCATGGTTCTATTCAGACAGGAGCCTGCCCGGCATGCGGCGCACAGTATGAGTTGCCTCATTTGCTAGAGCGGGAGGTGCCGGAGTGTACGGCGGCCGGAAAAGATGGTGGGATTTGCGGAACGGTATTAAAAACCGATGTGGTTCTCTTTGGCGATGCCGTCTTGCACTTTGAGACCCTTTATGAAAAGCTGGATCAAGCAGATCTTTTATTGGTCATCGGCACGTCTCTCGAAGTCGCTCCGGCAAGGTTTGTGCCTGAGGACGCAAGCCGGATTCCCGGCATGAAGAAAGTCATTATTAACCTAGAGCCGACGTATTGCGACAGCTTGTTTGACATGGTCATTCATAAAAAAATTGGAGAGTTTGCCCGAAGTTTGGGAATAAAAAAGTGAGGCCGCATAATCGCGCCTCACTTTTTTATTCGTGAACAGGAACCATTGTGTCCTCTAACACTCCAAAGGAATAGCCTTTTTCTTTTAGCTTATGGATTAATGCCGGCAGCGCGTTCACAGTAGCCGGAAGATCATGCATGAGAATGACATATGGCCTGCTTGAATGGCTATGTTCCATATTCTCCAGCTGCTGTAGTACGGCCGTCACATATTTTGAATTCCGGTATTTCCAGTCCATGCTGTCAATGGTCCAATCCCAGTACACAAAACCGCCTTTCTCAAGATTGCGGACTTGTGAGGCGGTCAGTGACGGCTTGCTGCCGTATGGCGTTCTGACAAGATCGGTTTTATATCCTGTAATGTCTTGCAGCGTATCACGCGCCGCCTGCATTTCCTTTAACGGAGATGTCGGTGTTTGATAGAATAATTTGTTATTATGGGTGACGCCGTGTAAACCGAGTGCATGGCCTTCCTTCTCCGACCTTTTCACAGCTTGTTTGAATTCAATCATCCGCGGTGACAGCATAAAAAATGTCGCTTTGACATCAGCTTGTTTCAGTACGTCGAGCAAGCGGTTTGTATAGGCTGACGGGCCGTCATCGAAGGTTAGGTAAACCGTTTTGTCTCCCATGTTCTGTTTCGTCTGCAGATGTTTGATCAGCAGATCGGGGGAGTCGCTTTTCAGCTTCAAGCTTTCCTTCTCATTGCGAAGCTGGCCGTTTGTTGTGACAGTGACTTCCTTTGATTTCGTTGAGCTGTTGGAATAACCCAACATCACCATCATCAAAAGCAGTACACATAAAACTGCTAAACTTGCAAATTTAAAAGCAAGCGAAACTGCAGATGGAGAAGTGTCTCCTCTCGTTTGTCGCATAACAATCTCTCCGTTGGCATAAAATCTCTACATATCGCTGTACAACAGGCAGTTTAGAAAGATGCCATATGTTTACAACCTATGTATTACCAATCAAGTATACAGGAACAAAAATGGAAAGAACATAGAAAAATTGTCGAAATGTCAGATTTTAAGGAAAAATTAAACGCCTTCCCGCTATAGATCTCTTGATCTTTCTGTTTTTCAGCTCATCCAATATGGTAGAATAAGTGACAATGGCAGCTTGAAAAACACCAGGGAAATCTCGCAAAGGGAGTGCTTTTATGAAGGTTTTAGTCAATGGCCAGCTGGTTGGGCGCAGCGAAGCTTCGATCGATTTGGAAGATCGCGGTTATCAGTTTGGCGATGGGATCTATGAGGTTATCAGGGTGTACAAAGGAGTTTTGTTCGGCTTGCGTGAGCATGCTGAGCGTTTTTTCAGAAGTGCGGCTGAAATTGGAATATCATTGCCGTTTAGTAGAGAAGACCTCGAGTGGGACCTGCAAAAGCTTGTACAGGAGAATGCGGTCAGTGAGGGAGCGGTATACATTCAGACGACAAGAGGTGTGGCGCCGCGAAAGCATCAGTATGAAGCTGGACTTGAGCCGCAGACGACTGCTTACACATTTTCTGTGAAAAAACCCCAGCAAGAACAGGCATACGGAGTGGCAGCCATTACAGATGAGGATCTTCGCTGGCTGAGATGTGACATTAAAAGTCTGAATTTACTGTATAATGTCATGACGAAGCAAAAGGCCTATGAAGCGGGAGCATTTGAGGCCATTTTAATTAGAGACGGTGTTGTTACGGAAGGTACATCCTCTAACGTTTACGCCGTTATCAACGGGACGGTGCGAACGCATCCGGCTAACAGGCTCATTCTTAATGGCATTACACGGATGAATATTTTAGGGCTGATTGAAAAGAACGGCATCAAGTTTGATGAGACGCCTGTCAGTGAGGAAGAACTGAAACAGGCGGAAGAGATCTTTATTTCATCAACGACGGCAGAGATCATTCCGGTTGTGGCGCTCGATGGAGAATCGGTCGGAAGCGGCATACCCGGACCGGTGACAAAACAGCTTCAGGCTGCTTTTCAAGAAAGCATTCAGCAGGCAGAGATCATTCCGGAATGAAGCATAAAAAAGAGCCCGCTTTTTGCAAGCTGGGCTCTTTTTATTTTTTAATAAATCCAACCAGAATTGAGAGCATCGGAGATATATAAAGGAAGAATGCAAACGGGATATAGTCTATGACGGGAACGCCAAGCGCGCTTGCCATAAAGGCTCCGCATACGCCCCAAGGGATCAACGGATTCATTAATGTCCCGCCGTCCTCTAAGGATCTGGAAAGAAATTTTCGCTGGATGTTTTGTTTGTCGTATAAGGTTTTAAATGATTGTCCCGGTATTAGTATCGATAAATATTGTTCACCGGTTGCCAAATTGACGCCGATGCTTGAACAGACAGTTGCCGCAATCAGCTGGCCTTTTGAGCGGATGCCTTTCATGACACCCTCCAACAGCGCGGAAATCAATCCGATTTTCTCCATCAATCCGCCGAGTGCAAAAGCGATGATAATGAGCGAAACTGAGCCCATCATGGATTGCAGTCCGCCTCTGTTGATGATTTTAGCGGCAGCCTCATTGTCAGTTTCGAACGCCGTGCCATGTTGCAAAGCTGTCATAAACCCTTGTATGCTGCTGTCAGGGACAAATATAGCCGTTAACATTCCCGAGGAAATAATTCCGGCAGTCAGAACGGGAATGACGGGGACACGCTTAACCGCCAGCAAAACGACTAAGAGCGGTGAAAGAAGCGCCCATGGCGTCACATTCGCAGCATCCTTGATTCCGGTTATGACATGTTGAATATCATCGGTAGAAGCAGTGTCCGCGGATACTGATAAACCGAGAAAGTAAAACAGCACGACGGTGATAAGCAAAGCCGGAATAGTAGTGCCCATCATATGGCGAATGTGTTCAAAAATCGGTATTTCGCCTATACCGGCGGCAAAATTGGTTGTATCCGACATCGGCGACATTTTATCACCGAAGCATGCGCCGCATATGACCGCACCTGCCACCCATTCAAGCGGAACACCGGCCGCGCTCGCCACGCCGATCAGTGCGACTCCAATCGTGCTCACAGTTGTCAGGCTTGAGCCGACAAGCGTGCTGATGATCATGCAGGAAAACAAAGCAGTCAAAAGAAGATGGCTGGGTTCAATAAAGGACAGGACATAAACTGTCACGGACGGTATGGCGCCGCTGTACATCCAAGCGCCGATTAAGATACCGATCAGCGCCAGAACGATAATCGGCTGTACGCCGTTCTTGATCCCATCGGCCATTCCTTTTTCTAGGGTCTTCCAAGGGAACCCGCACCATAAACCGGCTGCTGAAAGGGTAATAACACATAGAAACAGCGGGATATGCGGTTCTATATGAAGCAAAAACAAGCAAGAAATAATAATGCCTAACATCAATATAAATAAACCGACGGCTAACGGAAACGTCAGCTTTTTTTGAGAATCCAAAATAACACCCCATATGATCTTTAATGCTTTTGTGCTTTTGGGCACGAAAGCATTATAACAGAAAAAAACGAAAATCTATGTTTTTTCACAATTTTGAATTTAAAAAAGTGAGCACAGGGCGTGCTCACTTTACAATCAGGACGGGTATATCTGATTTCGCTGAAAGTTTTTCGCTCACACTTCCAAATAATAACTTTTTCAGCTTGTTTTGGTCTCTGCTTCCGGTTACGATCAAATCGGCGGAAATGCGGTTTGCATGCTCAATAATGGACTCTGCCGCATCGCCTTCTACTATATCAATATCTCCATCGGCCTGCTGGTCATTGAGCATCATTCTGGCTTCGGCGATGACTTCTTCCGTACGGTCTTCGTAGATGACTGGCTGAGTTGGTGCGACATCTGATATAAGAGGATCAGGAACATTCGTCATGCCACCGCCAATATAGCTTGCTCCCGCTTCAGGCCTTGGCGGGTCGATGATGGTCTGAGTGTCCTTCACATCATGTGAATGGGCGATGGTAATGGTGGCATTTACGGTTTTAGCAAGGTCAATGGCTGTCTGAAGCGCCCTCTTACTGTTTTCACTTCCGTCAAACGCAACGATAATACGTTCAGCATGAAACATCATTCTCACCCTTTCAAAAACGTCTTACAAGACAATACCCGGATCCAAGTACAATTAACCTTTTCCTTATGAAGAAATGATTGACAAAAAAAGGTTTTGTTTATATGATGAAAAAAAGACGAAAAATGGAAGGAGGGTTTGCTATGCCAAGGAATTTGCGTGTTTACAAAACAGCTTCATATTGGCGCGGCAAACCCCATGTTCTGTTTGATTGAACGGTTTTTTAAGTCTAGCCGCGCGCTGAAAAGCGCTGTGCATAACATATTGGTTAAAAAAGGCATGGAGCTGACGCTTCATGCCTTTTTTATATACAAAATCAAGGAAGGACAGGTGTATGGGATGTGAAGAAAAATACAGAGACAAGACCAACTTGTACCAAACTGAACGAAAAAGGAAGCAAGGAAAAAATAGAAGGCGGCTGATGAGATAAAGGAGATGAGGATTGATGTTCTCAGTATTGAAAAAGCTTGGCTGGTTTTTTAAAGCATACTGGCTGCGCTATACGATTGCGATTGTGCTCTTATTAGGAGTCAATGTCATTGAAATGTTTCCGCCGAAGCTCTTGGGAAACGCCATAGATGATATGAAATCTGGGGCGTTTACTGCGGATGGGCTGCTGTTTTATATCGGTATCTTTATTGTGCTGACGGCGGTCGTGTATATCATGTCTTATTTTTGGATGCACCAGCTGTTTGGCGGAGCGAATCTGATGGAGAGAATTCTTCGTACGAAGCTGATGGGGCATCTGCTAGCCATGTCTCCGCCGTTTTATGAAAAGAACCGGACAGGCGATTTGATGGCGCGGGGGACAAATGACCTTCAGGCTGTCAGTTTAACGACGGGGTTTGGCATCTTGACATTAGTCGATTCTACGATGTTTATGATGACGATCTTTTTGACGATGGGATTTCTGATCAGCTGGAAGCTGACCTTTGCCGCCATTCTCCCGCTTCCTATTATGGCGATTGCCATCAGTCTATACGGAAGTAAAATTCATGAGCGGTTTACGGAGGCCCAAAATGCGTTCGGGGCGCTGAATGACAAGGTGCTTGAATCTGTTTCAGGCGTGCGGGTGATTCGCGCGTATGTGCAGGAAACAAACGATGTCCGCCGGTTTCATGAAATGACCGCTGATGTTTACCAGAAAAATATGAAAGTGGCATTTATAGATGCGCTGTTTGAGCCGACAGTGAAGCTGCTTGTCGGCGTCAGCTATCTGATCGGGCTCGGTTATGGAGCGTTTCTTGTGTTTCGGAATGAACTGACGCTTGGCGAGCTTGTTTCCTTTAACGTTTATCTCGGCATGATGATTTGGCCGATGTTTGCAATCAGTGAACTCATTAATGTGATGCAACGCGGCAATGCGTCATTAGACAGGGTGAATGAAACTCTTTCTTATGAGCCGGACGTGACAGATCCAAAGCAGCCCGCTGAACTGAAAGAGCCTGGAGATATTGTTTTCAGCCATGTCAGCTTTACATATCCAAGCTCAACAAGCAGCAATATTCAAGATGTTTCGTTTGCGGTGCAAAAAGGGCAGACTGTCGGGATTGCCGGGAAAACCGGGAGCGGAAAAACGACGATTATTAAGCAGCTTTTGCGCCAGTATCCCGCAGGCAAAGGGAGCATCACGTTCTCAGGCATACCAATTCAGCAGATCCCTCTTGACCGGCTACGCGGGTGGATTGGATATGTGCCGCAGGATCATTTGCTGTTCTCGCGGACGGTAAAAGAAAATATTCTATACGGAAAACAGGATGCGAGTGATGAAGAGGTTCGGCAAGCCATTGCCGAAGCACATTTTGAAAAGGATGTGCACATGCTTCCGTCCGGCTTGGAGACAATGGTCGGCGAAAAAGGCGTGGCGCTGTCCGGCGGGCAGAAACAAAGAATTTCGATTGCGAGAGCCCTTATGGCGAATCCGGAGATTTTGATCCTGGATGATTCGCTTTCTGCTGTGGATGCCAAAACAGAGGCGACGATTATCAGCAATATCAAAGAAAACCGCAAAGGAAAAACAACATTTATTTTGACGCACCGTTTATCCGCGGTAGAGCATGCTGACTTGATCCTTGTGATGGACGGCGGCGTGATTGCTGAGAGAGGCACCCATCAAGAGCTGATGGCCAATAATGGGTGGTACCGGGAACAATATGAAAGACAGCAGCTGTTCACTGCGGAAGAAGGGGGAGCAGGGGCATGAAAACAGGAAAAACGTTATGGAGATACGCACTCCTTTATCGGAAATTGCTGATCATAGCCGTCTTTTTGCTAGCTGTCGCCGTAGGAGCAGAACTGACTGGGCCGTTTATCGGCAAAAAAATGATTGACGATCATATCCTCGGTATTGAGAAAACTTGGTATGAAGCTGCGGAAAAAGATAAAAACGCCGTTCAGTTTCACGGCACCTCTTATGTAAGAGAGGACCGTATGCAGGAACCTGTTTCTCAAGAAAAAGAAGCGCATATTTATCAAGTGGGGATGGCGTTCTATTTTGTTGATCAGGCTGTCAGCTTTGACGGGAACAGAACGGTTTCTGACGGAAAGCTGACAATCACAAACGGAAACAAGAGCCGGACATATGCTGCCGAAAAGCTGACAAAAGAGGAAGTTTTCCAGTTCTATCAGCCGGAAATAAGAGGAATGATGGTTCTGATCTGTCTTTATGGAGGCTTGCTCGTCTTTTCTGTATTTTTTCAATACGGACAGCATTATTTGCTGCAGATGAGCGCCAATCGGATTATTCAGAGGATGAGGCAGGACGTGTTTTCGCATATACAGAAAATGCCGATACGCTATTTTGATAACCTTCCCGCAGGCAAAGTGGTTGCGCGGATTACCAATGATACGGAAGCCGTCAGGGATTTATATGTCACAGTGCTGTCAACATTTGTGACAAGCGGAATCTATATGGTCGGCATATTCGCAGCTTTGTTTCTGCTTGATGTGAAGCTCGCGTTAGTGTGCCTGGCCATTGTGCCGATCATCTGTCTGTGGTCAGTTATCTACCGAAAATACGCGTCTTATTACAATCGAAAAATCCGCTCGATCAACAGTGACATTAACGCAAAGATGAATGAGTCCATTCAAGGCATGACCATTATTCAGGCTTTCCGCCACCAGAAGGAAACGATGAGAGAATTTGAGAAATTAAATGAATCTCATTTTTATTTTCAAAACAGGATGCTGAATTTAAACTCCTTAATGTCCCATAACCTTGTCAATGTGATCCGAAACCTTGCGTTTGTCAGTCTGATCTGGCACTTTGGCGGTGCGAGCCTGAATGCGGCTGGAATTGTTTCTGTCGGCGTGCTGTACGCGTTTGTTGATTATTTAAACCGGTTATTTCAGCCGATCACAGGCATCGTCAACCAGTTTTCAAAGCTGGAGCTGGCACGGGTTTCCGCCGGGCGTGTTTTCGAACTGCTTGAAGAAAAGAATACGGAAGAAGCAGGTGAGCCTGCAAAGGAGCGTGCTCTGGGACGGGTTGAATTTCGTAATGTGTCATTTGCATATCATGACGGTGAAGAGGTATTAAAACATATTTCCTTTACCGCACAAAAAGGCGAAACTGTAGCGCTCGTTGGCCATACAGGATCAGGAAAAAGCTCGATTTTGAATCTTTTGTTTCGTTTTTATGATGCGCAAAAAGGGGATGTTCTGATTGATGGAAAAAGCATTTACAACATGTCAAGACAGGAACTCAGATCCCACATGGGCATTGTCCTTCAGGACCCTTACCTATTCTCGGGCACGATCGGTTCTAACGTAAGCCTTGATGATGAAAACATGACCGATGAAAAGATCAAAAAAGCGCTGCGGCAAGTCGGGGCCGAGAGCCTTTTGGAAAAGCTGCCCCAAGGCATCAATGAACCGGTGATTGAAAAAGGGAGCACGCTATCTTCTGGAGAGCGGCAATTAATATCTTTCGCAAGAGCTCTGGCCTTTGATCCCGCTATTTTGATCTTAGATGAAGCTACGGCGCATATTGATACAGAGACAGAGGCCGTGATCCAGAAGGCGCTCGATGTCGTAAAACAAGGACGCACCACTTTCGTCATCGCCCATCGGCTTTCAACAATCAGAAACGCAGATCAGATTTTGGTCCTTGATAAAGGAGAAATTGTTGAGAGAGGGAACCATGAGGAATTAATGGCGGTCAAAGGACAATACTATCAAATGTATGAGCTGCAAAAAGGCAAGAAACATTCCATCGCATAATGCTCACAACCCCAAAACAATCGTGTTTTGGGGTTGTTATGTAGTTAATAGGCCAGTCCGGCACGATATCCGGCATACTCGCCTGTAATGAGCTCATGATATAAAAAATCAGCTGTATCGCCGACCGTAATGCTTGTGCCGCCCTCCGGCAAAACGTTACGCTCCACACGGTACTCGCCGGTTGCTGCTCCGTCCGGGAGGTAAGTGGGGCAGATGATTGTCCAGTCTAAAGATGATTCTTTTAGCATTTCGTATACTTTTGCATGCTCCTTGGCTGCTCGGGTTAGCTTTCGTTTTGATTCACTTGTTTCAAACCGGTACTTTCCCGGTTCATATCGGGAATTAAGAATGCCTGCGGTACCGATCGTAATCACCCGTTTGATATGCTGTTCTTTCATAATGGCGATTATATTTGCCATCGCTACAGACAAGGTATCATCACCATCCGTGCCGAGACAGCTGATCACGATTTCAGCATCCTTCACAACTTTTTCCACATCTTCCCGGCGGCGCGCATTTCCCATGACGAGCCGGTCTTCTGGAAGGGGAAGCCCAGATTGCTGAGCTCTGAGTAGAGCGTACATATCAAATTGTCCATCTGCGGCCGCTTGTTTCAAAAAAGCTTGTCCGACGCGCCCGCTGGCTCCTAATAAAGCGATTCTCATCAAAAAACCTCCTTGCCCCTCATTATAAAAGGATGCTTTCAGTTTGAACAGCGCGGGAAAGAATACCTGTACATATAGGCAGAACGATGGGAAACATATTCATGAAGCATGGATATACTGACGAACTGAACCAGCTCCCAATTCACAAAGGCGATGAATGCCACCCTCATTCCCTCCCTTTTTTTCTAGGATATGTGAAGCGGGAAAAAAGGGTGACAAATAGAAAGAGAGCGCGGAAACCGCGCCCTCTATAGCCAGATATTGAGTTGTTATTGTTCGCTGCCGCCCATATGCTGCTGAGCAAAAGAGACTAAACGCTTAGTGATTTCTCCACCGACAGAACCGTTAGCGCGGGAAGTTGTATCCGCTCCAAGGTTAACGCCGAACTCAGAAGCGATTTCAAGTTTCATTTGATCGATAGCCTGAGCTGCGCCAGGAACTAATAATTGATTTGAAGAGTTTTGGTTAGCCATGTGTAAAATCTCCTTTTTGTTTAGTATGGTTGGGTTAACTGGAGTTGCACCAGTCTGTGGACCCGTCTCGGGTGTCACTGCCGCCTCGGCGTAACCCAATGCTTTGCCGGCTTGTTACTAGTATTATGTTAAAATGGCCGAGGACGCATGCGGAAAATTGAGTGGTAAATGTTGAGAAGGCATAAAAAAAGCTTAGCCGTCCAGGCTAAGCTAGTCATAAATATGAAAAAGCATCAGTTCATGTATTTCGTTTGTAAGAGCAGGCTCATCAGCGCGGGCGGGAAACAAATCTCCCCATTCAATTTCACCGCTTTTATGATAGATGCCTTCATAATGGGTTCCTTTATAATAAAACGAAATTCTCCATCCGGGCAGCTTTTCTTTTTGGAACAACGGTTTCCAGCTGAAATGAGAAATCATGGCGGCCACGCTCCTTACTATTGATATCAAATGACCTGGTGACGAACGAATTATTTTTATTGTACCACTGTTTCAGAACATCATTGTAGGCCTAATTGTGAAGCAGTTTGTCCCAGCGACGGATAAAGAAAAGCCCGCTTATCAAAAAAGCGGGCAGATTACGAAGGCCATAGCGCTTCAGGGGAGATAATCGCCTTCTCGGATAGATATGACGCGTATTCAAAGCTTCTTCGTTTTGTCAGAGAATCAACATGATGCAAATTCGGATGAGAAAAAATACTGCGACCCGGACGTGAATTCGCTTCAAACATCCATACTTTACCGTTCTGATCTATGCCAAAATCGAAACCGATCTCCCCGATCAACCCTTCGATATGGTCGTGAAGCACATGGCTTGCTGTCAGTGCTGCAGCAGAAAGCTTTTTAATGACCTCAATTCTTTCAGCGGGATTACCGTATACTTCTGCAAGTGTTTTGACGATTCCGCCATTAGAAAGATGTGTTGTAATGCTGTTTTCTCCGGAAATTTTCACGGCGATTGCTGTCACGGTCCATTTTCCTTTTCTGTTTTTATTGGTATGGACACGGAAATCCGCTGGTTTGCCTTGAAACTTAATCAAATCGACACCTTGCTGAATGAGAAAATCGGACAGATTGTGCTGTTTTTGAAATTCTTTCAGAAATGAAGCGGCATCGGAATATTCAACTGAAGAAAACGTTTTAGCATCATTCGTATGTTTCACCGTCAGGCCATCGCCTGTTTTTGTCAGCTGGTAAATGCCGGTTCCGAGTGCTCCGTTGGCCGGTTTTATATAAACTTTTTTGTATGCGTCACAAAGCTCATCGATCCGCTCCTCAGACGGTGCCAGCGCGGATTTCGGCAGAAAAGGGGCTGTTCTCGGATCTTTTTCGAGCAATTGATGAACGCTCCATTTATTAAAAAACGTTTTATTAAACCATGGAATCTGGTATTCATCGATGAGTCTCTTTTTTGTATGTTGCAAGAGAAGCGAATCTTCAATTTTTCGGTTTGGCAAACGGTCATAAACGACGTTCGGCAGCGGGACGACTTTTTTCTCCCAGCCGTTTTCCCTGTAAAGGAGCCCCTCAATCGTACCTTCCTCCCAATTGATTTGGTGAGCGCCAAACACGAAGCAGTAGCCTCCTGCTTGCTCGTGTAATGTGAGAAGCTTTGAAAAAAAGAGGGAGCGATCCTTAAATGGGCGTTCAAGTGATACGGTAAACCCTGCCGTAAAGATGCCGATTAACGGCCCGATATGTACCGTATGATCATGAATCAGAATGTCAGCTCTGCTTCGATGGGGAAGAAAAAGCTCGTGAAACAGATTTTCAGAGAGAAGGACGGTTTGTTCTAAATGCCGTCTGTAAGAAACGTGGCATCTGACAACCTTCGTTCCGAACGCGGCATGCAAGAGACCGTCTCTTTTCAGCGAAAAGGGCAAAATTAAGGTGTTTTCACTGGTTTTGTCTATGCCGATCAAAAACCGTTTATGATTCACGCGGAAGAACTCCTTTCCGGCTTTGCTCAGAAAACAGATATTGGCAGCGCTTTAGGGGACAAGTGTACATTTGTTCTTTTTGCTCGGGAGAGACTCGCAAAATTGACTTTCTGCCCGGTTTGGAATTAATATCCAATATCCAGATCCTCCCGTCCTTCGCAAGGCATATATCGAGGCCTAGTTCAAACAGAGGCCCATAGCGCTCATCAAGATAATAAGGAACCGACTGGGTAATCGAGAACACGTCATCAAGTAAGACCACTTGCTGTTTTTTCGGTATACCTTCAAACCAAGAATCGAATGTAAGTACATCAGACCCGCCTGACAAATTGGCTAGCAGCCCGTGTTTATATCCGCGTCTCACGGCCTTTCCCACTGTATTCCATTCACCTGCTTCGTTTTTTTCCATGAACAGGCGGATATCACATGGGTATTGCTCTTTATCTTGAATATTTAAATAAGGCTGAAGCAAATAGTGATGCTGTAGCACTTTTTTGCACCATGTTTTAAAAGAAGCATGGTTGGAAAAGGTTTTTGTCTGCTTATCCTTTCCGATGTGATACGTGGCGGTTATGTGTTTCTTGCCGAGCGCCAATAGAATAACGCCTCTGCCTCCTGCGCCGAACGCCGGTTTTAGGATGCAGGCTTTATCCTTGGATAAAAAGGAATGGATTTGCTCATAGCGGCTCACCTTCATCGTCTCCGGAATATAAGGATTGATCACAGCGTGCTGCTGCAAATCATGAAGGACAGTCCATTTATCAGGAAGCCCCCGGCCGATGAATTCTGTTTTCGGATATTTTTTGAGCCATTCAACGATCGGCTTTGCTTTTTGGGATTGTGAATCCTTGCCGTAAAAACAGCGGTCATAAATATATTCTGGAATGGCTAATTCAGTTTCGTTCCAAGTGCTGCTGGCCGAATGATAGACCGAGGCTTTGACACGCAACGTGTCAGGTGAAATATCGAACGGTGTAAACCGGATGAATCGTATGCCGAATTCGGGTGCTCTTTTGGCCAATTCTGCGGAATAATCCGCTTCATGCTGGCGGGATAAGGACATAAAACCGAGTGTTATCATGATGAGACTCCCCCTTTTATTCAAAAGCTGCCGGCGGGTGTCAGCAGCTTTGCGGTAAAAACATTCAGGACGAACGCAGCTGACGGTATTCTACTTTACAGATTACGATTCTTCACCTTGCCCTATTCCAGATAGACAAGCTGATTTTCTGACAATAGGAATTTGTCTCCTCGTTTGCTAAGTGATTGCATCAGCCTCTATAATACGAATAGGTACATGATGAACAATATGAAAAAAGATGAAGCACAGATGGAGGAAGATGAATAGGAATGGGTATTGCAGGAACCTTTATTTTTATGATCGTGATCGGCGCTGCCATTGGCGCGGTGACGAATCATTTAGCAATTCAAATGCTATTTAGGCCATATAAAGCGCACTATTTGTTTGGGAAACGAGTCCCTTTTACTCCTGGACTGATTCCGAGAAGACGGGATGAGCTTGCAAAACAAATGGGACTGATGGTCGTCAATCATCTCTTAACCCCTGAAGGCATTAAAAAGCGGCTCGTCTCTGATACAGCCAAAAAGCAGGCTCTTCAAGTCGGTGAACAGCTGATTCAAAAGCTGTCACTTTCTGAAATGACAGTAAAAGAAGCGCTTGAAAGAGCCGGGATCAAGCGTCCCGATGAAGCGGCAGACGCATGGATCAGCAGCTGGACGGATGATAAGCTGAATGAGCTTTTCCGCCAATACGAACACCGATCGTTAAAAGAGCTGGTGCCTTTGGAAGTGCAGGAAAAGCTTGAGGAAAAGATTCCGATGATTTCAGAATATATATTGTCACGCGGCATCAATTATTTTGAAAGTGATGAAGGGAAAATCCGTCTCGGCCATATGATTGATGACTTTTTAAAAGAGCGCGGCATGCTTGGAAGCATGGTGCAAATGTTTTTGGGCAATACCAGCCTCGCGGATCGCGTGTTGCCGGAGCTGCTGAAGTTTTTGCGGAATGACGAGACAAAAAGGCTGCTTTCTGACCTTTTGAAAAACGAATGGGGCAAGCTGAAGGAGTATACGTTTTATGAAGCAGATGAAAAATGGAATGCCAAGGCGCTCATTTTCAGCCTGAAACGAAGAGTGCTGCAAACATTTTCGACTGCCCCTTTCTTCGATAAGACGATCGGAACGCTTACTCTCCGGTATGAATCTGAATTGACCCAGCAAATGCTGCCGGCACTGTTAGACAAATTGCTTGAAGGCGTTTCAGCCAATCTTGAAAGCGTCTTAAAACGGATGCGCCTTGAGGAAATCGTCAAGGAGCAGGTGGATCAATTCCCGGTACAGCGTCTTGAAGAAATGGTGCTGTCCATTTCAAAAAAAGAATTTAAAATGATTACCTATTTAGGAGGCCTTCTCGGCGGAATCATAGGTGCGGTTCAAGCGTTGTTTGTCACCCTTTTTTAAGAAGAAATGGTCCTTGATTAATGAAAGGAGCTCCATAGTCTGTTATAGTGGAGTGGTATGTCAAATGGCAATGATGAAAGGAGCTATTTACAATGGCTGTTAATTTTTATGATGTAGCATATGACCTGGAAAAATCATTACGCGGGAGCGAAGAGTTCACCCGTTTAAAAAACCTTTATGATGAAGTAAACGCAGATGAATCTGCAAAGCGCATGTTTGAAAACTTCCGTGATGTGCAGCTTAGACTCCAGCAAAAACAAATGGCAGGAGAAGAAATTACAGAAGAAGAAGTAACGCAGGCTCAAAAAACAGTTGCGCTTGTACAGCAGCACGAAAAAATTTCCCAGCTGATGGAAGCGGAGCAGCGCATGAGCATGCTGATCGGCGAATTGAACAAAATCATTATGAAGCCTTTGGAAGAGCTTTACGGCAGTGTCGAAGGCTAATCAGCAAAATCCCTTCTTGGAAAAGAAGGGATTTTTTATGCAGTCAGCAAACTTGGAAATCCAATGAATCTTTTGCCTCTCCATTGATGATTACTGATAATGTATGAATTCCTTTGTAATGTTTTCTGGTGGTTAGATCCCTAAAGGAATGAACTTTTGTGTATGACTTCGTTTCGTTTTTTCTTATGGTTGTTTCTGATATTTTAAATACTTTTTGATGACGCTGGCCTCTTGCTTTTACAAAATCAATTGCGTATTCAATTCTTACTTTTTGATCCCTGTCTGAATGAATAGAGAAAGAAAATTCAAGGCTTTCGCCAATGGCTATACGGCTGGATTGGCATGTGAAATCATGTAATTCTATCAAATCAGCATTTTCATAACCAAAAAGCGCTAAGGCCTGTTGATCACCCTTTTTTAATAAGGTCCGATAGGCGTGTTTGATGATCCAATCGGCATAGCGATGTGTTCCGTACCATTGGTCAGCGACTTTTCTCAGCAAGTGAGGGTGCGTTTTTGATATATCGTTAAGGTTGTTGGCCACGCTTTTCCTCACATACAAGGACTCGTCCTGCATCAGCTTCTCAAGGATCGGCAGAACGGGGGAAGGGTCCAATTTCAAAGCGGGTATCGTTTTTCCCCACGGCAGCCGGGGTCTGCTTCCTTCGCTCGCTAGTCTTCTCACGTGTTCATTTTCATGCTCAGACCATTTTAGCAATTGCGCAATCATTTTTTCTTGATCTAAAAGCAAAAAAGGCCTTACAGCAAATTCTGAGGTAGAATATTGTGTAAAGTATTCCAATGCCTTTATGGATTCGTCCCAATGCGCTAACCCATACTGTTCCACATAATCAGGGAATAGAATGCCGCTGAGCCCTTTAAAATGAGGGGCTGCATCCCGTAAAATAGCGAGTGCTTCATTGTACGGTTTTGGCAGTGTTTCGTATAAGGAAGCTGTAATGCGGCGCATCCGCTCTTTTAAAGCGAGTTCAGGCCAGTCTTCCTTCAGCAACTGTTCCTCGAAGCGGCCTTGATGAAAACCAGGGCAAGATGCCTTTATATGGTGTATCAATTGAGATATCAGTTTTTCATTGTAAATTTCTTTTAAATCAGCCATCTGATCACCGCTTTTTCATTTATTGTTTATATCGTACGAGAATATATGTTCTGCATCAAGTAGATAGCTCCAAAAATTAACAACAAATCCTACCTTAGTATACATCATTTGGTTACTTTTTTTAGTTAAAAAAACCCTTGTCATCAGCAAGAAAAACTGAGATAATGGCATTGAAAGCGCCTACACTTACCTGATTTCAATTGGATACGGTCGCATATCATGCCGTTATATAGAGGGGATAAGCAACAGAGAGTAAGTGTTCGGAGCGCGTCATTGGTCAAACAAGGGGTTCCTGATACATGATTTTTCGTAAATCGAAATAACGATATTAGGGAGAATGGCAGCTTCGATCGTATCCTATCATCATGCCATACATAAAGTCTGCTGAGCCAGGCTTTTTTTGCTTGGGCGGAAAAGGTTGTTCTAAACACAGAGACAGGGTCATATCTTATACACAAGTACAGTCATCAAGGAGGGGGACATCTCTGTGTCAAAACAATTGCTTGCCTTAAACATAGATGGAGCGCTGCTTCGGTCGAACGGAAAGATTCATCAGGCAACGAAAGACGCGATAGAATATGTAAAGAAAAAAGGGATTTACGTCACACTCGTGACCAACCGACATTTTCGTTCAGCACAGAAAATAGCGAAATCGCTTAAGCTGGATGCCAAGCTGATCACCCATAGCGGAGCATACATCGCTGAGAAAATAGACGCCCCGTTTTTCGAAAAAAGAATTTCTGATGATCATACCTTTAATATTGTTCAAGTGCTGGAGAGCTATCAATGCAATATTCGGCTTCTTCACGAGAAGTATTCCATTGGAAACAAGAAAAAGGTGAATTCTAATTTATTGGGGAAAGCACTTATTCATCCCTCTGATCCGATCTTTTATCCCGTCCAGTTTGTTGAATCATTAAGCGATCTTCTCATGGATGAGCCGGTGAGTGCGCCTGTCATCGAGGTGTATACGGAGCACGATATTCAGCATGATATGACAGAAACGATTACGAAAGCTTTTTCGGCGGTTGACGTCATCCGTGTAAGTGACGAGAAGCTGAATATCGTCCCGAAAGGTGTCTCGAAGGAAGCGGGCCTGGCCCTTGTCGCTTCTGAACTTGGGCTGACCATGGATGATGTCGTGGTCATTGGGCACCAGTATGACGATCTTCCGATGATTGAACTTGCAGGTCTTGGGGTAGCGATGGGGAACGCCGCTCCGGAGATCAAGAGAAAGGCCGATTGGGTCACAAGGTCCAATGATGAGCAAGGTGTCGCTTACATGATGAAGGAATACTTCCGAATGCAGCAGCGAAAAGGATTTCTTGATAAGTTCCACATGAAACGTGTGTAAAAAAGCCGCTCGCGCCCTGACAGGTGCGGCGGCTTTTTTGCCGGATTGATTTTAGCGGTTTATTTCTGTACACTAAAGAAAGTTTTGAATTTGATAAATTAGGTGATGAAGTTGCAAATTAAAATAGAAGGCATACATGATGACCGCCTGCATCGGCCTCTGCAAAATATTGTAAATTTGTTTTATGAAGAGTGCGAGCTTGTGTACGGCGGAGAGGAGCACGCAGATGTTGTCATTTCTTTAGACTGCTTACAAACGGAAGAGCGTGTGACGGTTTCGGGAGAGGTGAAGGAAACTGGCATCACGGAACAGCATACAAAATCTTTCTCTCCCGACATGAATGAAAAAGAAGTTTTTAAGCAAGTGAAAAACACGATTTCGTATGTATATCTCAACCTTCTTCAAGCGCACACGGGCATCACGCAAAAGTGGGGAATCCTTACAGGAATCCGGCCGACAAAGCTGCTTCATAAAAAGCTGCAAAGCGGAATGCCGAAGGAGCAAGCGCATGCAGAATTGAGAAAAGACTATTTAATTCACGATGAGAAAATCGAATTAATGCAGGACATTGTTGACCGGCAGCTGGCGGCAGTGCCGGATTTGTATCAAGTGAAAGATGAAGTCAGTATTTATATTGGCATTCCGTTTTGTCCGACAAAATGCGCGTATTGCACATTTCCTGCGTATGCCATCCAAGGGCAGGCGGGCAGAGTCGGCTCATTCTTATGGGGGCTGCATTACGAAATGCAGAAAATCGGTGAATGGCTGAAGAAGCATAATGTGAAGGTGACAACCATTTATTTTGGCGGCGGGACGCCGACAAGCATTACAGCGGAGGAAATGGATCTGCTGTATGAAGAAATGGTCCGCTCCTTCCCGGATGTGAAACACATTCGCGAGATTACGGTGGAAGCTGGCCGCCCTGACACGATTACAGAAGAAAAGCTCGCCGTTTTAAACAAATATGACATTGACCGAATCAGCATCAATCCGCAATCCTATGAAAACGAAACGCTAAAGGCGATCGGACGGCATCATACGGTTGAAGAGACCATTGAGAAATATCATCTGTCCCGCCGGCACGGCATGAATAATATCAACATGGACTTGATTATCGGATTGCCTGGAGAAGGCGTGAAGGAGTTCAGACACAGCCTTGCAGAAACGGAAAAGCTGATGCCGGAATCTCTTACCGTTCATACGCTTTCCTTTAAACGGGCGTCAGAAATGACGAGAAACAAGCATAAGTACAAGGTCGCCGGCAGGGAAGAGGTTTCTCAAATGATGGATGACGCGGTAGCCTGGACGAAAAAACATGGATACATGCCTTATTATTTATACCGCCAGAAAAACATCCTTGGAAACCTTGAAAACGTCGGATACTCTTTGCCGGGACAAGAAAGCATCTACAACATCATGATTATGGAAGAGGTGCAGACGATTATCGGAATCGGCTGCGGCGCGGCAAGTAAATTTATTGACCGCGATACAGGGAAGATCACGCACTTTGCCAATCCGAAAGATCCGAAATCGTACAATGAGCGATTTGAGCACTACACGGAGGAAAAAATCAACTATTTAGAGCAGATTTTTGTGAAAACGACAAAGCAGCACTGATCACAGTGCTGCTTTCAGCGTGTCGACAAACCCTCGCATTCGTTGTCAGTCCTGCGCGTTGGTGCTCACGAATCATAACATTCGCTCCGCTCCAATGCTCGTCCTTCCTAGACTTCAAGGGTTTTCAATCACGCTGAAAAGGTGACAAAGTCCTAAAACAAAAACCGTTTTAGGACTTTGTCTACAATCTGAAGACAGCACTGATCACAGTGCTGCTTTTTTTATCCCCGTTTTCTTGCAGGCTGAACATCGGGCTTCCATTTAAATACTTTGTTCAGCAGGCGGTAGATTCGTTTTGATTCCTTTGTTAAAAGCGGTCCCAAAATCGCCAGAATGAGGACATATAAGGCGGCAAACGGCTTTAATGTGGCTGACAGGCCGCCGGCTATCCCGAGGTTCGCAACGATAATCGAAAACTCTCCCCGTGATACGATCGTCAGTCCGATATTGGACGAAGCCTTATGAGAAAGCCCTGCGCGTCGTCCGGCAACCATTCCGGCGATAAAGTTTCCGAGAATGGTCAGAATCACTGCACCCAATGCAAGCCAAACCGCGTCACCAAGCGAAAACGGGTCAATGCTGAGGCCGAAGCTGAAAAAGAACATCGCGCCGAAGAAGTCACGAAACGGAACGACAAGATGCTCAATTCGATCAGAATGCTCTGTTTCCGAAAAAACCAATCCGAGCAGCAGCGCGCCGATCGCTTCCGCTACATGAATCGTCTCTGAAAACCCGGCGATAAAAAAGAGCGCGGCGAAAATGACGATAATAAACACTTCGTTTGAGCGAATGTCCAACAGTTTATTCAACAGCGGCGGGAGCTTTCTTGCTGCGATAAAAAACAGCAGCATATAACCAAAGGCGATCAAAATGGACAAGAGCGCACTCCCGACTGATGTCGCATCACCTAACACAAGGCCGGAAACAACGGACAAATATACGGCAAGGAAGATATCTTCAAACATAATGATGCCGAGGATCAGCTCGGTTTCCGGATTGGCCGTTCTTTTTAAATCGACGAGCACTTTTGCGACAATCGCACTTGATGAGATCGTAATAACGCCTGCGAGGACGAGGACTTCCAGAAAAGAGAACCCGGTGATAAACCCGTAAAGCAGTCCGAGGCTGAAATTGATCAAGATATAAATCGTTCCGCCGACCGCGATTGATTTTCCCGACTTAACCAACTTTCCGACGGAGAATTCGAGTCCGAGATAGAACAGCAGGAACAGCACGCCCATTCGCCCGAAAAACGCGATGATTTCACTGCTTTCTATAAATGTAAGGTCAATAATCCCCGCTTTGGGCGCATGCGGTCCAAGCAGCATGCCCAGCACAATCAGAAACGGAATAATCGAAAATTTAATTTTATTGGCGATCACACTGGCAATCGCCACAAGCACAAGCGCTGTCCCGACTTCAAATATAAGATGGTCCATCGGCCGTTCACACGCCCTCTCCAGAAAGAAAATCGTGAATCAGCTTCTTCAGATGCTTTCTTTCACCTGAGAGGACAAGGGTGTCATTTTCTTCAATAACCGAATCGGCTCCGGGGTGCAAAAGCTTTTCCTGGCTGTGCTTGATGATGGCGATGACAGTGACATCGCAATTCTGGCGGATATCAAGCTCCCCGAGTGTGCGTCCGATCGATTTGGCGCCTTTTTCGACTTTAAACCATTCAATAATGAGATCGCTGAAAGCCATTTCGATGGACTCCAGTGTTTGCGGTTTATAGACCATGCCACCTAGAATAGCGGCAACTTGCCTTGCTTCAGAATCATCCAATGAGATATTGGAAAGAAGCTCATCCGGGTCGCGGTCATGAAAGCGATAAATTTCTCTTCTTCCGTCATCGTGAATGATAATGGTCATCTTTTCGTGGCTTCTCGTTTCGATTTCAAATTTTTTGCCGATGCCCGGCAGATCGTTTTCTTTAATATTCAATGAAAATCCCTCCGAATGTAGTGTTGGCCAAGTGGGTCTGTTACAAACAAAACTTGATCATTTATATTCGGAGGTAATTAGACTGGTATTTGACAGGGACGGCGCAAACCTTTTCCAGCCTGTTTATCAGCGGTTCGTCAAGAGGCTTCACAGACAGCTGCCTGATAGAATGCGCCAGCGGACTGTACTCTTTGTTCAGCTCTGCAATGGACAGGCTGCCCGGCGAAGGCGTTTTGGCCGACTGAGTTTCCTGAGGATATGAGGACATAGGCACATAGCTGTCGGTGGTTTCTTCAAGCTGGGAAGGCAGAACCACGTCCGAAGGGGGAAAGTACACCACAAATAAACTTAACAGTAAACTGACTATCAATTTATCCATGCTTCCCCTCCTCCTTTTCTCATACTCATATCCTTTCTTTCACTATATAAAACTTTATGTTTCCACTCAAATAATATGCGTTTTTCAGTATCTATTGATCTTGAAAAATAAAAAGGTTTATTTGAGGATGGCGGGGAATGTATATAAGAGAAAGAAAAAAGCAAACGCATACATGGAGGTGTTTCATATGGAGTTTATTCAGTATGAAGTGAATGGAGCCGTTGCGGAGATTATCCTGAATCGCCCTGATGCCCACCATGCCTTGAATGAACAGATGCTGTCTGAACTGAAAGAGGCGGTTGAAAAGGCGGCTGAAAGTGAGGCGTTCATCGTCCTTCTGAGAGGAAGCGGAAAAGGTTTTTCGGCCGGCGGAGATATCCGGATGATGACATCAGAGCATGACCCTGATCAATTTAAGCGGCTGATGGATACGATTGAAGCTGTCACGCTGTCGTTATATCAGATGAAGAAAGTGACAATTGCAGCTATTCACGGCGCTGCTGCGGGACTGGGCTTGAGTTTGGCGCTCTGCGCTGATATTGTGCTCGCGGAAAAAAACGCCGTTCTCGCGATGAATTTTATCGGCATTGGGCTTGTTCCAGACGGCGGAGGGCATTATTTGCTGAAGAAAAGAATAGGGGAAGCGAAGGCGAAAAAGCTGATTTGGAGCGGGAAAAAATGTTCCGCCGCGGAAGCCGCCGATATGGGGCTCCTTGACGGAACATTTGCCGGAGACCCTGCGGAAGGTGCAAGACCATTTATCGAAACCCTGTTGGCCTCACCTTTATTGGCGATGATCGAAACGAAAGCGATTTTTCAAAGCCTCCAGCGTGAAGAACTGAAAATGGTGCTTGCCCTTGAACGCAGCGCTCAAGAGAAAATGAGAAGAACCAAGGATCATCAGGAAGGAATCCGTGCCTTTTTGGAAAAACGAGAGCCGAGGTTTCAAACGTAACAGATCAGCCGGAAAGCTGATCATCTTTGAAACAAAATCAGCTTTCCGGCTGCATTGACCACACGATGGGTATGACTGTAAAGGTCTTTTTCTTTCAACAAGGCTTCACCACGCCATTTAGCCGCTTCCTCATTTTCCGCCTCGAACTGCTCGTTCATCAGTATTTCCCCAGAAGGATCAAAAGCTGTAAGGAAATAATCAGCCATCAGGTCTCCCCTCCATTTTAAGGTTTATCAATCTATCTACATTTATATTCTAATAAGGAAATGAAAATCCTTTATTAAATTTGATCCAAAACTAGTATATAATGGGTCAAGGAAGGAGGAGATACGGTGCTTAAGATTGATCACGTAACAAAGACATTTGGAGCTGATAAAGCTGTTGACGGACTGAACTTAGACATTCCGGAACAGCAAATGTTCGGTCTTCTAGGCGCAAACGGAGCGGGTAAAACGACGACGTTTCGCATGATTCTTGGTTTATTAAGCATTACGGAGGGCTCAATCAGCTGGAAAGGCCGTCCTGTGAATTACAATATCAGCAACAAAATCGGTTATTTGCCGGAAGAACGGGGCCTTTATCCGAAAATGAAGGTAAAGGATCAGCTTGTCTACCTTGCCAGATTAAAAGGAATGGAGAAGCAGGAGGCTGTTAGAGAGCTTGGCACATGGCTTGAACGATTCAATATAACAGATTACGAGAACAAGAAGGTGGAAGAGCTTTCGAAGGGAAACCAGCAAAAAATCCAATTCATTTCGGCTGTTTTGCATAAGCCGGAGCTATTGATTCTTGATGAACCGTTCAGCGGTCTGGACCCTGTCAATGTTGAGCTGTTAAAAGAGGCTGTGATTTCTCTGAAAAACAGCGGTGTTTCTATTTTATTTTCCAGCCACCGGATGGAGCATGTGGAGGAGCTTTGTGAGAACCTTTGCATCCTGCAGAAAGGAAGGCCGGTTGTGCAAGGCAAACTGAAGGAGATCAAGCGTTCCTTCGGAAAAAAGAATGTTACCATTCACTCCGATGACGATCTGCGTTTTTTGCAGTCTCATGAAGGCATTCTCCAATGGAAGGAAACGGCTGGCGGCGTCAAGCTGCAGATCGCTAATGAAGACATGTCTCAAGAGATCTTTGCCATGCTCCAAGGAAAAGGGTTTATCAGAAAGTTTGAGCTTGAAGAGCCGTCACTGCATGATATTTTTATAGAAAAGGTGGGGGCTGTCTATGAATAAATTTTGGATCATGCTTTCTCATACATATAAAAATAAGATAATGTCAAAATCTTTTATTATCTCGACTGTCATTACGGTACTGCTTGTATTAGTTGTAACGAATCTGGAGTCGATCATTTCTTCTTTTCAAGGTGATGATGCGAAAGAAAAAATCGCTGTTGTTGATGAAACAAACGAATTATATCCAATTTTCTCGAGGCAGCTGAAAGCGGTGGATACAAACGGTGATCTTGATGTGAAGCAGTCGAAGCAATCCGCTGACGAGGTCACAAAGCAAGTCAAAGATGAAACGCTTGATGGCATGCTGATCATCAAACGAGATGAAAAAGGGGCCATTTCAGGAACGTATAAAGCGTTAACGATTTCTGATGATAGCACGTATCAAACGTTGCAGCAGGCGCTGACGCAAACCAAAACAGCTGTCGGAACAGCGGAGCTCGGCGTTTCGCAGGAAACGATCAGCAGCCTTTATGCGCCTGTTGCTGTCGGGCAGGAGGTACTGAAAGAAGGGGCGAAGTCTGAGGAAGAGCTTGGCCAGACAGTAGGGCTTGTTTACATTATGCTGTTTGTCATTTATTTCTCAGTCATTATGTATGCCAGCATGATTGCGATGGAGGTCGCAACCGAAAAATCCTCGCGCGTCATGGAAATATTGATCTCAAGCATGCCGCCGATCCAGCAGATGTTTGCAAAGCTGCTTGGCATCGGGCTTGTCGGAATCACGCAGCTTGCTGTCATTATTGCTGTCGGCTCTCTGTCGCTTAAGCTGAACAAAACGGGTGAAACAGCTTCATCTGTCGGCGGTTTTCTTAATCTGACCGACGTTTCCGCAACCACTGTCGTCTATGCTGTGATTTTCTTTTTGCTCGGATACTTTTTATACGCGACACTCGCCGCATTTCTTGGCAGTGTCGTCAGCAGAATAGAGGACGTGCAGCAAACGATCACGCCGATGACGCTTTTGGTTGTCGCCGGTTTTATGATCGCGATGTTTGGCTTGAGTACACCTGACGCAGGATTTATTACGGTAACCTCGTTTATTCCTTTCTTTACGCCAATGATTATGTTTTTGCGCGTTGGGATGCTTGATATTCCGTTTTGGCAGGCAGCTACTGGAATTGGAATCACATTGCTTACCATCGTCATACTGGCCGTCATCGGCGCCAGAATTTACAAAGGCGGTGTGTTGGTTTACAGCAATTCAAGCGCATTCAAAGCAATCAAACAAGCGCTTCGTTTAGCGAAAAATTGATTGAAAAACAGCCTGGGAATCCTCAGGCTGTTTCTTTTTTGACAGAACGTGCATTCGTAAGAATTCGGTGCTAAAATAAGGGTACTTCATCCTGGAAAGGAGCAGAATGTTGACTGATCTAACCTTTATTCATGCGGCAGATCTTCATCTCGACAGCCCGTTTTACGGAATATCGCATCTGCCGGAACCGATTTTTGCCCGGATTAAAGAAAGCACGTTTGCAAGCGTGAGACATATCATGGACGCCGCAGTGAGAGAAAACGTTGATTTCATTTTGCTTGCGGGGGATTTGTTTGATGAAGCCAATCGAAGCTTAAAGGCGCAGCTCTTTTTGAAGAAACAGTTTGAGAGACTGAGAGAAAGCGGGATTTCAGTTTATGTGATCTTTGGGAACCACGATCATCTGGGCGGGGAGTGGACGCCGATTGAATGGCCTGAGAATGTCCACATCTTTTCGTCGGCTGTTCCTGAAGAAAAATCGTTTTATAAAGAAGGCAGGCGCTTAGCGAGCATTTACGGCTTTAGTTATCAGGAAAGAGCCGTGACGGAAAACCAAGCCGCCCGCTATCGGAGGTCGACTGACGCGCCTTTTCATATCGGTATGCTTCACGGTACGCTATCAGGAGCTGAAGGACATGATCCGTATTGCCCGTTTACACATGACGATCTCGTGAAGAGCGGAATGGATTATTGGGCGCTTGGCCATATTCATAAACGCCAGATTCTTTCTGCCGAGCACCCCGCGGTCATCTATCCGGGAAACACGCAAGCACGCCATATGAAGGAGACCGGGGATAAAGGCTATTATCTCGTTCGTGTGGCAAACGGAGACATATCGTATGACTTTCAGAAAGCGCACGATGTCCTGTGGGAAAAAGCGGCAGTTGATGTGACGGAGGCCAAGAATATGACCGTCCTTTTCCAAATGGTTGAAGACGCGTTTTCGAAGCTGCGGACAAAGGGCAGCCCTGTTTGTGTCAGGCTTGTATTGCAAGGGACCGCGCCGCAATGGCTGCTGGAGGCGCCAAGAGGCACTTTGGATGAGCTTCTTGAAGCGTTTCAGGAGCAAGAGGCCGAGGAGGAACACTTCATTTGGCCGTTCTCATTGGAAGACGAAACAGAACATGAAACAAACCTTACAAACCTTGATCCTTTTTTTGGCGGTTTATTTGCAGATATTGACCGCGGCGATCTGTCAGCTGTGCTGGAAGGGCTTGAGCGGCATCCTGTGTATAGAAGGCATGCGGACCGGTTTAGCCAAGAGGAGGTAAAGGAAATAAAAGAGCAGGCACAGATTTTATTGAAAAGACAGCTTAAGGTGCTTGAAACATGAGGCGGTGAACGCTTTGCGAATTAAATCTTTACATATCTACCAATACGGGAAATTTTCCAACCGCACCTTTCACTTTTCCGCCTCACCTGTCCAATTAATCTACGGATTAAATGAGGCAGGAAAAACGACGATCATGTCATTTATTGAAAGCATGCTGTTTGGTTTTCCGAAAACGAAAAAATATGAACCGAAAACAGGCGGTGTCTACGGTGGTTTTCTTGAAGCTGAACATCCAGAATTTGGGCTGTTGAAGATCGAAAGGACGAAAGGGACCGCCGAAAAGCTAAGAGTGTACACAGAAAAGGGCGAAGTGAAGCAGGGAGATGTTTTAAAGCAGCTGTTTCAAGGCACGGACAGGGCGCTGTACAAAGCCATTTATTCGTTTGATGTATTCGGGCTGCAGGAAATTCACGCTTTTAATCGGGACAAGATTGGGGAGTTTTTGCTGTTTTCCAGCTTGTTTGGCGCTGAAGCCGTATCGAAGCTTGATTCAAAGCTGACAAAGGAAAGCGAAAGGCTCTATAAACCAAACGGGCGGAATCCCCAATTAAATCAGGAGCTGGAAACGCTTAAGCAGCTGGCAGCGAAGCTAAAACAGGCTGAAGCAGAGGAAGCGGGCTATCATCAGCTCCTTGAGAAAAAAAGAACGCTCGAATCCCGTCTTGCAGCTGCAGAAACCGAATTGAAAGAAGCGGCAGGACATATCCGAACCATTGAGGGAGCGGTTGAGCTGAAACCGTTGCTAGCTGAAAAAGCGGCTCTCGAACAGGCGATGGCACAATATCCGGAGCAGGCAGGACAATTTCCTGCTGACGGACTGCATCAGCTGGAAAAATATGAATCCCACCTTCACCCGAAATCCGCGCAGCTTGAGGCGCTTCGGGTGAAGATGGCGGAACTGGACAAACAGATGCAAAAGCTTAACCCAGATCAAGAAATGTTGGCGAAAGAAGCGCTGATACAAGAACTTTCGGCAGCGTTCCATCTGTATCAATCCTACGGAGAACAGCTCGCCGCCATTCAGGCACAGCTGCGCCAGTCGTCCGCACAGACAGCGGCCGGACTGGAACAGCTCAATCAAACGGATGAAAATGAGCTTCTGAATATGAACACGTCATATGACTATGAATGGCAGCTTCAGCAGGCGGTGCAGCAATATGTGCAGGCAAGAGACAGAAAACGGCAGCTTGATGAGACGTTTGAGCTTGCCCGCCAAGAGCTGGAGGATGCGGAAAAGGCCGTTCATGCCGCTTCATCCGCCATCCTAGAAAACAGCGATAGAAAAGAGAAAGAAGCCGCCCTAAAAGCATATGATGAAGCACAGGGGCATCATCAGGAGCAAGCGAAACTGCGAGAACAGCTGAAGTATGTTGAAAGGCAGCAGGTAAAACAAAAAAAGACTGTCATGGCAGCTGGTATGTTGTTCATTGTTCTCTTTCTGCTGCTGCAGCAATGGATTCCCGCCATCTGCATCGGCGCTGCACTTATTGCGTATTGGCTTGTATCAGGTAAACAAACAACGTCTTCCCGAAACAGCCGGGAGAATGGACAGCCAATGACGGATATGCCGCCGGCAGAAGCCGAAGCGCTTAGAGAAGCGTTATGGGAGGATGACCGAAATAAACAGCATCTCATCACACAGCGGGCAGTGCTCCAGCAAAAAGAGGCGGCTTATGAAAGGGTTATCCAGCAGTTTGAACAGTGGGAAGCCGATATGGCCCCGTCCTTTGCTCAGGTCGAGCGTTTTATGAAGGAGCTCAGATTCAAGGAAGATCCGTCTTTTTTGCTTGATGCATACAATTTGATGAAGGATGTCAAAAAAGAAGTGAAGAAAAAGCATGAGCTGACAATTGAAGCAGGCAGGCTGAAAAAGCACCGTCGAATCTTTGAGGAGCGGGTCAATAAGCTTCTTCCTGCTGATCAAAGTGAGCATATCTCCATCTCGGACGCTCTACATACATTGCGGAACAATGTTGAACGTGAAAAAGAAATTGAGAAGCAGAAAAAGGGAATGGAAACAGATAGTCATTATGCAAGGGAGCAGCTGCTGGAGCTTGAACAAGAAACACAGTATTTTCAAACGCGGATCGAACAGTTATTTTCCGCGGCGGGTGCGAAAGACAGAAATGAGTTTTGTGCTTTAGCTGATATCAGCAGGCAATTGAAGGAGACAGAGAACAAGCTCCATCACGTAAACGCGCAGCTTCAAGGCGGACACCCGGAGGAGCTTGAACTGGCGGCTTCCCATACACTTTCTGAATTGAAAAGCAAGCAAATCATTGAGAGTGAAAGAACAGCGCAGCTGACTGAAGAGATCGAGCAGCTTCGCAGTCAGGCCGCAATGCTCTTCGTTAAACAAGAACAATTAGAGGCCTCAGGATTGGTTTCAGATCTCAAGCTGCAAATGGAAATGCAAAAAGAACGTGTGAAAGACACAGCTAAAAAATGGTCTTCAATCCAAATGATCAAACAAGTGATCCGAAACAAATTGGAGCGGCATAAAAAAGTCGAGCTCCCGCGCCTTCTGGAGACGGCGGGAGAATTTGTCCGACCGCTGACTGACGGAAGCTACCGAACGATCTATTTTTCTGAAACCGATGATTCCATGATGGTCACGCATAGTGATGGCACTGTCTATCATGCGGAAGAGCTGTCGCAGGGAACGTGTGAGCAATTGTATACAGCGATCCGATTTGCTTTGGCGGTTACGCGTCAGGATGAGGCAATGCTCCCGTTCCAGCTTGATGACAGCTTTGTTCATTTTGATCAGGAAAGGCTCAAACGTGTAGTAGATGTTTTATATGATTTATCTATAGGAGGAAGGCAAATTTTGTATTTTACATGCCATGAGCATGTAAAGAATGCGTTTCAAAGCAGCCAAATCATTGATTTGGGGCTATAAAAGAGGTTCTATAGCTGTCAATCGGTATGTGATATACTGATATTATGTAAGATACGGAGGGAGCTTTAATAGAATGGCTAAAGGGATTATGCTACATGAGGTTGGCGAACAGGTGGACCAATATCTATTGATTAAATCCTTGACGAAAGGGATTGCCAGCAACGGGAAACCGTTTTTAACGCTGATGCTGCAAGATCAGTCAGGCGATATTGAAGCGAAGCTGTGGGATGCCAAGCAAAGTGACGAAGTGACCTATGCGCCGCAGACGATTGTGAAGGTCGTGGGGGATGTCCACCATTACCGCGGGCGCACCCAGCTGAAGCTGAGAAATATCAGGCCGGCGGGCGAGCATGAAAACGTCAGTATTGATGATTTTTTAGAAACCGCGCCGATTCCGAAAAATGAAATGATGGATACCATCACTCAATATATATTTGAAATGAAAAATCCGAATATCCAGCGGATCACAAGGTTTTTAGTCAAAAAACACGAAGCAGAGTTTATGGATTATCCAGCGGCTACGAAAAACCACCATGAGTTTGTTTCAGGTTTAGCGTATCATGTTGTCTCGATGCTGAATCTGGCGAAATCGATTGCGGATTTATATCCGTCTCTTGACCGTGATCTGCTCTATGCCGGCGTGATCCTGCATGATCTCGGAAAAGTGAAAGAGCTGTCCGGCCCTGTTTCCACGTCGTATACGGTCGAAGGCAATTTGCTCGGCCATATTTCGATTATGGTCACAGAGCTGTCAAAAGCGGCTGAGGAGCTTCAAATCGATTCTGAAGAGGTGTTAATTCTTCAGCACTTGATTTTGAGCCACCACGGCAAAGCGGAATGGGGCAGCCCGAAACCGCCGATGGTGAAAGAAGCGGAAATCCTGCACTATATAGACAACCTGGATGCAAAAATGAATATGATGGACAGAGCGCTCGAGCGCGTGAAGCCGGGTGAGTACACTGAACGTGTATTCGCGCTGGAAAACCGTTCCTTTTACAAACCGACTTTTCATAAATAACCAAAAAGGACTGATGCTGAATCATTCAGGTCAGTCCTTTTTTATGCGCGTTTGCCGCTCATAACTCGTCTCATTCCCGCATAGATTTAAGAATAAAGAATCTATGCAAAAGGGGGAGAAGCCCGTGTTATTTTTTCCGTGGTGGGTGTATCTTTGTATTGTAGGCATCATTTTCAGTGCATATAAACTTGTGGCGGCAGCCAAAGAGGAAGAAAAAGCAGATCAGTCCTTTATTGAAAAAGAAGGGCAGATATATATGGAGAGGATGGAAAAGGAGAGAGAGCGCCGCAGTTCTCAGCAGACTGAAGACGAAAATCAAAACCATTCCATCGCATAAAAAAGCTGTGCAGCTCAATGAGTCTGCACAGCTTTTTTTATTATTTAGAACTAGAAGTGCTGTCGCTTTCTGAAGATGTTTTAAATGTGTCTTTCAGATCTTTATCTTTTACTTCAATGTCAGCTTTCTTCATGACTTTTTGAACAGCTTCCTGAACGGCTGCGTTGTCATTTAGCTTTTGTTCAAGAACTTCAGATTTCAGTTCTTTTTTCATGTCATCGTATTTGCCGCGTTCTTCTGTCTTTTTAATAATGTGATAGCCGTATTGTGATTTGACAGGATCACTGACTTCATCTGTTTTTAGTTTAAATGCAGCTTTGCTGAATTCTTCCACCATACCATCTTTTGCGAACCAGCCAAGGTCGCCGCCTTGAGAAGATGAAGCAGTGTCTGTAGAATATTCTTTTGCAAGGTCTTCAAATTTCTCGCCTTTTTTCAGCTTTTTCTCTACTTCTTCAGCTGTCTTTTTATCAGCGACTAGGATGTGGCTTGCGCGGATTTTGTCTTTTAAGCCTTCCCAGTACTCTTTCGTATCAGCATCTGTTACTTTGATTTTATCTTTAGCCGCTTTTTGTGTAAGCAATTCATATTTTACCTGCTCTTTAAGGTAATTCTTTCCATATTGTTCTTCAAGAGCAGTATATTGATCGCCAAGCTGTGTTTTGTATTCTTTCAGCTTTTTGTCAATTTCTTTATCTGTTACTTTATATTTCTCGTCTAATACTTTTTCTTGCACCAGCTGTGTCAGGACGCTTGCACCAGCTGTTTTCTTCATATTTGTGTAGAGCTCGCCTTTCGTTACATCGCCTGCGTCTGTTTTTGCGATGACTTCTTTGTCGCCGCCGCTGCAAGCACTGAGAGCGAGGATGCTTGTCGCGGTGATAGCTGCTATTGTGATTTTTTTCATTGTTTTCAAACACTCCTAATCATTCCAAATTAAATTACCTAAGCGTATCATAACACATTGTAGCTACCTGTAAAAAGATTTTAAATAACGGGCATTCGTCTAGTCAAACTTTTGCTGACGGCATACTTATATATTGATCAAGAAAAGGAGGTATGTAACATGAGCGGAGGATACTCTAACGGTTTCGCATTGCTTGTCGTACTGTTCATTTTGCTTATCATCGTAGGTGCAGCATACATCTACTAAGCAGCCCAGGGATCGCTTGCAAGATAAGCGATCCTTTATTTTCCTAGCGCCTAATCGTTTCAATCGTGAATTGCATAAGATGTAATTGGAAAATAAAGCTTTTTACAGGAGGTGCTTTTTAAGATGGGTGAAGTATTTGCAGGCGGTTTCGCTTTATTGGTTGTGTTATTTATTTTATTGATTATCATCGGCGCTTCTTGGCTGTACTAATCAAAATAAAAAGCATAGCTGCAAAATCAGCAGCTATGCTTTTTTTCATACATAATTACACAGTAAAGGAGATCTCGACGAATGAAGAGATCAGTAAAATTAATATAGATATATTGATAAAACGGAATACCTTATCCTGCCGTTCTTCAGGAATCTCTCTGACAAGGCATAATGTATTGGTGAGCCTGTTTATGAAATATAAAATAAACACGGCAGCCACGATAAAATAGAATAAAATGATGGGAGATTCCCCCTCTCTCTGAACTGTCCCATATTACATTACCAAATATTTATTAAAAAAGATAGAATGCAAATTGAAAAATCGCCGCTAGCGACAAGGTTTGGCTACTTTTCAACAAGAATATCCAAGCCATCTGCTTCCTGATCAATGAAAGCGGCTTTCGGCGCTTGTATGAGCTTGAGGGCCAGCAAGAAATCAGGCAGACAGTAGCCGGCATGGATGCCCGAAATCATACAGAAATAATGAGCGTGATTCGGAAAAGCCAGCGCGGCGTAAAACAATACAGGCGTTATCAGCAAGAACGGGCTTACGAGTGAAATCAGCATTGTCGTTTTTGGTATCCGTTTCCATGCGGGCATGCGCAAGATGGTAAACTTTTTATCTAATTTTCTTTTTTTGCAGATGATCGGCAGGACATGGATGACTTTATGTACAAATAAAATAACGACGAGCAAACCGCCGAATAAAGCTACATATTCATCGCTTAAGCTGGTGCCGGGGCGAAGCAGCTCAAATGCTAAAAAGGTCGATATAAAAACAAAAATCATAAAACATACAGCAATTAGTATGAGGCGAACGGCGCCATAATCCTTCATGAGATTTATGGTCTTCCAGCAATTCATTAAAGTCATCCTTCCATACATCTTGAATAGAATCTCAAAATAATTTACTCCTCCTATGAGAAAAAATCAATGCTTTTTTAAGAAAAAAAATCATCCGGAAGGTATTTTTTTGAAATAGGCAAACAAACAGCGAAATATAGGGTTAGAACTTTCTTCTCAGTGAATTATCAGCTAAAATAAGATTAAAGATAGAAAGAAGTGGTGTGGATGGATTCGATGGATCATCGCATTGAGCGATTAGAATATTACATACAATTATTAGTGAAAACAGTAGATATGGACAGGTACCCTTTCTATGCGCTTCTCATTGACAAAGGGCTGAGCAGGGAAGAAGGGGAAGAGGTGTTAAGGATATGCGTTGAATTGTCAGAAGAGCTGGCAGCACAAAAAGCGCAAGGGTTTGTAACCTTCGATAAGCTCCTTGCGCTTTTTGCCGGACAGCTGAATGAAAAATTAGATGTTCATGAAACGATTTTTGCCCTGTACGAGCAGGGGCTTTATCAAGAGCTGATGGAAGTCTTTATCGGCATCATGAAGCACTTTGATTAACTGTTTACAGGTTCGAGCTCTTCTGCCGGTTCATCCGCAGCACTGTCCTTTGCTTTTTTCTTCAGTTTTCCGTTTTCGCTTTCAAAGTCATGGTCAATATTGGTGAGTGACGTTTCGAAAATTTCCATAAAATCATCGCCGTAGATATGGCGTATCATACACATCAGTTCTGCCACTTCAGGGAATTTTCCGAATAAATGATAAAGTGGCTGTGACCCTTTAAAAACCGCGTTGCGAGTCGGATCAAATTCCTCAAGCAAGCTCCAGAATACCTCAGTTCCTTCCTCAGTCAATTGGACGTATGTGTTCCGTTTATCATTCAGCCGTTTGGAGAACCTTAAATATCCTCTCTCTTCCAGCTTTTTTGAAAAGTTGAATGCGGTTGATACGTGCATGACGCCGAATTTCGCGATTTCAGAAATGGAAGCTCCATTCAATTGGTACGCAATCCATAAAATATGATGCTCATTAATATTCAGGTCATACGGTTTAAGCCATTGCTGCCAATCCTTCTCGATCGATTTCCAAAGAGCCTTGCTAAGCTGAGCCATTTTCTGGGTAAAGACCAGAGCCTCTTTCACATCATAGGGCGGTTCCACTCGATTCATTACGTCACCTGCTTCTCTTTTTCTTTTTCTCTATTATGCCAATAAAATAAAGATTAATAAAGATGAAAATGTAAGAATTTTTTAATAAATTCTCCATCCATTGCTATGAGAGGCTTTTTAGGCAAAAAAAAAATGCGGGGCCCATTTTGGCCCGCATTTTTTTCTTTTGAATAGGATATTAGTTTTGTAAGGTTTTCTCCAGCTGTTTGATCTTTTCTTCAATATCAGCGATTTCTTTTTGCAGATCCTGCTGATGAGGTTTGATCTCTTCCTGCCATTTTTTAATTGACGTTTGGAGCTCGCCGCTCACATCTTTAATGACATCTGTGCTTTCTTTTGCCGCTTTGATCAGTTGGTCTTTTAACGCAAGCCCGTCCGATTTTAAGCGTTTGATTGTTTCCTCGAAAGAATCATAATTGGTTTTCATTTTTTCACGCAGCTGCGCTCCTGAAGAAGGTGCAGTAAGAAGAACTGCTGCCCCTCCGATAATGCCGCCTACGAATAGTCCTGTTAGCAGAGAACGTCCGTCCGCCATTACAATCACCCCGTCTTTTTCTTGGAAATAGGATTCATTCAGTATGTTTCATTTTTGTTGAAAGCTTGAACTTCTATACATAGCTTGCTTTATTTTAGCATATTTTTTAAGTGAAAAGGAGGGAGAAGGTTGTCTGTCTTTACGATTGTGTTATCCTGCATCACCCTTGCCTTCGCTTCGGGCGCTGTTTACTATCTCAGACTCCTCAGCCAGGCTGCTTCTTATCCGCCCAAGAAGGTCATCCGGCAGAAAGCGCTCGTTTGTTCAACCGGAACCGCCTTTACACTATGTCTTATCTTTTTCACAAAACTCTTTGCTTAAAACATGCTGACGTGCTGCGGACTCTCTGTCGAAAAAAACCTCTCCCGGAAGCGGAAGAGGTTTTGGGTGACAATTATTCAGCAGCTTCCATAAAGCTCGAACGTCTTAAAATGGATTGTACTATCGGATAAATCACGATCAGTGCGATTGTATTCAGTACAGCGGCCGGCAGAACAACAGCCGCGAACAATGCGGCAAAACCGCCAGGCAAACCGACAATCAAAAAAGCTGATGATAAAAAAACAATTCCCGATAAGATGGTCCCGATCGCTGTCAGCACAGCGGCTGCACCTGTTTTCTGGCTCTTTCTGCACAAGAGAAACAGGGTGAAGAACAAAAACGCGGACACGGGTTTATCGATGATGTTGGGAATCTGTCCGGCTGGAAATGCGGTTGTAAGCGCGGAAATGATTCCGGTGACAATCCCGATAGTGAGTACATTTTGCACCCGCGGGAACAGAAGGACGCCCAGGAACATCATGACTAACATCATATCTGGTTTCATGCCGCCTAAAAAAGGCGGAATAATGGAATGAAGCGCTGCGCCGATTGCGGCAAACAGAGCCATAATAACTAACTCTTTTGTTTTCATATCTATGCTCTCCTCTGCTAAGCTTTTTGCCCTCCAATAATATGCTCGTCATTTATTGCGAAGGCTTAAAGAATGTATTATGCAAACAGTATACCAAACGAACGGTTTGCATAGCCAGACCTTTTACTCATTTTCCTGCTGGAATTTCTTCATGAACGCAGCTAATTTTTCACAGTCTTCTAGGGACACAGCATTATAAATGGAAGCGCGGCAGCCTCCTACTGAACGGTGTCCGCCGAGGCCGATCATTTTTGCTTCTTTTGCTTCCTGAACGAAAGTTTTCGTTAATTCGTCTTTACGAAGCGTGAAGGTAACATTCATGCGTGAGCGGCTGTCCTTTCTGGCATGCCCTTTATAGAATCCGTTGCTTTCATCAATACAGCTGTAGAGAACCTGCGCTTTTTGTTCATTACGCTGTTCAGCAGCTTCTACACCGCCGTTTTCTTTCAGCCATTCCAAAACAAGGCTCAGCATGTAAATCGCAAATGTCGGCGGCGTGTTGTAAAGTGAATCCGCTTTGACATGCGTTGAATACGTCAGGATTTTTGGAACGTTCGCATTTTCTTTTTCTAGCCACGTTTTTTTCATGATGACAACAGTCACACCGGAAGGGCCAAGGTTCTTTTGGGCGCCTCCGTAGATCACGTCAAACTTGGACACGTCGATTTTTCTGCTTAGAATATCGCTGGACATGTCGGCGACGAGCGGGATTGGGGAATTCGGGAAATCCTGCCACTGTGTGCCGAAAATCGTATTGTTGGACGTGATATGTACATACGCGCCGTCTTTTATATCTGTAAGGTCAACTTCAGGAATAAAGCTGTAATTGTCTGCTTCACTTGTAGCTGTCACAGAGGTGTTCCCAAACAGCTTTGCTTCAGCGAGGGCTTTTTCGGACCAAGCCCCGGTCATCACAAAATGCGCGGTTTTTTCAGGTGTTAAAAAGTTCATCGGAAGCATTGAGAATTGAAGGCTTGCCCCGCCTTGAAGAAACAAAATATCGTAATCTTCCGGGATGCCCATCAGTTCGATTAAAAGGCTTTTCGCTTTTTGGTGCACCGCTTCATACTCTTTGCTGCGGTGGGAAAGCTCCATAACAGACATGCCGGAGTTGTTAAAATCAATAAATTCGTTCTGTGCTTTTTGCAGAACTTCCAATGGCAGCGCTGCAGGACCTGCGTTAAAATTCGTTGTACGTTCCATCATGATCCTCTCCCTGTTTTCCACGTTAATGTATAAAATAATACAATTATCCTATCACAAAAATTCAGTTTTTTGATAAAAAATTAGAATAATCAAAAGAAATTGACAGGTGTTTGCGAAATGTTCACAAATAAAATAACCTCATCTTATGATGAGGCCAGGCGTTTCGCGATAGAGGAAGAGATGCTCTGCAGATCCTCCGGTTTGTAGTCTTCAGCGTGTGTTTTCCAAACCGCTCCGAATCCGTCTCCTTTTCCGTAGCGCGGGATAATATGCATATGGTAATGGAAAACAGATTGTCCGGCTTTTTCGCCGTTATTATTCAGCGTATTTAAGCCGATCGGTTCGAATTCATCCCGAATAGCGCGGGCGATTTTCGGAACAGCGTGAAAATATTGTTTTGCTAATTCGTCGGTAAACTCATACACATTTTCAATATGTGTTTTTGGAATGACAAGCGTATGACCCTTAGTCACTTGGCTGATATCAAGAAAAGCCAGTACATGCTCATCTTCATACACCTTTGCGGACGGGATATCGCCGGCGATAATTTTACAAAAGATGCAATTCTCTTCACAATGCATGAGGGTTCCTCCTTATGAAATTGTTTCGTATGTATACACTCATCGTACCACAGAAATGCAGAAAATAGAAAACAGGATGAACGGCGAGCGTTCACCCTGAATGCAGAGGAAGAGCTTATGTGAAGAAAATGTGATATGCCTTTGGTAAGCACCTCATTTGTCGATAAAATGAAGACTTGTTAATGCTTAACGATTCCTGCGATAAACACCTCATTTGACAATTTGCTTCATAGAAGAATTCATCAAGTTCAGTGAAGAGAAATGGTTTGAGCATTGGACATGTTTATTTTCTATCCAACTGTATCTAAGACGTCTTTGACAAACACCTCATTTTTCAGTTGATATGCTTTTCCTCTACAACTATTATCATGTCCAGAAACCTGTCTCTTTATGACAGCAAATTCACGATTTGTAAAAAGGGAATTGTTTCAAATCAGGCTTTGTTTTTGGTACTATGAAGAAAAACAATATAAGGGGAGAAATTATGTCTCTGCTATCGGTAAAAGACTTAACCGGCGGATATACAAGAAATCCGGTTTTGAAACGTGTATCATTTACCCTTGAACCAAATCAAATTGTCGGCTTAATCGGGCTGAACGGTGCTGGCAAAAGTACAACAATCAGACATATCATCGGGCTGATGGACCCGCATAAAGGATCAATCGAATTAAATGGGAAAACCTTTGCTGAGGATCCGGAAGGCTACCGTTCACAATTCACTTATATACCTGAAACACCCGTTTTATATGAAGAGCTGACGCTAATGGAACATCTTGAATTAACAGCCATGGCATACGGTATCTCAAAAGAAACAATGGAGAAAAGGCTGCCGCCGCTTTTAAAGGAATTCCGAATGGAAAAGAGGCTGAAGTGGTTCCCGGCTCATTTCTCTAAAGGAATGAAGCAGAAGGTGATGATCATGTGCGCATTTTTGGCAGAGCCTGCGCTCTACATCATCGATGAGCCTTTTCTAGGGCTTGATCCGCTTGCGATAAACGCGCTGCTTGAGCGGATGAATGAAGCGAAAAAAAGCGGGGCAAGCGTCCTGATGTCAACACATATTTTGGCAACGGCTGAGCGCTATTGCGATTCGTTTATTATTTTACATAACGGCGAGGTGCGGGCGCGCGGCACGCTGTCCGAACTGAGAGAGCAGTTTGGAATGAAGGACGCGGCGCTGGACGATTTGTACCTTGAGCTTACGAAGGAAGACGCTGGCCATGAATAATATGCTAGATATTTGGCAGTCGCGGCTGCAGGAGCATATGAAAGAAACAAGGATGTATATGAAATATATGCTCAATGATCACTTGGTCATTGTTTTGATCTTTTTTCTAGCTGGCGCCGCAAGCTGGTACAGCAAATGGATACGGGACATTCCTGCTCAATTCCCGTCCTTCTGGGTGCTGGCCGTGCTGTTTTCGCTCGTGTTGACGAGCTCTTATGTACGGACGCTTTTAAAGGAGGCTGACCTTGTCTTCTTATTGCCGCTGGAATCCAAAATGGAGCCTTACTTGAAGCAGGCGTTTGTTTATAGTTATGTGTCTCAGCTGTTTCCGCTGATTGCACTGAGCATCGTTGCGATGCCGCTTTATTTCGCTGTCGCACCGGGGGCTTCGCTCGCATCGTATGCGGCAGTCTTCGTCCAGCTTTTGCTGCTGAAAGCGTGGAATCAGGTGATGGAATGGCGTGCGACCTTCCAAAATGACCGAGGCATGAAACGGATGGATGTCATCATTCGCTTTGCGGCGAATACACTTGTTCTTTATTTCGTTTTCCAGTCTGTTTATATGTATGCGCTTGTGGTTTATGTCATTATGGCAGCTCTATATCTGTATATGTCTTCGGCAGCAAAACAGAAAACGTTTAAATGGGAGAGCCATATTGAGTCCGAATTGAAACGGAAACAGCGATTCTATCGGATTGCCAACCTGTTCACTGATGTGCCGCATTTACGAAAGCAAGCGAAACGCAGGGCGTATCTCGACTTTTTGCTGCGTCTCGTGCCGTTTGAACAGCGCAAAACGTTTGCCTACATGTTCACCCGCGCTTTTTTGCGTTCAAGTGATTATTTGGGCATCCTCGTCAGATTGACGGTCATTTTCGCGCTGATCATTATGTATGTATCGGCAAGCCCGCTCATAGCAGGTGTTCTGATTGTGTTTGCCATTTTCATTACGGGTGTTCAGCTTCTGCCGCTGTTCGGCCATTTTGACCATTTGGCGCTTCAAGAGCTTTACCCTGTGAAAAAAGAAACGAAGCGGAAAAGCTATTTCTCTTTATTGAAAACAGCACTTAGCGTACAAGCGCTGCTAATGTCTGCGGCTTCTGCCTACGCTGCCGGCTTGACAGGTTTTCTGTACGCGCTGATCGGTTCTGCCATCCTGATCTTTGTTATCCTGCCGTCTTATATGACAACTAGACTGAAAAAACATGGAAAGCTGTGAGTATAAAAAGGGGTAGTCGAATGACAGACAATCAGCTTCTGATCCAGGAAGCCCTTCAATGGAAAATGCATTTTTTGCGTAAGGATTCCATGTTTGAGCGCTTTTCGAAGCGTATACAAACGAAGGTGAATGAGCGGATTCCTGAAAAAATCCATACGGTCGTTACCGAGAGTGTGAAAAAAATGGTAGAAGCGACGATGGCCGGCTCCAATATCATTACCTATAAGAAGGATACAAGCGCACTTTCGCTCAGTGAAAAAAATGAACTGGCGAAAAAAACGATTGCTTCCTATCAAAAAGTGGCGGCTGCTGAGGGGGTCGGCACCGGTGCGGGCGGTATTTTTTTAGGGATGGCCGATTTTCCGCTGCTGCTTTCTATTAAGATGAAGTGTTTATTTACCTTATCCTCCATTTACGGCTTTGATGTGAAGGATGCACAGGAAAGAATGTTTTTGCTTCTTGTGTTTCAGCTTGCGTTTTCGAGTGATGACTGCCGCAAATCGCTGTTTGCTGTCATCGACAATTGGGAGACGGAGAAAAAAAGTATCGACTGGAGAGTGTTTCAGCAGGAATATCGCGATTATATCGACGTCATAAAGCTTTTGCAGCTTTTGCCCGGAGTAGGTGCGGCAGTCGGCGGAATTGCCAATTATAAGCTGCTTTCTCAGCTTGGGGAGACGGCAAGACACGTTTTTCATCTGAGAATGATAAAGGAAACAGCCGGAGACTAAACAAGCCGGCTGTTTTTTTATAGCTTATAATAGGTGATCGCGGCACCTGCAAGCACCTTTGCTGCTGTTAGCATTGCTTTTTCATTGATATCGAAATTCGGATGATGATGGGAATAGACGCGCTCCGGCTGTTCAGGGGCGGCTCCTGTAAAGAAAAAAGTCCCTTTGACGTTTTGTAAGTAATAAGCAAAATCCTCACCACCCATTTGCGGTTCACCGTCAATGACCTGCTGAACGCCCTCTATGTTTTTGGCGATGTTGGCTAGGTGGCTCGTTTCGGCAGGATGGTTCACAACTGCCGGATAGCCTCGTTCATAATTGTACTCATAGGACGCGCCGTGCATGCTGCACACCCCTTTAACAACGGCTTCAATTTCTTTCTCCAGCATGCTGCGGACATTGTCGTCAAACGAACGCGCTGTGCCGATGAGTGTTGCTTGGTCTGCGATAACATTAAACGGATTGTCGGCGATGAAAGAGCCAACCGAAATGACGGCGGACTGAATCGGATTGACTTTGCGGCTGACAATGTGCTGCAAAGAGGAAACAATCTGCGAGCCGATCAGGACGGCGTCTTTTGTATCTTGCGGGTGAGCGCCATGGCCGCCCTTCCCATAAATGTTGATCGTAAATCGGTCTGCCGCCGCCATCACGGCGCCGGGGCGGCAGAGAATGGTTCCGAGCTTCTCAGTCGCCCAAAGATGCGTGCCGAATATCACATCCGCGTTGTCGAGACAGCCGTCATCAATCATTGGCTTTGCGCCTCCCGGATGATATTCTTCCGCATGCTGGTGGATCATCACAAATGTTCCCTTCAGCTCATGCCTATTTTGGTGAAGGACCTTCGCCACTGCGAGAAGAGCCGCCGTATGGCCGTCATGGCCGCATGCATGCATGACACCTGGCACTTTGGAGGCGTAAGGAACATCTTTTTCATCTTGAATGGGAAGGGCGTCAAAGTCGGCCCGCAACGCCACGGTAGGGCCGGGTTCGCTTCCTTCTACATATGCCAAAACCCCTCTGCCGCCAACGTTCGTACGGATCGGGACTCCTAATGATTCATAATAGGACGCAATAAATGCGGCGGTTTTTTCTTCTTGAAACGAGAGCTCAGGATACATATGAAAATGGCGCCTGATCTCGACCATTTCTTCAAAACAGCCGTCGAGCTGTTTGTTTATTTCTTTCTGCAGTGTGGATATAGACAAAACCGCTTCCCCCTTTTTCTGCTTTTCCATGATTGTATAGAAAAAGTCTGAATATTTCAACTTGGTTTCAAAGCAATGCAATGGCTGCGATGGTTGTCACTGAAAGGCCAATTGCGACGGGAATGAAGTTTTTTCTGGCAAGCTCAAAAGGATCAACTTTGCAAATGGCCGCGGCGGGAATCAGCGCCCATGGGACCAGTGTTCCGCCGCCCACCCAGATGGCAGATATTTGTCCGAGTGCTGTCAGAATGGCTGGATCAGCATGAAGAGCGGACGAAAAGAGGCTGGCGATAGAGCCGGCTAGAGAAATGCCTGAAAACCCTGATCCGTCGAGACCGGTTATTGCTCCAACGGCAGTTAAAGCAACAGCGGCAAGCTCCTTTGACATAGGCATCATGTGGGACAAAGCATAACCGAGATCATTGACAATACCGTGGGAACTTGTAGGGAGTGCAGTGCCCAGTATGCTTTCAAAGCCTGAGTCGCCAAGGTAAAAGAAAGCGGCAATCGGAATGACGGGACCGAAAACCTTAAAGCCGAACTGGAACCCATCAATAAAATAACCGGTGATTTTTTCAAGCCCTTGTTGTTTATACACGAGAAAATGGACGGTCAGGAGGATGCAGATCGCAGTCCCGCCGATTAACGCGGTCGCCTCATTTCCCTGCAAGTCAACCAGAAGCATGCAGGCGATATCGCCAAGAAAGACAAGCGGAATCAAAAAAGCCAATATGGACCGCAGACGTTTTGGCAAGTACATCGAGGTGTCTTGTTCTTCGGAACGTCCGGGGGAAATAGAAGTCGGACCCAGCTGTTTTTTGCGTTCGCGCTGAATCATGATAAAAGCTGCAGTTGTAGTGGTCACGCCCATAATCAGCACAAGGGGAATACTCGCTGAGATGACATCACCGACTGGAATGCCTGCCGCATCGGCTGTCAGCTTCGGTGCCGCCTGAATGACAAAGTCTCCGGACAGAGCAAAACCGTGCCCGAATAAATTTATGGCCATGGCGGCGGCGATTGGCGGCAACCCGGCACGGGCTGCCGCCGGGAGCAGGACGGCGCCGATTAAAGCGACACCCGGAGAGGGCCAGAAGAAGAGAGAAATGGTGAACATTAGGCTGCCAATCAGCCAGTAGGCTGTTACAGGTCCTTTCACAAGGCTTGCAAAAGGGGAGATCATCGCTTTATTTATCCCTGTTTTTGTTAACAAATCACTCATCGAGACGATAAAACAAATGATGAAAATCGTGGGCAGCAGTTCACCGGCCGCGTAGATAAGGCTATGGAATAAACTGCTGACAGAAGCTGAAAGTGAATGGCTGGACCATAGCGATATCATAAATATGCCGAATAAGGAAATAAAGGTCGTATCTTTCCGCAGCAGCATAAATAGGATAATCGCCCCGATAAAAATCACATAAAGAACGTGGACAGGCAAAATCCCGACTTCCATCATTGATCACTCCTTCCGCTTCCTACAGATTATTCATAGGCGGGCGGAAGGTGCGGGACAGAAGGCGGGGTTATGAGGGGAGATCATGAACATTGATTTGTTTGAGCTGCTCAAGCAACTGCTGTTTTAACACTCTATTCGCTTTTTGCTGATGCTTCGGAAAGCTATCAGGAGAAAAAATTACGGCGCCATCAGCAAGCCAATTCTTTCTGTAGGCGATGATGCTTTCCGATGGCTCTAAATAGGAACCATCCTCCCGCTGCATCTCATAATCGTCAAATCCGAACTGGAAACCGCAGCATGGGCAAATTTCATAAGAATGATGCCCTTGCTTATCATATGCCGGTTCAGTCAGTCCATGAAAGCCGCAGACTGGGCAAGTATAGTTCATTTTGCTTTCCTCCCAATAAAAAAGCTGCCGGACATGCCGGCAGCTATTCGACAGCGAAATATGTGGTGACATACGAAGGCCGGGAGAAGATCGACGTTGTGTCAATACCGGCAGACGTGCCGCGTTTTTTGTGGGCTTCTTTGTATGAGCCTGACTGTTGCCAGTCCTGAAAGGCTCTTTCTGTTTCCCACAAGGTCAGAATGACGTACGTATCACTGTCAAGCGGACGGAGCACACGAATTGCTTCAAAACCGGGCTCATTTTCGACTTTTCCCGCTCTGTTTTTAAATCTGTTTTCAAACAGCGGACGCCCTTCCTGAGTGACAGCAATATTGTTCAAGACGGCAAAACCCGGGTTTTTCATCTCGCCGGCTTTGTCAATCACTTCATAAGCATGGGGAGCCTGAAAAACGGTATCTCCGTTTGTTTCGTGGATCAAAATCGCGTTTTCCTGCCCCTGCATCAAAAGGATATGTTCCGAGGGATGATTCTTTACGATCGTTTTTAAAAAATCGGCTGTCCCATATGTAATATATACCTTCATACAAGCCACCTCCTGCTTGCTAGTATATCAAAACAATGGTATAAGTTTCTATTGGCGAGTGCTTTGAACATAATTCCAAACAATTTTTCCCATACTACCTTTTAGAAAGGCGAGGTGAGTTCATGTTTAAGGTGAAGAAAAAGAAACTATTTATACCCATGATTATTTTAGTGTTAACTGCTTTTCTCGCTTTAATAGGATATATTTCAATTATTTTTCTCGGGCATTATGTTATAGATGAAAAGAAGCTGATTCTTCATGCCTCTTCAAAAATTGTCGATCAAGACGGAGTTGAGGTTGCCAGCCTGTATACAGAAAATCGTGAGCCGGTCTCGATCAATGAGATTCCGGAGCAGGTCAGAGAAGCGTTTATCGCTGTTGAGGATAAAAGGTTTTATGAGCATCACGGCATTGATGCGAAATCTGTCGGAAGGGCGGTGTACCGCGATATCCTAGCAGGCGGAAAGGTGGAAGGCGGAAGCACGATCACCCAGCAGCTTGCCAAAAATATTTTTCTGACACACGACAAAACGTTTTTAAGAAAAACAAAAGAAGTGATCATTGCGATCAATCTTGAACGGGATTACAGCAAGGACAAGCTGCTGGAAATGTATTTGAACCAGCTCTACTTCGGGCATGGGGTCTACGGCATACAAGCGGCGTCCCATTATTACTTCAATAAAGAAGTACAAGATTTAACTGTATCCGAAGGCGCGGTGTTGGCGGCTATTCCGAAGGCGCCTTCCACGTATTCTCCTGTTTTGCACCCTGATAAAAGCAAGGAGCGGCGTGATACAATTCTCGGCATGATGAATGACCAAGGCTACATCAGTGCGAAAGAGGCTGTCAGCGCGCAGGGCCGGACGCTCGGACTGAACGTGAAGAAACAGTCGGAAACCCCTTGGTTTGACAGCTATATTGATCTGGTGATTGAAGAAGCGGAGGACAAGTATTCGATTTCCGGAGAGCAGCTTCTTCAAGGCGGATACACGATCAAGGTGCCGCTTGATTCGAAGCTTCAGAAGACGGCTTATCAGGTGATGAAGCAGGGAAACTATTATCCCGGAACAGACCAGAATGCTGAAGGAAGCGCCGTCTTTATCAATAATAAGACAGGCGGTGTGGAAGCGGCGATCGGCGGAAGGGAATACACATCCAAAGGATATAACCGCGTCACAGCTGCACGCCAGCCGGGTTCCACATTTAAGCCGCTTGCGGTATACGGACCTGCGATGCAGGAAAAGAAATTCAAGCCATATTCTCTATTGAAGGATGAGCTGCAATCATACGGAGATTATACGCCGAAAAACTATGACAGCCGGTATGAGGGCGAAGTGACCATGTCTGACGCCATCACATACAGCAAAAACGCGCCGGCTGTCTGGACGCTGCATGAGATCGGAGTCGAAACGGGAAAATCTTATTTGAAAGCAAATGGCATCGATATCCCTGATGAAGGGCTTGCCCTTGCACTCGGCGGTTTGCAAAAAGGCGTTTCACCGCTCCAGCTTGCCGGTGCGTTTCATACGTTTGCCGCGAATGGAATGTATACTGAGCCGTATTTTATTTCCAGCATAGAGGATGAAGACGGAGAAACGATAGCTGACCATAAAGAAGAAGGAAAGCGGGTATTCAGCAAGCAGACCTCCTGGAATATGACGAGAATGCTGCAGCAGGTGGTCAAAGAGGGAACGGCTACGTCAGGAACTTATCACGGCGACCTGGCGGGGAAAACAGGTTCTACTTCTTATACAGGTGTCTCCGGCGCGACGAAGGATGCCTGGTTTGCCGGCTATACGCCGAAACGAACCGGGGCTGTCTGGATGGGCTATGACAAAACGGACCATGACCATTATTTAAAAGGCGGGAGCGCGTATCCGACGAGATTGTATAAAGATATTTTGACACAAGCTGGAGAAACCGGTGAAGTATTTACGAAGCCTAAAAACGTCAAAGAACTGGAAAGCCCGATTAAGCTGGAGCCTGTCAAAACATTGACAGCGGATTACACATTCAAAGCCGCGGGGCTGTTTACCATTGAATTAAAATGGGATGCGCAAAAGGATGATCGGACGGTATACAGAATTTATGTTAATAAGGATGGCGCGGAGACGCTTCTTGATTCAGTTGAAGGAAAGGGCAGCTATGAAATCCCTTATGCCAACTTGTTTTCAGGCGCTTCTTATAAAATTGTGCCTTATAATACACAGACAAAAAGAGAAGGGGAAGGAACCGATTACGTTCGGCCGAAATTGTTTTCCTCTTAATGGAATTGGAATTCGGCGATTTTTTGAACTTTGAGCCTCATTTCTATACCATTTGCCCAAAACGAGGTATAGTGTAATGGTCAAGAAACACGAACGTATGGTTGCAGGATGAAAGGTGGAAATCAGATGAGTAAACGAGAAACGTTTAACGAAACGTTTTTAAAAGCTGCACGGGGAGAAAAAGCGGACCACACGCCTGTATGGTATATGAGACAAGCAGGGCGCTCACAGCCTGAGTACCGTAAGCTGAAGGAAAAATACGGATTGTTCGAGATTACCCATCAGCCCGAACTTTGTGCATATGTCACAAGACTGCCGGTTGAGCAATACGGAGTCGATGCCGCAATCCTTTATAAGGATATCATGACGCCGCTGCCGTCAATCGGAGTGGATGTTGAAATCAAAAACGGGATCGGGCCTGTGATTGATCAGCCGATCCAGTCTCTGGCGGACATTGAAAAACTGGGCCAGATTGATCCGGAACAGGACGTGCCGTACGTGCTAGAGACGATTAAACTGCTTGTCAATGAGCAGCTGAACGTCCCGCTCATCGGTTTCTCAGGTGCGCCTTTTACGCTTGCCAGCTACATGATCGAAGGCGGTCCGTCGAAAAACTATAATAAAACAAAAGCCTTCATGTACAGCATGCCAGATGCATGGAACCTGTTGATGAATAAGCTCGCCGATATGGTCATCGTGTATGTGAAAGCGCAGATTAAGGCAGGCGCAAAAGCGATTCAAATCTTTGATTCGTGGGTCGGCGCGCTGAATCAAGCGGACTACAGAACATACATCAAACCCGTGATGAGCCGGATCTTTTCAGATCTTCGAGAGGAGAATGTGCCGCTGATCATGTTTGGTGTCGGCGCCAGCCATCTGGCAGGGGATTGGCATGACCTTCCTCTCGATGTTGTCGGGCTTGATTGGAGACTCGGCATTGATGAAGCCAGAGCAAAAGGCATCACGAAAACAGTGCAGGGCAATCTGGACCCGTCCATTTTGCTTGCGCCATGGGAAGTTATTGAGAAGAAAACGATGGAAATACTGGATCAAGGCATGAAATCGGACAGTTTCATTTTCAACCTTGGACACGGGGTATTTCCTGACGTCAGTCCTGAGGTTTTGAAAAAACTGACAGCATTTGTCCATAAATATTCACAAAACCAAAAAACGAGTCAATATTCCTAAGCGTATCTTTTGGTATCTGAATGATATCCTGTCAAAATGTTAGTAGCAGATTAATTAAAGAGGGTGTAAACAGTGAGTAGAAAGAAAATGGGGCTTCTCGTTATGGCGTACGGCACGCCTTATAAAGAAGAAGATATTGAACGTTATTATACACATATTAGAAGAGGCAGAAAGCCTGAACCTGAGATGCTTCAAGATTTGAAAGACAGATATGAAGCAATTGGCGGCATTTCACCGCTTGCCAAAATCACAGAAGAACAAGCGCATCAGCTTGAACAGCACTTAAATGAGATTCAGGACGAGATTACGTTTAAAGCGTATATCGGACTGAAGCATATCGAGCCGTTTATTGAAGATGCTGTGGCAGAGATGCATAAGGACGGCATAACAGAAGCGGTCAGCATCGTGCTGGCACCGCATTTCTCCACGTTCAGCGTGCAGTCCTACAACAAACGTGCCAAAGAAGAAGCTGAAAAACTTGGCGGCTTAACAATTATGTCTGTTGAAAGCTGGTACGATGAACCGAAGTTCGTGAAATACTGGGTTGACCAAGTGAAGGAAACATATGCCTCAATGCCTGAGAATGAAAAAGAAAACGCGATGCTTATCGTATCCGCGCACAGTCTGCCGGAAAAAATCAAAGAATTTGGAGACCCGTACCCGGATCAGCTTCATGAATCGGCGAAATTGATTGCTGAAGGCGCAGGCGTTTCCGAATATGCTGTCGGCTGGCAAAGCGAAGGGAACACGCCTGATCCTTGGCTCGGGCCTGATGTACAGGATTTAACACGTGATTTATTCGAACAAAAAGGATATCAGGCATTTGTGTATGTCCCTGTCGGATTTGTGGCAGACCATTTAGAAGTGCTATACGATAATGATTATGAATGCAAAGTGGTCACTGACGATATCGGCGCAAGCTACTACCGGCCGGAAATGCCGAATGCCAAGCCGGAATTTATTGATGCTTTAGCAACAGTTGTATTAAAAAAATTAGGACGTTAAAGAAGGCGATGAACATGAGTGACGGCAAAAAACATGTAGTCATCATCGGCGGCGGCATTACCGGTTTAGCCGCCGCCTTCTATATGGAAAAAGAAATCAAAGAAAAAGATCTGCCGATTGAGCTGACGCTTGTTGAGGCGAGTCCGAGAGTCGGCGGGAAAATCCAGACTGTCAACAAAGACGGCTATATCATCGAACGAGGGCCTGACTCATTTCTGGAACGAAAGAAAAGCGCTCCGCAGCTTGTCAAAGATCTAGGGCTTGAACATTTGCTTGTCAACAATGCAACCGGACAATCCTATGTGCTTGTAAACCGCACCCTGCATCCGATGCCGAAGGGCGCCGTGATGGGGATACCGACAAAAATCGCGCCGTTCGTTTCAACCGGCCTGTTTTCTGTGTCTGGGAAGGCAAGAGCCGCGATGGATTTCATCTTGCCCGCCAGCAAATCAAAAGACGACCAGTCATTGGGAGAATTTTTCCGCAGACGTGTTGGGGATGAAGTGGTAGAGAATTTAATTGAGCCGCTTCTATCAGGCATCTATGCAGGCGACATTGATAAGCTCAGCCTGATGTCGACATTCCCGCAATTTTACGAGACGGAACAAAAGCACAGAAGCTTGATTCTCGGCATGAAAAAAACACGTCCTCAGGGCTCCGGCCAGCAGCTGACGGCTAAAAAACAAGGGCAGTTTCAAACCCTGTCAACCGGTTTGCAGACCCTTGTCGAAGAGATCGAAAAGCAATTAAAGCTGACGAAGATAGTCAAAGGCACAAAAGTGATGAAGATCGGCCGCGGCGGCACTGGCTACTCGCTCGAGCTGGATAACGGCGTCACACTTGATGCTGAATCAGTGATTGTGACTGCTCCGCATAAAGCGGCTGCAGGAATGCTTTCAGAGCTTTCTTCTATTTCCAATTTGAAACATATGCACTCCACATCCGTGGCAAATGTCGCCTTGGGCTTCCCTGAAGGCGCCGTCCAAATGGAGCATGAGGGTACGGGCTTTGTGATTTCAAGAAACAGTGATTTCGCGATCACAGCCTGTACGTGGACGAACAAAAAATGGCCGCACGCAGCGCCGGAAGGCAAAACGCTGCTTCGGGCCTATGTGGGGAAAGCCGGGGACGAATCCATTGTTGATCTCTCGGATACCGACATTATCAACATTGTGTTAGAAGACTTAAAGAAAGTCATGAACATAAATGGGGAGCCGGAAATGACATGTGTCACCCGCTGGCATGAAAGCATGCCGCAGTACCATGTCGGCCATAAACAGCGCATCAAAGAGCTTCGCGAAGAACTGGCCACCGCATATCCGGGTGTCTATATGACAGGTGCTTCTTTTGAAGGTGTCGGAATACCAGACTGCATCGATCAAGGAAAAGCCGCCGTGTCTGACGCGCTCACCTATTTATTCAGCTAAAACCCTCCGCTGCGGCGGAGGGTTTTTTGGCGGGCGATGTCAATATTGTGTAAAAAATGATTGAATTGATCAGCGGGTTATGATACATTTGCATATGTACTTAATGACTAAAATGTTCAAATGGTCAGTTTCGAGGTGATAGACAATGTCAATAGATCGAAAAAAGCTCATTTTAGAGGCTGCCACAAAGTCTTTCACGCAGTTCGGTTATAAAGCGACGACAATGGACCTAGTGGCAAAGCTTGCGAATGTGGGGAAGGGAACCATTTATACCTTTTTCAAAAACAAAGAAGAGCTGTTTGACGAGATTTTCACAACTTTATTGAAGGAAATGAAGCAGAAAGCGGACGAAGCGATGGAGCCGGATCTTCCGTTCCATGAAAATGTGCACAGAGCGCTGTTTGCTATTCTTGAATTCAGGAAAACACATCAGCTGACGATCAAGATTTTCCAAGAAAACGCTGAAATTGGTACAATGGCCGTTCAGGATGTAATCCAAAAAATGGAGCGGGGTATTCTCTCTTATATGAAAGATAAGATAGAAAACGGGATCAAAAGCGGTGCAATCAAGCCATGCGACCCTGAGCTGACAGCTTTCGTGATGCTGAAGCTTTATATCGCACTCATTTTTGATTGGGAAAAACAACATCCCCCGCTTGATAAACAGACAATTGCGGAACTGCTTGAATTGTATGTTGTGAAAGGATTGTCAGCCAACTAGATAATCCTTTCTTTTTGTAAGAAAATGACCATTTTTTATGATGAGTCAGTTTTAGAATGGAGGCATCAGGATGAACACAATACGAAGTCAGTGGAAAGACATCGTAACGAGTAAAAAATTATTAATTCCCATCATTGCCATTTTGTTTGTCCCGCTTATTTACAGCGGTGTGTTCTTAAAGGCTTATTGGGACCCATACGGCACAGTTGACCAGCTCCCTGTCGTTGTCGTCAACCAAGACAAAGGGGCAACCTATGAAGGAGAAAAACTCCAAATTGGTGATGATCTGGTCGAAGAATTAAAGGACAATGACAACTTTGAATGGCATTTTTCCAGTGATCTCGACCAATCGTTAAAGGACTTATTAAATCAAAAATACTATTTGGTTGTCGAGATTCCCGAGGATTTCTCTAAGAATGCCAGCACGGTATTGGACAAAAATCCGAAAAAGCTGGATCTGAAATACCATACGAATGCCGGTTCGAACTATGTAGGGGCGACGATCGGTGAAAAAGCGATTGATAAACTAAAAGCCTCTGTTTCTAAAGAAGTGACCGAGCAATATACGAAAGTTATTTTTGATAACTTTAAAGATCTAGCAAAAGGTTTGAGCGACGCGAGCAGCGGCGCGAAAAAAATTGATGACGGCACGAAGGATGCGAAAAACGGAAGCGCCCAGCTGAAAGAAAATCTGGAGAAGCTGAAGGAAAGCACCGCTACCATCAGTGATAAAACGGCGCAGCTCGCAGATGGAGCGGCACAGGTGACAAGCGGCATCCAATCGCTTGACAGCTCGCTTGGAAAATTCCAGGACAGCAGCAATACGATTTATGAAAACTCAGGGAAGCTTGCGGCAGGATCAGGCGAGCTGACGGGCAAGATGAATGAACTGCTTGGCGGCCTTCAAAACGTGCAGCAAGGGTTGCCTAATCTCACAAACGGGCTGGATCAGCTCAACAGTAAAGTCCAAGAAGGTTCTGAGAAGGCAGCAAAAGCGGAAAAGATCATCAATGCGCTCGATTTAACGAAGCTTGAAACCGCAGTGAACAACCTGGAAAATTCAGAAACAGCGATGAAGGAATTCCATAAACAGCTGACCGACTTTGAAAACAGCTTGAAAAACCGTGATCAGGCATTTAAAAATCTCATCAACTCAAGCGATTTTTTAACAGCGGAACAGAAAAGCCAGCTGATCCATTCTGTTGAGAAACAGCTTCCGCAGGTGGATGCGCCTAATTTTGATCAAATCTTAAGCCAAATGCCTTCAACTGATCAGCTGCCGGACATCTCAGCGATGAAAAGCTCTCTGGAAGATGTGAAAACGCAGGTGGCGCAGCTGAAAGCTATGCCGGAAGCTACATCTAAGCTATATAACGGCGCAAAAGCGACTCAAGATGCGATTGACAAATTAACTGAGGGAGCTGAGAAGATACACACGGCTTCACAGCAGCTGACAGATGGCCAAAATAAACTGACAGCCGGTATTGGTGAATATAATAAGCAGTTTGCAAAAGCAAAAGCGGGTTCAGAGCAATTGGTGACAGGAAGCAGCCAAGTATCCGGCGGCTTGCTGAAACTATTAGACGGCTCTAAACAAGTCCAAAACGGATCATCAAAAATCGCAGACGGATCTGAATCTCTTGATACAGGTTTAGGCAAGCTGTTGGACGGCACAGGAGAGCTGTCTAGTAAACTGAAGGACGCGGCAGATCAAACAGGTGATATCGATGCTGACGATCAAACATACGGCATGTTTGCTGATCCGGTTAAAACCGATGACAACGCCATTCATTCCGTTCCTAACTACGGTACAGGGCTGACACCCTATATTCTGTCTATGGGCTTGTATGTCGGCGGCATCATGCTCACGGTGGTCTTCCCGCTGAAGGAAGCATCAGGACGTCCGAGAAACGGCTTTGAGTGGTTCTTCAGCAAATTTAATGTCATGATGCTCGTTGGAATCATTCAATCGGTCATTGTGGCGACGGTTCTTTTGCTCGGAATCGGCCTCGAGGTTGAGAGCACGTGGAGATTTTACGTGTTTACGATGATTACGAGTCTCGCATTCCTGGCAATGATTCAATTTTTGGCCACAACGATGGGTAATCCGGGGCGATTTATCGCAGTCATTATTTTAGTGCTGCAGCTGGGAGCGAGCGGAGGAACCTTCCCGTTAGAATTGCTTCCGAATTTCTATCAAGTCATTCACGGCGTATTGCCGATGACCTACAGCATTAACGGATTCAGAGCGGTCATTTCAAACGGGGATTTTGGCTACATGTGGCAGATGGCCGGCGTCTTAATCGGCATCGCCCTCGTTATGATTTTGCTGAGCATTACTTATTTTGTCATGTTAAGCCGGAAGGAAGAAACTTCAGAAGAACAGCCGGCTTCATAATGAAAAAGAACTTGTTTCCTCGAAACAAGTTCTTTCAGCGTGTCGACAAACCCTCGCATTCGTTGTCAGTCCTGCGCGTCGGTGCTCACGAATTCCAACATTCGCTGTGCTCCGATGCTCGTCCTTCCTAGACTTCAAGGGTTTTCAATCACGCTGAAAAGATGACAAAGACCTAAAACGAAAACCGTTTTAGGTCTTTGTCTACAATCTGAAAGAACTTGTTTCCTCGAAACAAGTTCTTTTTTTATTACATGCCCCATTTGACAAGTAATCCTGTATAGGTTAATCCGCCGCCAAATCCAAACAGCATCACGGTTTGATCTTTTTTCAGCTTACCGGCTTTCACTGCGAGATCAAGTGCCAAAACAATTGAAACAGAAGACGTGTTTCCGAAATATTCGACACTGGTGAGTGTTTTTTCGATCGGGAACGGTGTTTTTTCACAAATTGATTCGATCATGCGCAAGTTGGCGCTGTGAGGGACAAACCAATCCAGCTCGCCGCTTGTCAGACCTGCCTGCTGCAAAAGGCGTTCAAATTCGTGGGGAACGGTTCTCACTGCCCATTTATACACTTCACGGCCATTTTGGACCATTTTTCCGGAATCGGCAAGTGGAACTCCATTCAGTTCATTCCGCAGCCCGGCACGATACAAGATATCTCTGCCGTTCCCGCTTGTTCCTTGGACAGATGCAAGAAACCCAGACGTTTCTTCAACTCGTTCAACTAACAGCGCACCCGCCGCGTCGCCAAACAGTACGCATGTCGTTCGATCGGTATAACCTGTTACTTTTGATAGTGTTTCTCCGGCGATGACGAGAATTTTTTGATGAAGGCCGGATGTGATCAATCCATTAGCCAAATGAAGGCCGTATGTCAGCCCGGCGCACGTCGCATTAATATCCAGGGCGCCTGTGTGTTCCCAGCCGAAATATTCCTGCACGCGGCATGCCGTGCTCGGGAAGGCATAGTCAGATGTTGTTGTGGCAACGAGGATCATATCGACATTATCAAGTGTCCCTTCATAACGGCTCTTAAGATCCTTCACCGCTTCGATGCATAAATCAGAGGTGAACTGCTGCTCATCGGCTATTCGGCGTTCTCTCATTCCTGTGCGCTGAACAATCCATTCATCTGACGTGTCAACGATCTTTTCTAAGTCAGCATTGGTTAAGCGCCTGCTCGGTGCATAGGTGCCGATAGCTGTAATGTTTGCTTTTGACATATGAATCACTCCTTGTGATCAGATTATAACACTAGATATTAGTATCTGGTACTAAAAAAGGAGGATTTTCCGTAAAAAAAGAGAAAAAGTGAAATAAAGAATCTATAAATGAGAAAAAGGAGGCTGAACAATGGTCAGTCAAGATGCAGTAGTCTTTATGGCAGTATCGGGGGCTATTGCGTTTTTGTTGCCGATCGGACTGATCGTATGGTTTAAGCGTCAGTACGGCTCTTCGCTAAAGGTGTTTTTTATCGGCGCCCTCACGTTTTTTGTTTTTGCTCAGCTGTTGGAGGGCGGCGTTCATGTTTATGTGCTACAAGTGAATGAAGTGACAAAAGAAGCTATGCGAAATCCATTGTGGTATGGCATTTACGGTTGCTTGATGGCCGGAATCTTTGAGGAATGCGGAAGGTATATCATGATGCGTTTTTTGATGAAGCGCCATTATTTTTGGGCGGATGGACTGGCTTTCGGAGCAGGCCATGGCGGGCTTGAGGCCATACTGATAACAGGCTTGTCCTCTATCTCACTTATTGTCTATGCAGTTGCGATCAATAGCGGAACATTTGAACAGCTTTTCATCAATGATGATATCAAGCAGGCGCTTCTGCCGATTCAGGAACAGCTGCTGCATACGCCTTCGTATGAATGGCTGCTGGGCGGAATAGAAAGAATCAGTGCGATTGCTGTCCAAATCGGGTTGTCCCTGCTTGTCCTGTATGCGGTTAAAAGCCGCCGGCCGCAGTTTTTGCTGTTTTCTATCCTTTTCCATGCGCTCTTTAATGTACCGGCGGTTTTATACCAAAAAAGAATCATTGAACATGCCGCTGTTGTTGAAATCATTATTGCTCTTATAGCTGCCGTATCAGTCTATTGGATCGTGAAAGCAAAAAGGCTGTTTCAATAAAAAGTCCAAGCAGCAGCAAAGCCCGCTTGGAAAAATGCAGATAGAAATATACCTGAAGCATGGGTTAACAGAATATTTCTGATTCAGTCTTTACCAATGGCAGCAACAGTGTCTGTGTTTTTTACAAGAGAAACAATCGTGTTTCTTTTTCTTCTTCTCGCAAGGGTCATGGCATTCTTTCTTTTTCTTGCAATGGCCGTGGAAATCTTTATCGAACCACTCGTCAAAGAACCAAAACGCATCAAACCAATCGTGACAATGATGTTTCCGTTCATGTGAATGACGACAGCACATAGATATCCCTCCTATTCCCATGCTCTCTACAGCATATGAGAGATTCATAGGAAAAGATTGGACGGGTCCCTCAGGAAAAGAGTATATTTTAAATAAGAATCTAAAAGGAGGAATGCCCGATGACGTCCGTACGTAAAACGATGGAGCTCATTAAAGAACTCGTATCAATCCCAAGTCCCACAGGAAATACATATGAGGTGATCAATTATATTGAAAACCTTTTAAGAGAATGGAAGGTAGAAACGGTTCGGAATCATAAGGGCGGCTTAATTGCCACCCTTCCAGGCCGCGACACATCCCGGCACCGCATGCTGACGGCGCACGTTGACACGCTCGGCGCCATGGTGAAAGAAATTAAAGCTGACGGCCGGCTGGCAATCGATTTGATCGGCGGTTTCCGCTACAACTCGATTGAGGGGGAGTATTGCCAAATTGAGACCGCCTCGGGAAAAACGTATACAGGCACCATTTTAATGCATCAAACGTCTGTACACGTTTACAAGGATGCAGGAAAAGCTGAACGGAATCAAGAGAATATGGAGATCCGCCTGGATGAGCCTGTTCACTGCCGGAAAGATACAGAAGAGCTCGGCATTGGCGTGGGAGATTTTGTGTCGTTTGATCCCCGCGTCGAGATCACATCAAGCGGATTTATTAAATCGCGCCACTTGGATGACAAAGCGAGCGTTGCTTTATTGCTGCGCTTAATCCATCACATTCAAACAGAAGATATTGAGCTTCCGTATACAACTCATTTTCTGATTTCAAATAATGAAGAAATTGGGTACGGCGGCAACTCGAATATTCCTCCTGAAACAGTCGAATATTTGGCGGTTGACATGGGGGCTATCGGTGACGGACAGGCGACAGATGAATATACAGTATCCATCTGTGTGAAGGATGCGAGCGGGCCGTACCATTATCAGCTGAGAAAACATTTAGTCCATTTAGCCGAGAAGCATCATATCGACTATAAGCTTGATATTTATCCATACTATGGGTCGGATGCGTCAGCGGCGATTAAATCCGGGCATGATATTGTACATGGCCTGATCGGGCCGGGAATTGACGCCTCGCATGCGTTTGAACGCACTCATCAATCATCTCTTCGCCATACGGCCAAGCTTCTGTATTACTATGTACAGTCAGAAATGGTGTAAGGGGGAGGGCGAATGAAGATTTATGAGCTGAAAAGCACATTTGGCTGGGAGGGTGATGACGGCTTGGGGGAACAGCTGATTCAGCAAATCCTAACCGGCGAAAAAACAGCCACGTGCGCGCCGAAATCATTATATTCCAAAGATGAATTGAGTGAAGTGTATCAAACAGCGGGGCAGCTTGTGACCGTTTATGATAAGGATGGCAATCCGAGATGCAATATAAAAGTGACAGATATATTTGAAACGACCTTTGGAGCGCCTGATATGAGGTTAGTCAAAGGAGAGGGAAATGAAGAGCGAATTGAGGAGTTTCAGAAAGACCATCTGATGGCGTGGGCGGAGCTGATCCAAAACGGTGAACTAGAGCTGAATGAGGATACCGTTTTGATTACAGAGCTGTTTAAGCTTGTTCATGATTAAAAAAGCCTGCGGGGCACGAACCCCGCAGGCTTTTCATTAACCGGAAATGGTTGCGTTTTGATCTGTTTTTGCTTGGGACATGACGGTTTCTGCTTTCGCAGGATTAAACATGCCTTCCCATTTAGACATCACAACGGCAGCTAGTGCGTTACCAGTCAGGTTGACAACTGTGCGTGCCATGTCCATGATCCGGTCTACGCCGGCAATAAAGGCAAGTCCTTCAGCCGGAACGCCGATCGTGCCAAGTGTCGCCAGCAAGACGACAAAAGATGTACCGGGCACGGCAGCCATCCCTTTAGATGTGACCATGAGGACGAGGACAAGCGTAATTTGGTGCCAAATCGTCAAATCAATACCGTATACCTGTGCCAAAAACAGCGCGGCAATCGATTGATAGAGAACGGAACCGTCTAAGTTAAACGTATATCCGATTGGAATGACAAATGACACAATGCCTTTCGGGCAGCCGATTTTCTCCATTTTTTCCATGATGCGCGGAAGAACGGTTTCAGAGCTGGACGTACTGAACGCCAGTAAGATTTCGTCCTTCATGTAAGCAAGGAATTTGAAAATGTTGATGCCGGCAATTTTTGCGACAATCCCAAACACGACAATTAAGAAGAAAGCAAGTGCGACATACACCAATCCGACAAGCTTTCCGAGAGAAAGAAGGGAACCGAGCCCGAATTTAGACACAGTCACTCCGATAAGCGCGAAAACACCGAATGGAGCCACTTTCATCACGAGATTTACAACGTGGAACATGGCATGGGATACACCTTCAAAAAAGGCTAATACAGGCTTTCCTCTTTCGCCGATCGCGGAAATACCCAATGCAAATAGCACCGTAAAGCAAATGATGGCAAGAAGATCTCCTTCAACCAAGGATTGGAAGAAGTTTGTCGGTACAATATGTAAGAACGTTTCAGCTACTGTTTTATTACTTTGCTCTTTTTCAGTTTCGACATATTGACTGATGTCTGATTTTTGAGCTTCGTGTATATTAACTCCTGTACCCGGGTGGAAGATGTTTGCAAGTGCGAGTCCGAGAATGATGGCAAAAGTCGTAATGATTTCGAAGTACAGAATCGTTCTGAAGCCTAATTTACCAACTTGCTTTCCATTTCCTGCTCCGGCTACACCGATGATTAAGCTGGAGACAACAATAGGAATCACTATCATTTTGATTAATCGTAAAAAGAGATCCCCGACTGGCTGCAGGTAAGTAGGCAATGCTGGGTTGCCGTACCAAATAACGCCTGCAATGACACCTAGAATAAGTCCAACGAATATTTGTGTGGCTAATCCAAACTTCATTCTTTTCATAGATTACCTCCCAAAAAACAAAGTATCAACATATATCATGAATCGACATATATTTAATCTCACTATTAGATCAAATTATAATAGATATGAAATGAATTCGTCTATAGTAAATTATATTTAGAAAATAAATAATATTGTAAACTGGGACTGTAATCACCATAATTCTCTAAAAACAGGTGATCTTTGACCTAAACTGACTATTATCTCGATATAAAGAATTATGAATTAAAAGAAAATCCCGCGCGTGCTGCGCGGGATTTTCGCCTCATGATAAATCGTTTACTTTTATACAGTCATTGCAGGTATTGCCATAACACTCATGCTGCTCTTCTATTTTTTTTCCGCATTCCGCGCACTTTTTCGAAGGCAGGTTTCTAAAAAAATCTGTGATTTTCCCAAGCATAACCAATCCCTCTTTCCCCTTTGTAGTGATTTCATTGTAATATAACAGATTGAAAAAATCAATAACTGTTTTGATACAATGTTTAAAACATGCTTTTTTAAAGAAAAATGGGTATATTGAAGGAGGATCAATTTTTTAGGGAAAAGAGGAGGACATGATGAAAGTTACAGTTATCGGATGCTATGGCGGTTTTCCGGCCGCCAATGAAGCGACGTCGGGCTATTTGTTTCAGTCAGGTGATCACTCTTTGCTTGTTGATTGCGGCAGTGCCGTATTATCCAAGCTGTTTAACTATGTGCCGGCGGAAAAGCTGGACGCGGTGATTCTGTCTCATTACCACCATGACCATAGCGCAGACATCGGGCCGCTGCAATTTGCCAAGCAGGTCGGTTCATTTCTCGGCAAAGGAGAGCATACGCTCCCGATTTACGGACATGATGCTGATATAGAACAGTTTCAAAAGCTTACATATAAAACACATACGAAAGGGATTGCCTATCAGCCAAACCAGCCGCTGACTGCCGGTCCGTTTACGATCACCTTTTTAAAAACGATTCACCCGGTGACGTGCTATGCCATGCGCATTACTGACGGCAGCCATACTGTCGTTTATACCGCTGATTCCAGCTACCAGGATTCATTTATCCCATTTTCGGAAAATGCCGATTTATTGATCTCTGAATGTAATTTTTATGCTGATCAAGACGGGACAAGCGCAGGCCATATGAACAGCCTGGAAGCCGGGCGAATTGCAAAAGAAGCGGGAGCGCGAGAACTGCTGCTGACGCATTTGCCTCATTTCGGCGTTCATGACAATCTTCGCAAAGAAGCGAAAACCGTTTTTAACGGCGAAGTGAATATTGTGAAATCAGGTTTTGTGTGGGAAGGATAAAGGAGGAGCACCATGTTATTTATCGACAATCAAAATATGAATGATCCGCAGATCAACCTTGCTATCGAGGAGTACTGTGTAAAGCATTTAGACCCTGAACAACAGTATTTGCTTTTTTATGTGAATCAGCCGTCTATTATCATTGGGAAAAACCAAAATACAATCGAGGAAATCAATACAAAATATGTAGAGGAAAACGGGATTACCGTTGTCCGCCGTTTATCAGGCGGGGGCGCTGTTTATCATGATCTGGGGAATTTGAACTTCAGCTTTATTACAAAGGACGACGGAAACAGCTTTCATAACTTCAAAAAGTTCACTGAGCCGGTGATCCAGGCGTTACATCAGCTTGGGGTTGAAGCGGAATTGAGCGGCCGCAACGACATTGTAGTGGATGGTCGGAAAATATCCGGAAACGCCCAATTTTCGACAAAAGGACGCATTTTCAGCCACGGCACCCTCATGTTTGATTCAGCCATTGATCATGTTGTGTCAGCATTAAAGGTGAAAAAGGATAAAATTGAATCAAAAGGCATCAAATCGATCAGAAGCCGCGTGGCAAACATCAGTGAGTTTCTTCATGAGAAAATGACCACCGAGGAATTCCGCAGCCATTTGCTTCGGTATATTTTTAATACAAATGACATCCAAAACGTGCCAGAGTATAAGCTGACGGAAAAAGATTGGGAGGTCATTCATCAAATTTCGAAAGAGCGTTATCAGAATTGGGATTGGAACTACGGCCGCTCGCCGAAATTTAACCTTAATCATTCAAAACGTTATCCGATCGGGTCGATTGATTTGCGCTTGGAAGTCAAGAAAGGCAAAATTGAGGACTGCAAAATCTTCGGAGACTTCTTCGGTGTCGGTGATGTATCTGAAATCGAAAACCTGCTGGTCGGAAAACAATATGAACGCAGCGTCATTGCTGATGTGCTGGAAGATGTGAATCTCAAGCATTACTTTGGGAACATTACGAAAGAGGATTTCCTTGATCTGATTTATTAAGGCCAAACACATTGTTTGAAAGAGCGGTTGTGTTTTTGAAATAAAGGTGGCAGGAGGGATTCACATGAAAGTGTTGTTAATCGGAGCGAACGGACAAATCGGACAAAGACTCGTTTCTTTATTCCGAGACAATCCTGATCATTCTGTCAGAGCGATGGTCAGAAAAGAAGAACAGAAAGCGTCTCTTGAAGCTGCCGGTGCAGAAGCTGTGCTTGCGAATCTGGAAGGCAGCCCAGAAGAAATCGCCGCCGCGGCGAAAGACTGCGACGCGATTATTTTCACAGCGGGTTCCGGCGGCAGCACAGGCTATGATAAAACGCTGCTGGTGGATCTGGACGGAGCGGCAAAAGCCATTGAAGCTGCGGATATCGCGGGCATCAAGCGGTTTATCATGGTTAGCGCCCTGCAAGCCCACAACCGTGAAAATTGGAATGAATCACTTAAACCTTATTATGCGGCTAAGCATTATGCTGATAAAATTCTGGAAGCAAGCGGTTTAACCTATACGATTATCCGTCCGGGAGGCCTTCGCAATGAGCCTGGGACAGGAACTGTTTCAGCGGCCGCCGATTTGGAGCGGGGATTCATTTCTCGTGAGGACGTGGCGAAAACAGTCATTGCCTCTTTAGATGAAACCAATACGGAAAATCGGGCCTTTGATCTGACAGAAGGAGATACGCCGATTGCCGAAGCATTAAAGAAACTATAACAGTACTGACACTCGGGGCTTTTTGCTCTTGAGTGTTTTTTTCTGTTTCTCTATAATGAAGAGGAAAGCTTATCTTCAATAATGAATGACTGTTCATTCACTTTAAGGGGTGGGAGAATGAATCTCGTTTCGAAATTGGAAGAGACAGCATCTAAGAAGCCCGACAGCATCGCATGCAGGTTTAAGGATCGTATGATGACGTATCAGGAGCTGAATGAAAGCATTCAGCGATTTGCGGACGGCCTTCAGGAAGCCGGTATGGAGAAAGGGGACCACCTTGCTTTGCTGCTTGGCAATTCGCCGGATTTTATCATCGCGTTTTTTGGTGCGTTAAAGGCCGGGATTGTGGCCGTGCCCATCAATCCGATGTATACGCCGACAGAAATCGGTTATATGCTGACAAATGGCGATGTAAAAGCGATCGTGGGTGTAGATCAGCTTTTGCCGCTGTATGAAAGCATGCATGAATCGCTGCCGAAGGTGGAGCTCGTCATTTTATGCCAAACGGGAGAGTCCGAGCCGGAAGCTTCAGACCCAGAGGTCAGAATGAAAATGACAACGTTTGCAAAAATAGCGCGTCCGACATTTGCCGCTAGACAAAGCCCGAAGCTGGTCCCTGATGATACCGCGGTTATTTTATACACATCAGGAACAACCGGAAAACCAAAAGGCGCGATGCTGACCCATCAGAATTTGTACAGCAATGCCAACGATGTCGCCGGCTATTTGGGAATGGATGAGAAGGACAATGTCGTCTGCGCTCTTCCGATGTTCCATGTGTTTTGTTTAACGGTCTGCATGAATGCCCCGCTGATGAGCGGCGCAACAGTCCTGATTGAACCTCAATTCAGTCCGGCATCTGTATTTCAGCTTGTGAAAGAGAGGCAGGCGACCATTTTTGCCGGTGTGCCTACGATGTATAATTACTTGTTTCAGCATGAAAACGGCAAAACAGATGATTTTACTTCCATCCGGCTGTGCATTTCGGGAGGGGCTGCCATGCCAGTCGCGCTGCTGACGGCGTTTGAAGAAAAATTCGGCGTGACCATTTTGGAAGGCTACGGGCTCTCGGAAGCCTCGCCCGTCACATGCTTTAACCCGTTTGACAGAGGCAGAAAGCCGGGCTCCATCGGGACAAGTATCTTACATGTCCAAAACAAGGTTGTAGATCCACTCGGGCGCGAGCTGCCCGATCACGAGGTCGGTGAATTGATCGTAAAAGGCCCCAATGTGATGAAGGGCTATTATAAAATGCCGATGGAAACAAAGCATGCGTTAAAAGACGGGTGGCTTTATACGGGGGATTTGGCGAGACGGGATGAGGACGGCTATTTTTACATCGTTGACCGGAAAAAAGACATGATCATTGTGGGAGGATATAACGTGTATCCTCGTGAGGTGGAGGAAGTGCTGTACCGCCACCCTGATGTCAAGGAGGCTGTTGTCATCGGGGTGCCGGATCCTCAAAGCGGGGAAGCGGTAAAGGGGTATATTGTACCGAAACGTTCTGGCGTAACAGAAGCGGACATCATGCAGCACTGTGAAACACATCTGGCAAAATATAAACGGCCTGCCGCCATAACGTTTCTTGACGACATTCCGAAAAACGCGACGGGGAAAATGCTCAGGCGGGCGCTAAGAGATATTTTGCCCCAATAATACGAAAAAGCGAAGCGGCGAGGCTTCGCTTTTTCATTTTCAATCCTTTGCTTCTTTTTTCACAATGTTCAGCAGCGCCTTTGTGTCTCTTTTGCTTAATTTGTAGTATGTGCCATCCTTCAAATAAACGGCTTGCTGGCTGCCGTCAACCCATAGCCTGAATGAGTCGTACCGGTCTTTATGAAACTTGATTGTCCCTTCGTAATCAGGGGTTGATGTCTTTTCTGTCTTCAGCTGTTTTCCCTGATTCATAATGTCGAGCATATCTTTAACGTTCTGCCTTTTTTCGATTTCGATATCTTCCCGGCCGCTTGAAGAGAGCGTGATCAAATCCGCGTCTACAGATTGATACACATCGCCTGACCGGCTGTAAAGATAGAAAAATGTGAGAAACACAAGGCCGATAACCACGATGGCTGCCATGATTTTTTTCATTTGCATCACTCCAAACTCTAGTTTTCCCATTGATTGGGCTTTCCATGCTTAAAAGGGAGGAAAAGTACGGCATACAGCTTGGTTCTAAGAATTTGAATTTATGATTACAATAGAAGTAACCGGTTGATGTGAGGAGTGAGGCGTTATGCGCAAGTGGATTGCGGCGGCAGGGCTTGCTTACGTGCTGTACGGACTGTTTTTTTATTGGTATTTTTTCCTGTCCGGTGATTCCGCAGTGCCGGAGGCCGTGAAAGGGACGCAGGCTGATCCGGCTTCTTTCATGAAGCCGTCTGAATTGGCAGTGGCCGAGCAGTATTCGAATGTAAAACATTTTTTGTTTTTTATCGGGATTCCTCTTGATTGGTTTCTGTTCTTTGTATTGCTGGTCAGCGGCGCTTCCAAGAAAATCAAAGGATGGATGGAAGCCGCCGTGCCTTTTCGTTTTTTGCAGATCATTGGTTTTGTGTTTGTGCTTTCGCTGATCACAACGTTGGTGACGCTGCCTTTAGATTGGATCGGCTATAAAGTATCACTTGACTACGACATTTCCACGCAGGCAGCGGCCAGCTGGGCTAAGGATCAGGTCATAGACTTTTGGATCAGCTTTCCGATCTTTACACTTTGCGTTCTCGCTTTTTATTGGCTGATTAAAAGGCATGAAAAAAAATGGTGGTTATATGCTTGGCTGTTAACTGTGCCGTTTTCGCTGTTTCTGTTTTTTATTCAGCCGGTCATTATCGATCCTTTATATAATGATTTTTATCCGCTGAAAAACAAAGAGCTTGAAAGCAAAATTTTAGAGCTGGCAGAAGAAGCCGAGATTCCGGCTGATCATGTATATGAAGTGAATATGTCTGAAAAAACAAATGCGCTTAATGCCTATGTCACAGGAATCGGAGCCAACAAACGGATTGTATTGTGGGATACGACGCTGAACAAGCTTGATGATTCAGAAATTCTCTTTATTATGGCTCACGAAATGGGCCATTATGTCATGAAGCACGTCTATATCGGACTGGCTGGCTATTTGCTCGTGTCGCTCGCTGGATTTTATGTCATTGATAAGCTTTATAAGCGGATGGTCCGCTTAACCCGCAGCATGTTTCATGTAGAGGGACGGCATGACCTTGCAGCGCTGCCGCTGTTATTGCTTTTGGTGTCTGTGTTGAGCTTTGCGGTCACGCCTTTTTCTCATGCGGTCTCACGTTATCAAGAAAATCAGGCTGACCGGTATGGGATCGAGCTGACGGAGAACAGGGAAGCCGCTGTCAAAACGTTTCAGGATTTGGCCGTGACGGGACTGAGCCAGGTTGATCCACCGGTGCTTGTGAAAATGTTCAGAGGCAGCCATCCTTCAATCATGGAACGGATTCAACACGCGGAAAAAGAAGAGAATGCAAGAGAAGCGGATCATGACAAATAAAAAGAAGCAGGTATGGAGGAACCTGCTTCTTTTTGATATTATTGTGCAGCTGCTTGGACATTGATTAACCCTTTTCCATAATAGAAAGAGCTTCCAAGGTATGTTGTAGTGCTCTCTAAACGATTACGGACTTGCGTGTTTGTCCAAGTCGGGTGTTTAGAAAGAATTAACGCGGCTGCTCCGGCAACGTGAGGAGTCGCCATTGATGTTCCGTTGTAAGACCCGTAAGTGCCTCCAGGAAGTGTGCTTTGGATGGACACGCCAGGAGCCATCACATCAAGCTCAGGGCCTACGCTTGAGAATGAACCTCTTTGGTTGCTGCTGTTTACCGCACCTACTGCAATGGTAGATGGATATTTTGCAGGATAGCCGATTGTGCTTGAGCTTCCGGAAGTGCCTTCATTTCCGGCTGCAGCAACAACGACGATGCCGCTGGCTACGGCTCTATCAACGACTGATTTCAGCGCTGTAGAACCAGATGGTCCGCCAAGGCTCATATTGATCACGTCCATTTTGTTGGAAATGGCCCACTCAATGCCGTTAATAATCCAGCTGTATTGGCCGTTTCCTGTTGAATCAAGAACTTTTACTGCATATAACGATGCGTTTGGCGCTACGCCCAAAACACCGATTGAGTTATTAAGTGCGGCAACCGTACCGGCTACATGTGTGCCGTGAGAACTGCCATCTTGGTATGGGTTTGTTTCAGAAGGTACGAAGCTTGCTCCGCCTCTGACGTTTAAGTCAGGATGAGAAGAGTCAATTCCGCTGTCAATTACGGCTACTTTTACGTTAGAACCTGTGTAGCCTTGAGAGTGAAGAGCCGGCGCTTTAATTTGAGAAATGCCGTAAGGGACAGATTGCGCATATTGATGTGCAATATGGTCTTCTTCCACATATGCAACGCTCGGATCTTGTTTCAATTCTTTTACTGCTTTTGCATCCAATGTTGCTGCTGCTGCGTTAACATACTTAAACTGCTTTTGGACTTTTCCGCCTTTCTCAGAAATAACATCCTTTTTCTTGGCGGAACTCATGACACTCATTGTCTGTTTAAATCCGACAATGTACTTCTTTTCTGTACTGCTTTTTCCGGCAGCCTGCGCAGACATGTTGCTGAATGCCATCGTGAAGATTAACGTGAACGCAAACAACAAGCTGATCCACAATTTTTTGTTTCTCACTCTTTACCCTCTCCTTTTGTAAAATTCAGACTAGACTTATTTAAAAGACTATTCTGTAAATTTATTGTAATAGATGCAATCATATTTTAGTAGACCTATTTTTTTGCGATGATTTTATCTCTATTTAGGTATATCATCTCTCTCCATTTCTATAGAGTCTCGAAATAACTAATTTCTTACAGAAAAGAACGAAAATAGACATGAGTAAATGTTCATTATGCTGAAATGCTTTGCTTTTTCAGTTAAATGCTCCTGAGTCTTTGCAAATTCCTGTCGGAAAAATTCGTTCGTATGACCTGCATATGTTTTTGGAAGATCAATGGATATTATTGTGATATTTTTTCTGGGTATGCTGATAAAAGTATTCTGAAAAATGAACTTTGCAGAAAATTCTACTAAAGATAGAATGAAACGATTATAGAGAGGAAGAAAGAAATGAGTTGAACATTCGCCAAGCAAAGACATCAGATGCAGCAGCCATTGCGCCGCTGTTTAACAAGTACCGGGAATTTTATAAACAGGCGTCCGATCTGAAAGGGGCAGAGGCTTTTTTGAAAGCGTGTCTGGAAAATGATGAGCCTATTATTTTGATAGCGGAAGAAAATGGAGAATTCAATTCATAGGATTTACCCAGCTCTAGCCAACGTTTTCTTCTGTGGCTATGAAAAGCATGTACATAGTAAATGACTTATTTGTCGCTCCCCATGCGCGGACAAAGGGAGCCGGCGGGCAGCTGCTGTCTGCCGCAAAGGATTTTGCTGCGGAAAACGGGGCAAACCGTTTATCGCTTCAGACGGAACACCACAACCGGACGGCAAGGAGCTTATATGAGCAAAACGGCTATGAAGAGGAAATGGCATTTGCCCATTATCGCCTCAATGTGCCGGCGAAATGAAAATGGAAGCCTGATGATTTGGTTTTTTGAATGTTCTTCGGTTACCATATAAACGAAAAGGAGTGTGCCGAATGTCAACGTTATTTCAAGCATTGATGGCAGAGAAACATGACAATGATGTTTCAGTCCATGTGAAAACCATGTCAACAGAGGATTTGCCGAAAGACGGTGTCCTGATTAAAATTGCTTATTCCGGCATCAATTATAAAGATGGCCTGGCCGGAAAAGCAGGCGGCAATATCGTCAGAGAGTATCCGCTTATCTTGGGCATTGACGCAGCGGGTACAGTTGTCTCTTCCAATGATCCGCGTTTTGCCGAGGGGGATGAGGTAATTGCGACAAGCTATGAGCTCGGTGTCTCCCGCGATGGCGGGTTAAGTGAATATGCTTCAGTTCCTGGTGACTGGCTTGTGCCTTTACCCCGGAATCTGTCATTGAAAGAAGCGATGGTGTACGGAACGGCGGGATTTACTGCGGCATTATCGGTGCATCGGCTTGAACAGAACGGCCTGTCTCCGGAAAAAGGGAGTGTGCTAGTCACAGGGGCAACCGGCGGTGTCGGCGGAATTGCCATATCGATGCTGAACAAGCGGGGCTATGATGTGGCGGCAAGCACCGGAAACCGGGAGGCGGCTGATTATTTGAAGAAGCTCGGGGCAAGCGAAGTGATCAGCAGGGAAGATGTCTATGACGGAACGCTTAAGGCGCTGTCCAAGCAGCAATGGCAGGGAGCGGTTGATCCTGTCGGCGGGAAACAGCTTGCCTCGCTTTTAAGCAAAATCCAATATGGCGGATCTGTTGCAGTCAGCGGCTTAACGGGCGGGGGAGAAGTTCCTGCAACGGTGTATCCATTTATTCTTCGCGGGGGCAGCCTGCTCGGAATCGATTCAGTGTACTGCCCGATGGATGTCAGAGCCGCTGTGTGGGAGCGTATGTCTTCTGATCTAAAACCTGATCAGCTGCTGACCATTGTGGATAGGGAAGTATCGTTGGAAGAAGCGCCGGCTGCGCTGCATGATATTTTGCAAAACCGCATTCAAGGAAGAATCATTGTGAAGCTTTAACTGAATCAGCTTGCAGAGAAAGCTAGACTATTCTGCAAGCTTTTTTGTGTACATGATGTTCATCTGGTGTACTGCAGTTGATTTTCATCCATACCTTTTTCTCCTCTTTCAATTATCGTGCTGCTACATGACAGTGAACATGGAAGCTGAACGTTCTCTCCTCAATTTAAAAAAGTTAGTGATAATGATTCTCATTGCGTGCTATACTATTACTTGGATATCTTATTCTTAGAAACTACATACAGGAGAGACTTGACTATATGAAAAGAGCACTGATTATGCTTACAGTTTTGCTTCTATTTGTTTTAACGGCGGCCTGCTCGTCAAGCGGCAATCAAAACAGCAAAGGACATAACGTGGCGGTAACACACGATTTAGGAAAGACAAATGTGCCAGAGCATCCGAAGCGGGTTGTTGTTCTTGAGCTTGGTTTTATCGACACGCTTCTTGATCTTGGCATAACACCTGTCGGGGTGGCGGATGACAATAAAGCGAAGCAGTTGATTAACGAGGAAGTCCTGAAGAATATAGAAGGCTACACATCTGTCGGCACTCGCTCACAGCCAAGCATGGAAAAAATCGCTTCATTAAAACCCGATCTCATTATTGCCGACACGACCCGTCATAAGAAGATATACGACCAGCTGAAAAAAATAGCGCCCACGATCGCGCTTGACAATGTAAACGCTGATTACCAAGATACCATTGACGTTTCACTTACGATTGCAAAAGCGGTCGGCAAGGAAAAGGAAATGGAGAAAAAGCTGACGGTGCATGAGGAAAAACTGAATGAGACAAAACGGGAAATCAGTGCTAAAGGCAAGACCGTGCTTTTAATTGGAAATACGAACGATACGATTATGGCCAGAGATGAAAATTTCTTTACATCCAGACTTTTAACACAGGTCGGCTATCAATATGCGATCAGCACGTCAGATAACAATGAATCTAGCAATGGCGGCGATTCAGTGAATATGAAAATGACACTTGAGCAGCTGCTGAAGACAGATCCGGATGTCATCATTTTGATGACAGGAAAAACAGATGACATTGACGCAGACGGCAAACGCCCGATCGAAAAGAATGTGCTTTGGAAGAAGCTGAAGGCAGTGAAAAACGGCCATGTGTACCACGTGGACCGCGCCGTGTGGTCTTTGCGCCGCAGTGTGGACGGAGCGGATGCCATTTTGGATGAGCTTCAGCATGAGATGCGATAAAAGGAAAAGACAGGCGCCGGCCTGTCTTTTTCTTATTTGATAAAGCCGGATAAGTGGCTGTTGATGTTATAGTCTTTAATCCGCCATTTCTCTTCTGCAAATTCAATGTTGCTGAGGCAGGCGTTGACGAGGCGCGTGCTCCGCAGCTCGGGATCACCGCCGGATATTTCCGTCAGAAGTGCGTGAATCGCTGCGCCGTGCGCGACGATTAACACCTTTTGGTTTGGATACGCGTGATTTACTTTGACCAAACCGCCCATCAGCCTGTCAGTGAGTTCTTCTAATGTTTCCATATTCGGATAGATGTTGTCCGGATAGCGCCTTTTCCGTTCTTCTAGCAGCATGCCCTCCGCGTCGCCGTAATCGCGCTCTTTAAAATCATCCATTTCGACAATCGGAAGATGCAGATATTCATTAATGATTTCCGCGGTTCTTTTCGCTCTTTTCAGCGGGCTCGTCACGATGACATCCCACGAAAAATCCTTCACATATTCTCCGGTTTCTTTTGCTTGGCGTTCACCTGTCGCATTCAGCGGGATATCGGTTTTGCCTTGGCATTTTTGCTGTAGGTTCCAATCGGTTTCTCCATGTCTTACTAAGCAAACGGCTGTCATAAAATCCCCTTCCTGACTTTGGTCATATCACTATTATACTAAATCAAAAGCGCTCATCCTATGAAAAAGCCTATGCCATCATGATACACCATAAAGCAAGACCGATTCCGCGGCGATGGCCGCAGCGGCAGACAATGATGCGGTTTATAGAAAAAAACCGGCTGCGCGGCAGACCGGTTTTGATGTTTATTCTTCTGTCAGAATAACAAGCGAATCAACAGAGGCGGCCACGTGAGAAACGGCGCGGCTGACTTCCTGAAGCCCTCCGAGAAAGGCCTGCAAATCGACGTCGATTTTGCCTGATTGCTCTTTGCTGACTTTCATGCTGTGGACGATTTCATCGAATAAGCGGTTAATTTGCGTCATTTTTTCTTTGCTCTCGCTGACCAGCCCATTCACGTCTTTGATATGCTTTGAGACGATGTTGATCTGTGTATTCGTATTGTTCACGAGCTCAGACACGGTCGAGACGGTTTTTTTCGTGTCCTCAGAAAGTTTCCGCACTTCATTGGCCACTACGGCGAAGCCTTTGCCATGTTCACCGGCGCGGGCGGATTCAATCGAAGCATTGAGCGAGAGAAGGTTTGTTTGTTCAGCAATGCCTGTGACGATGCCGAAGATTTTTTCAATTTGCTGTGCGATTTCATCGAGCTTCACCATTTCTTTTTCGATTTGGACAAGGCTCGTGTCAATTTTGTTCATCTGTTTTTGCTGGGTTTCAAGCTCTTTTTTTCCGCCGATCGACTTTTCTTCAACGGTGCTGGATGTCACTGTACCTGCTTTGGATGCTTCAGAAATGCCTTCAGATTTATCCACAAGCTCTTGAACAGATCTGCTCGTTTCTGAAAACAGATTTGCAATCGATCCAGAGGTTTCTTGAATTTTTTGATGCAAAAGGTTTGTCTTTTCCTCTTGTTCATCTCGGGTTTGGTTATACTCGCTTTGAAACGCTTCAAGAACAAGCTGCTGTTCCAAGTTCAAGATTTTGGTTGTCGCTTTAATTGCTTTCAGCAGTTCTTGGTGGTTTGTAATAGACGCTTCGTAAATGTTAATCATTGACAGAAGCAGTTCTTGAAAGGCGCCCATATACCATTTCGGCTGAAGGCCGATTCTTAAATGAATGGAGGCGATTCGGTTTCGCTTTTCAATGAATTCATCATCGATTACGCCTGCAAACATTTCCTGAATATGCCGTTTTAGCGTTTGTTTTAAGCGGTCAACTGAGCTGTGGTCTTGAATGATGTCCATTAAAGAGCTTTCGTGGTCAAGGTTTTTATAAAACGCATCGACGATGTATGCGATGTTTTCTTGGATTAATGGCTGAAGCTGCTCTAAAACATGAAGCTCGGCATCTCCTAATCTGACCATGTTGAGCTGTTTTTTGACATCCGCATGTTTGTTTGTGAGCTGAACGCGGTTTTTTTGCTGTCCGTTTGACTCAGAAAAATAAGCTGTTTCTTGTTTTCTCTCTTTTTTAAATAACAATACAATGATCCCCCTTGGGAAAATATAATTTTCATTTTTTGGCTTTTTAAGCCTTTTTCTTTTTTATCGGCCAAGAGAAACATGAATGAAGATGCAAATGAAAAATATTTAAAAAACCGTTCACTAAAATGAACGGTTTAATCAAGGTCTATTTGTTTTAATGGTTTGATGGCTGGACCTTCAACAATTTCTCCTGTTGGCTTAAAGCGCGATCCATGGCACGGACAATCCCATGTATGCTCGCCGTCGTTCCACTCGACCTCACAGCCTAAATGGGTGCACGTCGTATCGACGAGATGGAGGCAGCCTGTTTCATCTCTGAATGCCCCTGCGCGTCTGCCGTTGATGGTGACGGCTTTTCCTTCACCCGGCGCGATCTCTTCAAACTGGACGTCAGGCTTTTCGAGCTTTCCTTTAATAAAATGCTTGGCGACATCGGCATTATAAGAGATCACTTTCTGCAGTCCGGGGTTTAGGTGGAAACGGGACGGCGTGAAAATGCTTTCGTATGGATTGTCTTTTTTCTCCACAAGGTCTGACAATAGAGTGGCCGCAACACCTGATGACGTCATGCCCCATTTTTTGAACCCGGTCGCTACAAGAATATTGTCCTCCTGTTCCGACATCGGCCCGATAAACGGTATTTTGTCGATTGTCACAAGATCCTGGGTGGACCAATAATAAGGGATGCTTTCGATGCCGATCGTGCTTTCTGCCGCTTTTCTCAGTGATTCGTAATGTGCCGACATGTCTTTTCCCTGGCCGGTTTTATGGCCTTCTCCGCTGAAGAGAATCAGTTTTTCTCCGTTTACAAGGGTATAGCGGAGCGCCACTGACGGCTGATCGATACTCAAATACATGCCCTCGGGATAGTCGATCTTCGGCTTGATGGCGAGGACATAGGATCTGTCAGCGTACATTCTCGCAGAATATAATCCGCCTCCGTCATAAAATGGGAAGTGGGAACAGCATATGACAAAGCGGCTCTTAATGGCGTGCCGGCTTTTGGTTACCACTTCAGGCCTTTCGCCTTTTTTGACATCAAGCGCAACGGTTTCTTCATAAATCCGTCCGCCTTTTTGAACGATCTGCTCCAGAAGCGCTTTTAAGTATTGCAGCGGATGAAATTGGGCTTGATTCTTCATGACAAGCGCCAGCTTAGAACCTAAAGGAATCGGAAGGTCCTTGATAAGGTCTCTTTCAATGCCAAGCTTTGTGTACGCCTCATGTTCAGTCCGGATTTTTTTCACAGCGTTTTCTTTTGCTGTGTAAAGGTATGCATCTTGTTCAGTCCATTCGCAATCAATTTGATGTTCATCCACAATGCCTTTTATGTAATCTATTGCGTTTTGATTGGCTTCATAATAAAGCCTTGCATGATTCAATCCGAAATTGCGGATAAACTCATCATATATCATGTCATGCTGGGCGGTAATTTTAGCGGTTGTATGGGCAGTGGTACCGTTGAGAACCTGATTGGCTTCAATCAATACGACACGGAAGCCTCTCTTCGTGAGTTCATACGCCGTTGTGATTCCCGTAATCCCGCCTCCGATAATAGTGACGTCACATTCCGTATCCTCTTGAAGCGCCGGAAAAGAAGGCAGGTCAGTTGATGTTTTCCAGTATGTTTCAGGTGCTTCTTTTGCAAAATATGGATTAGACAAGCCATGATACCTCCAATCTGATTTATTCTTAATTTTTCCATATTCTATCTTTTCATACATAGGAAGCAGGCATTGTTCATAACATAATAGGGTTGAAAAGGAGTGATTTCATTGGCGAATCAAAAAAAGAAAACATTGCCGCCTCAGCACCAGAACCAGCAGCCGGGCTTAGAATATCTTATGGATCCGCGTCCGGTTTTTGATAAGCCGAAGAAAGCGAGAAAATTAGAGGGCAAAACCGCTATCATAACCGGAGGAGACAGCGGAATCGGACGCGCTGTATCGGTGCTATTCGCAAAAGAAGGGGCTAATGTGGTCATTGTATATTTGAATGAGCACCAGGACGCCGAGGAAACAAAGCAGTATGTTGAAAAGGAAGGGGTAAAATGCCTGCTGATTGCGGGAGATATCGGGGATGAAGCGTTTTGCAATGATGTGGTCATGCAGGCAAGCCAAGCGTTTCCATCGATTGATATATTGGTCAACAATGCAGCTGAGCAGCATGTCCAGCCCGGCATTGAAAAAATCACTAGCCACCAGCTGGTCAGAACCTTCCAAACGAACATTTTCTCTATGTTTTACTTAACAAAGGCGGTGCTGCCTCATTTGAAAAAGGGAAGTTCTATCATTAATACCGCTTCAATTACCGCTTATAAAGGCAATAAAAAGCTGATCGATTATTCAGCGACTAAAGGCGCGATCGTTACCTTTACAAGGTCCCTTTCCCAGTCGCTTGTTCAGCAGGGCATACGAGTCAATGCAGTAGCGCCGGGCCCTATTTGGACACCGCTTATCCCCGCCAGCTTTTCCGCAAAGGAAGTGGAAGTGTTTGGTTCAGATGTGCCGATGGAACGCCCGGGACAGCCGGTGGAAGTGGCGCCAAGCTATTTATACCTTGCCAGTGACGATTCCACCTATGTGACGGGACAGACGATTCACGTCAATGGCGGAACAATTGTGAATGGGTAATAAAAAGCCAATCCCGTGAGGATTGGCTTATTCGCTCTGCTTGAGCGCTGAATATTCTTTAGAGAGCGTAAGAAACGCATCTTTATCTTTTTCGTCCAAGGCTTTGTTGATTTGGTCCGTCAGCATAGCCAGCCGACGCTTATATAAGGATTCATCAAGCACCATTTGAATATAGACATCCGCCATTGTGACATCAAATTCTTTTGTTTTTTGCGTGTTGCGGGACTTCATGAGCTCAGTGTACGATTTTTTCTCTTTCATAAAGAATCCCCCCAATGCCTTTTTTATAGTATATGGATAACGGTCGAAAAAATCAATAAATTTTTATAATTTTTAGACAACTAATGCTTGGCAATCTATCGACATATCCTGCAAAATGCCGTCAATCGGTAGATCTTACACATGTAAAATCGGTTTATTACTAGTCATTTAGTACTAATAAATATCATTAAAAGATGATTTTAGCTTATTTGGTAAAAAAAACTGTCGTTTTATAAAAACAGATGATAGATTATTAGTATAAATTTTGCAGAAAAAGGATGGAGGCCATAATATGAGTCAGAAAACAGACGCACCTTTAGAATCGTATGAAGTGAACGGCGCAACAATTGCTGTGCTGCCAGAAGAAGTCGACGGCAAAATCTGTTCCAAAATTATTGAAAAAGACTGCGTGTTTTACGTCAGCATGAAACCGCTGCAAATTGTCGACAGAAGCTGCCGGTTTTTTGGATCAAGCTATGCGGGAAGAAAAGCTGGAACTTATGAAGTAACAAAAATTTCACACAAACCGCCGATCATGGTGGACCCTTCGAACCAAATCTTTTTATTCCCTACACTTTCTTCGACAAGACCCCAATGCGGCTGGATTTCCCATGTGCATGTGAAAGAATTCAAACCGACTGAATTCGACGATACGGAAGTGACGTTTTCGAACGGGAAAACGATGGAGCTGCCGATCTCCTGTAATTCGTTCGAGAACCAGGTGTACCGGACAGCATGGCTCAGAACCAAATTCCAAGACAGAGTCGAACACCGCGTGCCGAAACGGCAGGAATTTATGCTGTACCCGAAGGAAGAGCGGACGAAGATGATTTATGATTTTATTTTGCGGGAGTTGGGGGAGCGGTATTAGAAAATAGAAAGGAGCTGGCCGATAAGGGCAGCTCCTTTCTCTACCTGCTTTAGGCTGTCGGAATTCCTCCGGTGATGCCATATACCTGAGATGTCACATAACTTGCATTCTCTGAAGCTAAGAATACATAAACATCGGCCAATTCCACTGGCTGCCCAGCGCGATTTAATGGGGCTGGGGGCGTCCCTTGGCCAAATTTCGGAATGTTTTCCGTCGGCTGTCCGCCGGAAATTTGCAGCGGCGTCCAAATAGGGCCAGGCGCTACTGAATTCACTCTGATGCCCCTTGAAGCCAGCTGTTTTCCCAGGCCGACTGTAAAGCCGATAATGGCATTTTTCGTTGCTGCGTAATCCAATAGCATCGGGCTCGGGTTGTAGCCCTCAACTGAGGTGGTCGTAATAATGGATGCGCCCTCCGGCAACAACGGAAGCGCCGCTTTTACAACCCAGTAAAGGGAAAAGACGTTGACTTCAAATGTTTTATACATTTGTTCGGTAGGCAGATCTTCGATGTTTTCGACGGCTTGCTGTTTGCCGGCAACCAGCGCTAACACATCCAGACCGCCGAGTTCCTGATGCGCCTGTTTGACTAAATCCTGGCAGAAGGATTCGTCGCTCAAGTCTCCGGGAATCAGCACTGCTTTTCGGCCTTCTGCTTCTATTAGTTCTTTCACTTCTTCAGCATCAGGCTGTTCCGCGGGTAAATAGTTAATGGCCACATCGGCGCCTTCCCGGGCATATGCAATCGCGGCAGCCCGGCCGATACCGGAATCGCCTCCGGTGACAAGCGCTTTTCGTCCGGTTAGTTTACCCGATCCTTTGTAGCTTTTTTCTCCGCAATCAGGCACGGGCTTCATGTTCTGCTGCAGGCCGGGCGGCTCTTGATATTGTTCAGGGAATTCATCATGAAAAAATGCTGTTGAAGGATTGCTAAGATTTGAATCAGACATCATCAACACTCCTTTTTTTGTTTGGTGTACATTCGTATGTGTACCCCTGAGCATTTTCAGAAAAACATGTTTTGGCAGTTTGACGTGAAAGGCTTGAAAAAACAAGCCCTTCTTCCATATTGATCTTGTTAAATAAAACCGTATGAATTATGATGAAATCTAGCTATAAAAAACTAAATATTGGATATAAGGGGAGTGTATCGTCATGAAAAAAATGGCGGCGGTTATGCTGTCACTCGGTCTCGTTTTCGGTTTTTCATGCGGAGCCGGCCATGTGGCGGAAGCCAAAACAAAGGTGAAGGTCTATAAGAATTGCAAGGAGTTAAACAAAGTATACAAAGGCGGGGTGGCCCGCTCGTCGAAGGTGAAAAATAAAGGCGGAAAAACGAAGTACAAGCCTTACGTATCTAAGGCGCTTTATGATGCCAATAAAAAGAAAGACCGCGACAAAGATTATATCGCCTGCGAACGTTAAACAAGCAAAAGCAATCTGACAGCCAGATTGCTTTTGCTTTTATTGATTATGCCGCCTGATCAGCCGCGGTGCTTTTCTCTTTTCTTGTCACAAAGCTTACTGCTGCCATGACCGCAATGTTCAGCAACAAGGCGATTATGCCGACATTTACATCTTTTGCGGCCTGCGGCAGCGCCGGAAATAAAGTGCCGATCGTCGTTTCTGTCAATGTAATATAAGAAACCGCTCCGACACCTGCAATGATGCCGGCGAAGGCTCCTTGCTTCGTCACCATATGATGCTTGAACAGGCTGAACAGCAGTGCGGGAAACAGTTGTGTGACAAGGCTGTAGCCCATCAATAGCAGTGTAACGATGGTATTTCCGCCTTTGAACGTAAAATAAACTGAAATCAGCGCGATTACCGGCACTAAAAACTTAGCAAGCGCTGATATTTGCTGTTCTGTTGTGCGGGGCGCGAACACTTTGTACACATTTTTTGCAAACAGCGTGGAGGCGGACATTAAGATCATAGACCCTGGGACAAGCGCGGTCAGCAGTCCGGCAGCGCCGATGATCCCGACAAACCAAGGGTCAAAGGTTTGCAAAGACAGTCTCAAGAGCGATAGATCTCCGTCTGCGCCTTTCAGATCAGGAACTTGCAGGATAGCCGCAAAGCCGACGAAAAGGACGAAGAGCAAGATCAGCTGGTATAGAGGCATGATGATGGCATTTTTGCGAAAGACTTTCGGGTTTTCGGCTGAATACGAAGCGGAAAACGTATGAGGCCACATATAAAACCCGAGTGCTGTCAAGAGTACGGTTGAACTGAACCACGCCGTGCTTTGCCCTGTTTCGGGAAGCGTAAGCAAGCCCGGCTTCGCCGTTTCAATCTGCTGAAACATGTCTTGAAAACCGCCGTAGTAATGAATTGGCAGATAGACACCTAAAAACAAAACGACAACCAAAATCATGATGTCTTTGACAACTGATATCCAAGCAGACCCGTGAATGCCGGATACCATAACATAAACCGTGATCGAAATGGCGCCAATCCAAATGGCGGCGGCCGGAGAGATTTTGCCGTACGATGTTTCCGATACAATCAGCCCGAGGCCTTTCAGCTGCAGCACAAGATACGGAATGAGAGCGGCGATGCCAACCAATGAAACGAGCACGCCAAGCAGCGGACTATTATATTTTTTGGTGAAAAAATCAGACTGTGACATCAGCTTATGTTGTTTCGCGTACGTCCAAACCGCCGGCAGGAGCCAATAAGAAAGGATGTAAGCCAGACAGCCGTAGGCGATGATGTAAAAGGCCGGTCCGCCTTTCCCGTAGGCCCAGCCGCTTCCGCCGAGAAATGTAAATGTGGTATAAATTTCTCCTGCCATCAATAAAAAGACGAACACGGTTCCGAAGCCGCGGCCCCCTACCGTCCACTGCTCAAGGTTCATGTCTTTCCCTTTTTGGGCGCGTATGCCGAGAAAAATGCTCAAGAGCAGGACGCCGAAAATGATGATGAGAGCTGGATTCATTCCGCTTCCCCCTTTTTATTTTCGTTGTCGAGGACATATACAAGCGCCATCAACGCAGAGGTTAAAAGAGCCCACATCACGATATAGGCAAGAATAAACGGCATGCCGAACACATAGGGAGTCACTCTATTAACAAAAGGGATGCCGAGCAAAATTCCGATAAAGGGCAAAGCGGCGAGAACGTGAATCAGTTTCATAGAATCCTCCTTCTGTTTTAGGGTGGGGTGTGCAAGCCCGAGCGTACTGAAAGTGATGTCGCAAATATGGGGCGCATGTCATTTTTTGGGGTGAAAGGCTGTGGTTCGAATTATAAATAAAATCATTTTGTTTGTATAGTGTGAATTGTCTGAATTTTATTGTTGGAATTGCCCGAAAAGGGAAGGGACAGACTCAGAGGAGTGCAGAATGATTCAAAAGACTCATGGCCTGTCCGGCGCAAATAGATAAAACGTTAATAATTCGCTAACCTGTTCACGGATTCTAGGATTAAAATAACGGTGCTTTTCTTCATAACCATCAATCACAAATACATAAAGCGTAAAGGCCTCATCACGTTCCGCCTCGTGGATTGTAATGTTTCTTTTCCTCAGCTCTTTTCTAACCTCAATCAAATCCTTTTGTGCTATTTTTAATGATTCGCTGATAAGCTGTTTATAAGGAAGCTTCAATTTTAATGTGCTTTGCTCAATTCCGGCGAGATCACGATTTAAGATCGTTATAGCCATGGGCAAAAAGAGAGCTCGTTCAATGAAATCGTATATTTCCTCTTGCAGATTCGGCATGCTGACTCCTTCTTTCTGATAGGAACGTTTGTTCCTGTTTTATTCTATATCGGCTGATGAAATGTTTCAATACAGAAAAATCGCCAAAACTTTTTAGTTTTTTGCTGATAATGTGTAGAATAAGGATAGACAAACCCGGTAAGGAGTATAAATGTTGGATCATTTTTTATCCTATTTTACACAAGAAAACCTAACTGAATTATTTCAAAGCTATAGGGCTTTCGGTCCGCTCATTGCTGTGCTGCTTCCTTTAGTTGAAGCATTTCTCCCGTTTTTGCCGCTGATCGTGTTTGTGGTGGCGAATACGAACTCGTTTGGCCTGTGGGAAGGATTTATCTTGTCCTGGGCCGGATCAACGGCTGGATCTATACTTGTATTTTTGATTGTCCGTCAATACGGGCAAAGAAGGTTGCTTGGATTTATCCGCAGCCATCCGTCGGTTAGAAAGCTAATGTTATGGGTGGAGAGGCACGGATTCGGCCCTATGTTTCTTCTGCTTTGTTTTCCATTTACACCGTCAGCCGCGGTGAATGTTGTTGCCGGTTTGTCAAGGATCGGAACGTGGCCGTTTATTTTAGCGGCAGCCTCGGGGAAGCTTGTCATGATTTTTATGATCAGCTTTATCGGATATGATCTGCACGCGCTGATCACACAGCCGATTCGAACGGTCATTGCCGTATTGGTTATCGCTGTTTTATGGTATGTCGGCAAAAAGGTAGAGCGGTATCTGCATGTGAGAGCCAGTCAGCGTGAGCATGATGGAGGGAGACAGTAACATGAAAAAACGGTTTTGGTTTCTTGCCGGTGTAGTTTCCGTCGTTCTCGCGATTCAGGTGAAAAATGCCGTCTTTATTGATTACAAGGTGGAAGGCGTCAGTATGAACCCGACCTTTCAGGAAGGGAACGAGCTGTTGGTCAATAAATTCTCGCACCGATTTAAAACCATCCATCGTTTTGATATCGTCCTTTTTAAAGGCCCTGATCAAAAAGTGCTGATTAAACGGGTGATCGGCCTGCCCGGTGAATCGATTAAATATAAAGATGATCAGCTGTATGTGGACGGAAAACAGGTTGCTGAGCCATTTTTGAAGCATTTGAAATCTGTTTCTGCCGGAAGCCATGTAACGGGTGATTTTACGTTGAAAGATGTGACAGGAACAAGCAAGGTGCCGAAAGGACAATATTTTGTCGTTGGAGATAATCGCATATACAGCTTCGACAGCCGGCACTTTGGGCCGATTAGAGAAAAAAAGATTGTCGGTGTGATTTCCGATGATGAATAACGAAGACGCCAATTGAAGAGGCGTCTTTTTTTGTTTCTGGTTTGGATAAAAGTGTTGAGAAAAAATCTAGAATGAACAACAAAAGCAACAGTATCGCGCATCAGCACAAAATTACTCGGCGCAGGCTTCCTTCACAGGACACAGCTCAGCGACAAAAAAACACGCACAGGGCGCGTGTTTTTTTCACGTTTCTTCTTTCTTTTTCAAGATTGTCAGGTAAATCAAATTTCCTCCGGCTAAAATGATAAGCGGCAGTCCAGGGGAGCCGGATGTCACCACATTATAAATCAGCCAGATGGCTAAACATATTCCATAATATAAGTGCATTGCCTTCTCGGGATTGTTGCGCAGCAAAAAAGTCACTCCTTCCCCATTAAAGTGTAGCATGGGAGGATGGTTTTTCCAATTAGGCATTACTGCCGCTGATCGAGCCTTCTTTGCCTTTTTTTTCACCATGGAGATGGTAAAGCAGACGATAAAACGGCGGCAAGAGGGCAATGACAAGGATGACGCGTATGACCTGAACCGCAACGACAAAGGTGGAATCGGCATGCAAGGTAACAGATGTCGTCGCCATTTCTGCAATGCCGCCGGGGGCAAATGCCAGAACAGAAGTGATGAGCGAGATGCCTGTCAGCTTGGAAACGATCACGGCGCTCAAAAACATAGCTGCAATTAAACCGACGGACGAGACAAACCCGACGATAATGATGCGGGTGACGCCGGCAAACATGCTTTTATACATCTTAGAGCCAATCGTTGCCCCGAGAAATACTTGCGACACATGATTGGCTTGTGACGGCCACCACGCCGTCAAATCGTGCCCTGTCACCGCAGCGCCGCCAACATGTACAAGTGCCACACCGAGCATGCTGCCGAGCAGCCATGGCGCCGGAAATTTTAAATATTTCGCAGCTTTGCAGGCGCCCCAGGCAGCGAGAATCAGAACGGCGGTCCACAAAACGGGAGCTAGCCTAAAATCCGTCGTTGCCGAGGAAAGCGTTTCTGCTGCGGCACTTGCGGAATGATCTTGTTTTGTATAGATGAGGATGACCAAAAACGGGATGGATAGCACAACGAGCAGCACACGCATCATTTGAACGAGGCTGACAATGGCGGTATTGGCGCCGACCTCCTGTGCGATGCTGGGCATGGCGGACAGCCCGCCGGGAGCTGTGCCGACGAAGCTTGTCATCATATCCGTTTTGCTGAAACGCCAAAGCACATATCCCGACAGCATGGCCATAAGGATAGACAATATCAGCATAACGCCGACTGAAAACCAATGGTCTTTGAGGACAGAGAGAACGGATACATTCAGCTTTTGGCCCAATTCGATGCCGAGAATCACCTGTCCGAGGGCGAGCCAGCGGCGGTTAATTCCTTTTTGGTCCGGAGCCATCATCAGCCATGCCGGCCGTATCATGGCAAGGCAGCAGGCGACAATTAGCGTTCCGATCATCCATCCGATCGATATTCCGGTTAATGAAAGCATAAACCCCCCGGCTGCACTGATTGCGATAAACCATAGATCTTTGAGGAGATTTTCGTCTTTCTTCAATGTAAAACCCTTCTTCCTTTTCGCGTAACACTCCGATGGTTCATGTAGTGAATGTATGATTACTATAGTATATTTTTGTTGATAAAGAAATGATGAATTATTTTCTATTATCCATTCGCTTTTCTTATGGCCTTCTGCTCGAGCCTCTCTATTGTGTAAGTCAGGCATAAACCTGTTGCCAGCAAACACACGGCCAGAGTGTAAAAAATCACTTCTCCGCCAAACGAAGTCAGGATCAGCCCTCCTGCCAGGGGGCCGATTGAGCGGGAGATATCCCAATGCAGGCCGTATACCGCATAAAATCGGCCGAGCAGATGAGGCGGTGCCAATTTTGAAATAAACGTCTGGATGTGGGTTAATCCGATGCTTTCGCCAACCGTCATCACAGCTGCCGTCACCAAAAGCATTGTCACGGAGGTTGAGCTTGCGAAGCCGGCGGCTGCAAGGGAATAACAAATATAAGTAATCAAAAGGATCGTTTTCATTGAAAGCTTTTCGGTTCCTTTGACAAGGGGAACTTGGAGAACAAAGCTGAATAGAGCTTTGGCCGCCGAATAAATGGTTAGCATGGATAGATAGTCGGAAAACATGTTTTTGCTGAACAGCCTGTAAGTTGTTTCTGTTTGCGCATATAACATGCTGATGGGGAGAGAAAGCAGCAAAAGAAGCAGTACAGGCCTGTATATCGTAAAGCTCGCGGAAAACGCCGATGCACCAGCTGTTATGGTCGGCTTTGTTTCCGGCAGTTTCAATGCGGCGATCAGAAAATAGATGAACAATGCCGCGGCATCTAAAGCGAATATCCACATGGGGTTATGATTGTACAGCAGCACTCCCAGCACAGGCCCTGCCGTCAGGCCGGCTGAATAGATCACATTGATGACCGCAAACACTTCTGAACGTCTGCTTTCCGGCGTGCTTTCGGCAATTTGGGCGCGGGAGGCTGGAATGTACAATGATCTCCCGATGCCATTCATGACATAGAGAGTGGCGAAAACATACGCATGCTCAGCAAACACAAACCCCGTCATGGCGGCTGATTGCAGAAGCAATGCGATCAGGATCGCGGTGCGCCGCCCAAGCCGGTCCGTCACCCGTCCTGCAACGAGCGTCAGGCAAATATCGGCAAATGGCTGAAGGCTGATGATCAACATGGGAATCATGACACTCCCGTTTAATTGTTCATGCAAATACAGCACCATAAAAGGGCCCATCATTGCACCTGTCAGGCTTGTCAGCATCTCACCGAAAAAGCGGAGCCAAACGGGAGCGGTGTATCTCGATTTAATAGATTGAAAGCTGGATAACATGTGTTCGCCGCCTTTCGCGTTTTGATATAGTAGTAGTGTATAGAAGGGAAGGCGCCCCAAAAAGTGAAGAAAAGAAGAGAAAAAGTTTCCCCTTTTGTCGGGAGGTGTGCGGGGATTGAAGCTGATCGACCACTACGTGGCACTTGTAAAAACTGGACACGCTGCATATGGGCAAATGAATGAAATGACGCTCACTGAGATGGCTGACAGTCTATGCTGTACAGAAAGAAATGCAAAGCTTATATTACACAAGCTGGAGAAGAAGAATTGGATTGAACGAGAAAGCGGAGCGGGACGCGGCCGCAAATCCCAAATCGCGTTTCTGCGACGGCCTGAGGAACTGCTTTTTCAAACCGCAAAGGAATATACAATGGCTGGCAAGCTAAAAAAGGCGAAGGAACTGATTCAGCAGTATCACTCCTCCTTTCCCGGGCTTCAAAACGAATATGACAGGTGGTTTTCCGAGGTGTTCGGCTTTGTGACAGAGACCGGCGGGGATGGAGAAAAAGATGTGCTCCGGCTGTTCATCGCTCCTGAAGCTGTCAGCAGCCTGGACCCGTGCCGCATCTTTTTGCGGTCAGAGGGGCATTTTGTCAAACAAATATTTGATACACTGCTCACTTTTGATCCGGCTGTACAGGAGCCAAAGCCCCATTTGGTTCATGGATGGGAAAAGGCAGGGGAAAAACGATGGAGATTTTTTCTTCGAAAGGGCGTGTTTTTTCATAACGGGCAGCCGTTGACAGCGCGGGATGTTGCGTTTACATTTCAGCGCTTTTTGACACAGGCTGACAACCCGTATAAGTGGCTGTTACACGGTGTGAAACAAGTCTCAGAAAAAGGCCCTTATTGTGTGGAGCTCATGCTTGATAAGCCGAACGCGCTTTTGCCGTATGCTCTTTGTGATGAACGGCTGTCCATTCTGCCGGCGGAACAGGGCGGCGGGATCAATGGAACAGGGCCTTTTCGGGTGATGCAGCATCAAGACAGGATGCTGGTGCTTGAAGCCAATGAGCGCTACTTCAAGGGACGGCCCTTTTTGGATCGAGTGGAGTTTGTGTTTTCTGAACAAGCCGGAGAGATGAACGGTTTTACCATTCAAGAAACACAAGCTTGGCCTGAGAAGCAAACTGTTTTTGACGAGCGGCATGTCCAATACTTGTCGCTCAATCTGAAAAAGAAGGGGCCTCTTTCGCATCAAAGCTTTAGAAAAGCGCTCCGCCTGCTGATTTCCTCTGAGCGGCTCGTCTGTGAAGCGGGAGGGCACCGCAAGATTCCGGTTTCGTCTTTTTTGCATTCGAGTCCCTTTGACTGGGAAGGCCTCTCACCTTCTGAATTGCTGAAGCAGAGCGGATACGAGGGGGAACCGCTTGTGCTGTGTACCTTTTCGGAAGCGGATCATCGTGAGGACGCCGAATGGATTCAAAATGTTTGCGCCCGACATGGCATCAGGCTTACACTTCAATTCTGTGATTCTGCTGATCTGCGCCGGCCCGACATCGTGCAGCAGGCGGATATCATCCATGACAGCGCGACGTTTTATCAAGACAGTGAGTTTGGTTTTCTGCATTTGCTGCTGTCTGAGAACAGTTTTTTGTGCCAGCATCTCTCTGAAAAAATGAAACAGATATGCAAAGAAATGATAGAACGCTTTTTTTCGGTGCCTGACCGTTGTTCGAGAATCCATATGCTGCAGGACATTGACCGCCAGCTTATACAGGAATTTCATGCGATTCCGCTGTATCAAAATGTGCTGCGGGTGACATCAAGCGAGAATGTGAAAGGCCTGATGCTTGATGAAGAGGGATGGATTGATTTGTACGCCGTGTGGCTGTCTAAGTGAAAAGAGGGCTCTTTCTTGAACCCTCTTTGTCTTTTAGGACGACTTGCATGCTGCGGCCTTGACGACGCCTGGTGTCTTCAATCTGTTTTCTGATTGCGCCGCGGCGGGTAAGTTTGACCGGGGAAACAATCAGCTTTTTCTATGCGAAAAGGCCGTTTTTACCAATAAATCAGATTGGTCATTTTCGTCAACATTCGATAAAATATAGAGAGATAAAAAGAGAGGGGTCTTCTAATTTGGGAGCAGAGTTTTTAGTAGGCAGGTCCGGGAGTGGAAAAACGAAGCTGATCATCGACAGCATACAGGATGAACTGCGCCGGGCTCCATTCGGGAAACCAATCATTTTTCTAGTCCCGGATCAAATGACGTTTTTAATGGAATACGAGCTTGCTAAAACGCCTGATATGGGCGGAATGATACGTGCTCAAGTATTCAGCTTTTCACGTTTGGCCTGGCGCGTCCTCCAGCATACAGGGGGAATGAGCAGGCCGTTTCTTACGAGCACAGGCGTACAGATGCTCCTGCGGAAGCTCATTGAGGAGCATAAACAGGAGTTCAAAGTCTATCAAAAAGCGAGTGACAAAAGCGGATTTACCGCACAGGTTGAACGGATGTTGACCGAGTTTAAGCGTTACTGTCTGGAGCCGGAGGATATCCGCCGGATGGCGGAAAGCGGAACGGTTTCCGAGTATCGCGGAGAACGTGTTTTATCTGAAAAACTTCATGACCTATCAATTTTGTACCAGCAGATGGAAAAAAGCCTTTCAGAGCAATATCTTCACTCTGAAGATTATTTGACATTGCTGGCAGAGCATATCCCGCTGTCTGAAGATGTAAAAGGCGCGCATATCTACGTGGACGGCTTTTATCAGTTTACACCGCAGGAATTCAGGGTGTTGGAGCAGCTGATGGTTCATGCAGAGCACATCACGTTTTCGCTCACAGCGGACAAGCCGTCATACGAGCGGGAGCCGCATGAACTGGAATTGTTCAGAATGACGGGAAAAACCTATTACCGCCTGCATCAGAAGGCGAAGGAACTGAATCTGGACATTGCGTATAAAGAGCTAAGCGGGACTCAGCGGCATGAGCGCACACCGGAACTGGCGCATTTGGAGGCGCAGTATGAAGCGCGCCCGGCCATTCCGTACGCCGAAAAACAAGAGGCTTTTACGGTCATGCAGGCCGCAAACAGACGAGCTGAGCTGGAAGGCATTGCCCGGGAAATTCACGCGCTTGTCAGAGAGAAGGGGTATCGCTATAAGGATATAGCAATTCTTGCGCGCCAGCCGGAAGACTACAAGGATATGGTAAAGGAAGTTTTCGCGGATTACGAGATTCCTTATTTCATTGACGGAAAAGCATCCATGCTGAACCATCCGTTAATCGAATTTATCCGGTCGAGCATTGATGTTCTGAAAGGGAATTGGCGGTATGAAGCGGTGTTTCGCTGCGTGAAAACCGAACTGCTATTCCCGCTTAACGAGCCGAAAACGAAGGTGAGGGAACAGGTTGATCAGCTTGAAAATTACTGTATCGCCTACGGGATTAAAGGCGATCGCTGGACAAAGGGCGACCGTTTCCATTACAGACGTTTTGTGTCATTGGATGATGATTTTGCGCAAACCGATCAGGAAATCGAAATGGAAAACATGCTGAATGACACACGCGACTGGATTGTTCCGCCGCTTTTTCAGCTTCAAAAACGAATGAAAAAAGCAAAGACGGTTCGGGAGAAGGCGGAGGCACTCTACCGCTATTTAGAAGAGACGGATGTGCCGCTGAAGCTGGATCAGGAAAGACAGCGTGCTGAAGAAGACGGCAGAATCATTGAAGCGCAGCAGCATCAGCAGGCGTGGGATGCCGTCATTCAGCTGCTTGAAGAGTTTGTTGAAATGATGGGGGATGATGAGATTTCCCTTGATTTGTTTCAGCAAATGATGGAAGCAGGCGCAGAGTCGCTTACATTTTCTCTTATTCCGCCTGCGCTTGACCAGGTGTTTGTCGGCAATATGGATTTGTCCAGAATGTACGGCACCTCCTGCACCTTTGTGCTGGGGGCAAACGATGGCGTTCTGCCGGCACGCCCTGATGAAAACGGGGTGCTGTCGGATGATGACCGGGAATGGCTGAAAAACATAGGGATTGAGCTTTCCTCGGGTGGCCGGGAACGTCTCCTTGATGAGCATTTCCTCATTTATATGGCGTTTTCCAGTCCGTCTGACCGGCTTTACGTATCGTATCCGATTGCCGATGCGGAAGGAAAAACGCTTTTGCCGTCGATTGTCATTAAGCGGCTGGAAGAACTGTTTCCTCAGCACATGGAGCGCCTGTTGACAAATGAACCTGAACAGGTCAGCGATGAGGAACAGCTTAAGTACGTCGTCAATAAAAGTGTGGCACAGTCCTTTACCGCGAGCCAGCTCAGATTATGGACGCGGGAATACAACATCAGCGACGTCTGGTGGAGCACGTATAATGTGCTGATGAGTCAGCCGGACAGGCTGCAATCGAAAAAGCTGTTCTCAAGCCTGTTTTTCCGAAATGAAGTAAAGCAGCTTGAACGCAGCGTGTCGAGACAGCTCTATGGCGAACGCATTCAGGGCAGTGTGTCGAGAATGGAAACCTTTAACGCGTGCCCATTCTCCCATTTTGCTTCACACGGGCTGCATCTCAAGGAACGGCAATTTTTCAAGCTCGAAGCACCGGATATCGGCCAGCTGTTTCATTCCAGCTTAAAGCTGATTTCAGACAGGCTGCGCGAGCAAAAAATGGATTGGCGCGATTTAACAAAAGAGCAATGCGAGCTGTTTTCCTATGATGCGGTAGAGCGGCTGGCCCCAAAACTGCAAAAGGAAATTCTGCTCAGCTCAAACCGGCATTATTATGTGAAGGAAAAACTGCAAAAAATTGTGACACGCGTGTCCGGCATTTTAAGCGAGCATGCGAAAGCGAGCGGATTTGTGCCGATCGGGCTAGAACTGGGCTTTGGAGGAAAAGGGCCGCTTCCGCCGCTGACCTTTACACTGAAAAACGGCTGCACGATGGAACTCGTCGGGCGAATTGACCGTGTTGATAAAGCAGAAAGCTCAAAAGGTTTGCTTCTAAGGATTGTCGATTATAAATCTAGCGACAAAGGCCTTGACTTAGCGGAAGTATATTACGGACTGGCGCTGCAAATGCTGACGTATCTTGATTTATCAATTACACATTCAGCCGACTGGCTCGGCATGAGAGCGACGCCGGCCGGAGTGCTGTATTTTCATATCCATGACCCGATGATTCAATCTAATCTCCCGCTTGGGCTTGACGAGATTGAACAGGAGATTTTTAAGAAATTTAAGATGAAGGGCCTGCTCCTCGGCGATCAGGAAGCGGTTCGCCTCATGGATACAACCCTTCAAGAGGGACGGTCAAATATCATCAACGCCGGCTTGAAGAAAGACGGCTCTCTCAGATCGGATTCAGCGGCAGTCGGCGAAAAGGAGTTTGACCTGTTGACGAAGCATGTGCGCCGCACCTTCCAAGAGGCAGGCGAACAAATCACCGACGGGCGCGTATCCATTGAGCCGTATAAAATGAAGAACAAGACGCCGTGCACATACTGTTCGTTCAAATCAGTATGCCAATTCGATGAATCATTAGAAGAAAACGAGTATCGCCCGTTAAAGGCTGAAAAGGACAAGACGATACTTGAGTGGATAAAAAAGGAGGCGGATGGCAATGAACATTCCTAAACCGGCAGACAGCACTTGGACAGATGACCAATGGAATGCCATTGTTTCAACGGGCCAGGATATTCTCGTGGCAGCGGCGGCGGGCTCCGGAAAAACCGCTGTGCTCGTCGAACGAATGATCCGGAAGATCACCGCGGAGGAAAACCCGATTGATGTGGACCGGCTTCTCGTTGTGACGTTTACAAATGCCTCAGCGGCAGAGATGAAACACCGGATTGCGGATGCCTTGGAAAAAGAGCTTGTCAACCGGCCAGGCTCGCTGCATATCAGACGCCAGCTGTCTCTTTTAAACAGGGCCAGCATTTCGACACTGCATTCCTTTTGCCTGCAAGTGCTGAAGAAATATTACTACTTGATCGATCTTGATCCGGGCTTTCGGATTGCTGATCAAACAGAAGGCGAACTTTTGGGGGATGAAGTGCTGGACGAGCTGTTTGAAGACGAATACGCAAAGGGCGAAAAAGCGTTTTTTGAGCTTGTTGACCGCTACACGACAGACCGGCATGATCTGGACCTGCAATTTCTCGTCAAACAGGTGTACGAGTATTCCCGTTCCCACCCAAATCCGGAGGCATGGCTGGAAAGCTTTGTTCATTTGTATGATGTATCGGAAAAGAGCGCCATCGAGGAGCTTCCGTTTTATCAATATATCAAAGAGGATATTGCGATGGTGCTTAACGGAGCGAAGGAGAAGCTCCAGCGCGCGCTTGAGCTGACGAAAGCGCCGGGCGGTCCCGCGCCGCGCGCTGACAATTTTCTTGATGATCTCGCGCAGATTGATGAACTGATTCAGCACCAGGATGATTTCAATGAGCTTTATAAGCGGGTGCCGGCAGTCTCCTTTAAGCGCGCGAAAGCGGTAAAAGGGGACGAGTTTGATCCTGCGCTCCTTGAAGAAGCGACAGATTTGAGAAACGGTGCAAAAAAACTGCTTGAAAAGCTTAAAACCGACTACTTCACGAGAAGTCCTGAACAGCATTTGAAAAGCTTAGCCGAGATGAAGCCTGTCATTGAAACGCTCATACGGCTTGTCACCGACTTTGGAAAACGGTTCGAAGCCGCGAAACAGGAAAAATCAATCATTGATTTTTCTGATTTAGAGCATTACTGTTTATCCATTTTGACAGCTGAGGATGATAAAGGTGAACAGAAGCCGAGCGAGGCAGCAAGATTTTATCAGGAGCAGTTTCATGAGGTGCTCGTTGACGAATATCAAGATACCAACTTAGTGCAGGAATCGATCCTGCAGCTCGTCACAAGCGGACCCGAGGAAACAGGCAACCTATTTATGGTAGGAGATGTCAAACAGTCGATTTATCGATTCAGGCTGGCGGAGCCGCTTCTTTTCCTCTCCAAATACAAACGGTTTACAGAAAGCGGAGAAGGCACGGGCCGGAAAATCGACTTGAATAAAAATTTCCGAAGCCGGACTGATATTTTAGACAGCACAAACTTTTTATTTAAACAGCTGATGGGCGGCAAAATCGGTGAGGTTGATTATGATGAGCAGGCTGAACTGAAGCTTGGCGCGGCGTATCCGGACAATGATGAGACGGAAACGGAGCTGCTGCTGATTGACAACGCCGAAGAGACGGATGCAAACGAGGAAGCGGAAGAGCTGGAAACGGTACAGTTTGAAGCGAAAGCGATTGCCAAGGAAATTCGCAAGCTGATTTCATCGCCATTTAAAGTGTATGACGGAAAAACGAAAACACACCGCAATATTCAGTACCGCGATATCGTGATTTTGCTTCGTTCCATGCCGTGGGCGCCGCAAATCATGGACGAGCTGAGGGCGCAGGGTATACCGGTTTACGCCAATTTAACGTCAGGTTATTATGATGCGGTCGAAGTCGCCGTCGCGCTTTCTGTGCTGAAGGTGATCGATAATCCGTATCAGGATATACCGCTGGCCTCTGTGTTGCGCTCACCTATTGTCGGGGCGGATGAAAACGAGCTGTCTTTGATCAGGCTTGAAAATAAAAAAGCGCCGTACTATGAAGCGATGAAAGATTACTTGGCGGCCGGCGACCGGAACGACGAGCTTTATCAAAAGCTGCAAACATTCTACACTCACCTGCAAAAATGGCGCGCCTTTTCAAAAAACCACTCCGTATCCGAACTGATTTGGGAAGTGTACCGCGACACGAAATACATGGATTATATCGGCGGGATGCCGGGCGGAAAACAGCGCCAGGCCAATTTGCGCGTTCTCTATGACCGGGCGCGCCAATATGAATCGACGGCATTTCGCGGCCTGTTTCGTTTCCTGCGGTTTATCGAACGCATGCAGGAGCGGGGCGATGATCTTGGTACGGCCCGCGCGCTCAGCGAGCAGGAGGATGTTGTCCGCTTAATGACGATTCACAGCAGCAAAGGGCTCGAATTTCCCGTCGTGTTTGCAGCAGGTCTCGGCCGGAATTTCAACATGATGGACTTGAACAAATCGTACCTGCTGGACAAGGAGCTCGGGTTTGGCACGAAGTATATTCATCCGCAACTGCGCATCACCTATCCAACGCTGCCACTCATTGCGATGAAGAAAAAAATGCGCAGGGAGCTATTGTCAGAGGAATTGCGTGTTCTCTATGTTGCCTTAACGAGAGCGAAAGAAAAACTGTTTCTGATTGGCTCATGCAAGGATCATCAGAAACAGGTCGCAAAATGGCAGGCATCTGCCTCCCAAACGGACTGGCTTCTTCCGGAATTTGACCGTTATCAGGCAAAAACGTATTTAGATTTCATCGGTCCGGCTCTTGCCAGACACAAAGATGTAGAGGATTTGGCTGAAAACGTTATGGCAGCGCCTGCCGACATATCAAGCCACCCGGCTCGTTTTGCCGTTCGTATGATCCATTCCTATGATTTGCTGGATGATGATCTGGAAGAAAGAATGGAAGAAAAAAGCGAGCGTTTAGAAGCGATACGCCGTGGTGAACCAGTTCCTGGCTCGTTTACGTTTGATGAAAAAGCCCGTGAGCAGCTGAGCTGGACATATCCTCATCACGAGGTGACGCACATTCGGACAAAGCAGTCAGTTTCTGAGATCAAGAGAAAAAGAGAGTACGAGGATGAATACAGCGGCAGGGCCCCCGTTAAACCGGCTGACGGAAGCATGCTGTACAGGCGGCCCGCTTTCATGATGAAAAAAGGCCTGACAGCAGCCGAAAAAGGGACGGCCATGCATACAGTGATGCAGCATATCCCGCTGACACATGTGCCGACAGTAGAGGAAGCGGAGCAAACGGTTCATAAGCTCTTTGAAAAGGAGCTGCTCACTGAAGAACAAAAAGCCGCTATTGATATAGAAGAAATCGTGCAATTTTTCCATACAGAAATCGGCGGACAGCTGATCGACGCTAAATGGAAGGACCGGGAAGTGCCGTTTAGTTTGGCGCTTCCGGCCAAGGAAATCTACCCTGATGCACAGGAGGCGGATGAGCCGCTTTTGGTGCAGGGAATTATCGACTGTTTCTATGAAACTGAAAACGGCTTATATCTCTTGGACTATAAATCAGACCGGATTGAGGGCAAATTCCAGCACGGCTTTGAAGGGGCGGCCCCGATCTTGAAGAAACGATATGAAACGCAAATTCAGCTGTACACGAAGGCAGTTGAGCAAATTGCAAACACAAACGTAAAGGGATGTGCGCTTTATTTCTTTGACGGAGGTCACATTCTGACATTATAACGAGATCCGTAAGCTCCGGGAATTCAGGCGGAGCGGGTCTCGTTTTCTATACAAAAAAGAGAGGTGAAAGCATTTGCGGATTTTACATACGGCGGACTGGCATCTTGGAAAAACGCTAGAGGGAAGAAGCAGGCTGAGTGAACAGGCCGATGTGCTTGATGAATTGAATACGATTGTAAAGGAAGAGCAGGTTGATGCCATTGTCATGGCGGGGGACGCGTTTGATACCGTCAACCCGCCTGCTTTAGCCGAGCAGCTGTTTTATGAAAGCCTGTCCGCGCTCAGCGACAGGGGAAAGCGCCCGATCGTTGTCATTGCCGGAAACCACGATAATCCCGACCGTTTGTCCGCCGCTTCACCGCTGACACATGAAAACGGCATTTATTTAATCGGCTATCCGACGACAGAACCGCTTCATATTGAAGTTCCTTCAGCAGGGGAGCTTTTGGCGGTCGGAGCGCTGGCGTACCCATCTGAAGCGCGGTTAAATGAAGTGCTTTCCGATACATTTGATGAAAAGCTGCTCCGTGATCATTATGACGTGAAAATCAGGCAGGCGTTTGAGCATATGACAAGCCGGTTCCGCAACGACGCAGTGAAGGTTGCCGCCAGCCATATTTATGTCGCAGGCGGAAACCAAACGGATTCAGAGCGGCCGATTGAAGTCGGCGGCGCTTATACGGTGGCTGCTGAAAGCCTGCCGGCGGATGCCGCTTATGTGGCGCTCGGCCATTTGCATCGGCCGCAAACGATCAAGCGGGCGCGGACGCTTGCGCGTTATTCAGGCTCTCCGCTCGCTTACAGCTTTTCAGAAGCGGGCTACGCCAAATCAGTGACGATCGTGGACGCGAAGCCGGGGGAAGAGGCCTCTTGGCACGAGGTGTTATTATCGAGCGGCAAGCCGCTTGTGAAGTGGAAAGCGGCAAATGGCTTAAGCGAGGTGTACAGCTGGCTGGATGAAGGCAGGGACCAGAATGCCTGGATTGACCTTGAAATCCGTGTGGCGGACCAGCTGTCACTTGAAGAAATCCATAGGCTGCGGAAGGCGCACCCGGGTTTTATCCATATCAGGCCGGTTTTTGAAGAACAGAACAAAGACCGGGAGCGGGTCGAGGTCAAGCATGTATCAATCGAAGACCGCTTTAAGACATTTTATGAAAAACAAACTGGCGGCGCGGTGCCGGATGAAGAAATGGTGAAGCTGTTTTTAGAGCTGGCATCAGGTGTTGAAGAGGAGGATGCGACATGAAGCCGATCGCCTTAAGCATTAAAGGGCTCCACAGCTTTAGAGAGGAGCAGACGATAGATTTTGAAGGTCTTTCCGGTGCCGGGGTTTTCGGCATTTTCGGCCCGACGGGAAGCGGCAAATCCTCTATCCTCGACGCAATGACGCTTGCTTTATACGGAAAGGTGGAGCGGGCGGCAAATAATACACACGGCATCTTAAACCATGCGGAAGATACGCTTTCTGTTTCCTTTACCTTTGCGCTTCAAACGAACCATCAAATCTCTTACAAAGTCGAGCGCGTGTTTAAGAGAACCGATGAGATGAAGGTGAAAACAGCACTTTGCCGCTTCATCGAAATCAAAGACGAGCATAAGGTGCTGGCTGATAAGGCCGGCGAAGTGAATAAAAGAGTGGAGGAGCTTTTGGGGCTGACGATCGACGACTTTACAAGAGCGGTGGTGCTGCCTCAAGGGAAATTTGCCGAATTTCTGTCTTTAAAGGGAGCGGAGCGCAGGCATATGCTTCAGCGTTTATTTCATTTGGAGCAGTATGGAGACCGGCTGGTGAAAAAGCTGAGACGGCAGGCGCAGGAAGCCAACGCGAGAAAAAATGAAATGCTTGCTGAACAGTCCGGTCTCGGCGAGGCGAGTTCAGAAGCGGTTGAGCAGGCGGAAAAGGCTCTCGAACAAGCCGAAGCCCAGTTGGAAACGATGAAGAAAAATCGTGATCAGGCAAAAGAGCGGTTTACAGAACATCAGGAAATTTGGAATGTCCAAAAGGAACAATCAGCTTATGAAGAAGAGAAAAGACGTCTCGAAGAAGAACAGCCGCACGTAGACAGCATGCAAAAACGCCTGCTGAAAGCAGAAACAGCCGCAGCACTGAAGCCCTATGCGGACCGGTACGCAGAAGCGATCCAGCAAGAGGAGAAGGCTGCAAAGGAACAAACGCTTGCCGAAAAGGATTTAGCAGACCGGACAGTGTTCTGTCATCAAAAACATGAAGAGTATGAAGCGTGGCGCAGGCATAAAAGCGAGAAAGAGCCTGAGCTTTTAACCGAGCAGGAGCAGCTTTCCCGTTTGCAGGAGATCGAAATCAAACTGAGTGAGGCCAAGCAAGAGGAAGAACGCAAAAAGGCTGAACTCCAGCAGAAAGAAGAGTCCCTTCAATCTGTCGTGAATGAATTGGAGACTGTAACAGACCGTCTGTCACGAGGGCAAAACAGACAGACGGAATTGAAGCAGCAGCTCAAATCCCTGCAGGTGACTTCCGATGAGCGAAAAAGCTGCCAGCAGGCCGCAGAAATGGCATTGCGCATCAGGCAGACTGAAGAGCAAATCAGAAAAGAGAAAAAACGAAGTGACGCATTAAACCTCGTGCTGCAGAAGATGAATGAGGAGAAGAGTACACTCGTTCATAAGACGGAAGCGGAAAAAAACAACATCATTCAGGCATATGAGGCTGTACAAACTGTGTACCATATGGTGTGCGAGGCGGAACGTTCGTTAACGCGTATGACAGAGCAGGGGAAAAAGAGACAGCAAACGCTTCACGCGCAGCGTGAAAAAGCGAGAATGGCGCTGCTTACAAAAGAATTGTCTGAAAAACTGACCGCTGGAAAGCCCTGTCCAGTCTGCGGTTCAACCTATCATGATCCATCTGCCTCAGCGCATGAAACATATGAGCTTGACGGCAATCTTGAAGAGGACATCAAACAGACGGATGTGATTTTGACGGAAGCTGCATCTCTAAGCCAGGAGATTCTTTCAGCCAAAATCACGCTTGAAGAACAATCCGCGCGGTTTATTGAACAGTGTCCGTTTTTGCAAACGATTCAAGCATCGAACCTTGAAGCGGCAGCTTCTTACGAGAATCAGCCGGTGTATGAAGCTTTTGAAACTGCCCAATTAGAATGGAAGCGAGTCAAGCAGGATATTCTATCTGTTAAAACACGAATGGCTCAAATGATCAGCGCCTATCAGGAGTCTTTAAAAAAGGCCGAGCAGCTTAATGAAAAGATCGGTTTTGAAAAAAGAGAGGCTGACCGCATTGAAAGCATCATCGCCGAACTTCGGTCCTCAATGGACAGCCGTATGAAACAATTTAACGAAGCGTTTGGGGATCAATCGGTGGATGAAGCGGAAAAATGGCAACAAGCCATCGAAGAAAAAGACCGGGCTGCAGAAGAATGCGAGAAGCGAATTGAGAAGAGCATCGCGTTTCTTTCAGAACATGAAGCACAAAAGGAAAAGCTGCGGGAGTCGGGACACCAGCTTGAACGGGAAAAGCTGGAGCTTCATTATGCGGCTGAACGCATCAAAAGTGTGATCGCGGATTATGAGCACGAACTCGGAGATTACGCAAAAGGAGACTCAATCGAGATCAAACTTCGCTCTGTCCAGCAGGATCTAAAGCTGTTAAAGGAGAAAGAGCAATCTCTATATGAAGAACTCCAAAGCGCCCAAACGATGCTGAATCAGGCGAACAGCCGCGCTTCAGCAAGCGCGCTCACCTTGAAAGAGGCGAAGGACAGCTTGGAAAAAGCGGAAGCCGCTTGGCTTGAGCATGCGAAAAGCACCTGCTTTACCCGGACTGAAGAGGTGGAGCGAAGCCTTATCCCAGCCGATGAGCTTGACAAGATAAAAACCAGAATCGACCAGTTTATGGATAAAAGGAAGCAGAATGCCGCAAACTTAAAACGTGTAGCAGAGATACTTGCCGACCGTGCCTTGTCAGAGGGCGAATGGAGCAAAACCGTTACAGCATTACAAGAAGCCGAGGACGCATTTGGCGCTGCGATAGAAGAAAAAGGCGCGGCTGCGAAAGCGCTGGCCGTCATTCGCGACCATCATAAACGGTTTAACGAAATTGAAGCTGAATTGAAGAAATGGCAGACGCATATCGACAGGCTGGACAAGCTGCAAGCAGTGTTTAAAGGCAATACCTTTGTCGAATTTTTAGCTGAAGAGCAGCTTGAAAGCGTTGCGAGGGACGCATCAGCAAGACTTGGCATGCTGACGAGACAGCGCTATGCCATCGAAGTGGATTCAGAAGGCGGATTTGTGATGCGCGATGACGCGAATGGAGGCGTCAAACGACCAGTATCCAGCTTGTCTGGAGGAGAGACGTTCCTCACCTCGCTTTCTCTCGCTCTTGCGCTGTCTGCGCAGATCCAGCTTCGCGGGGAATACCCGCTGCAGTTCTTTTTCTTAGATGAAGGGTTCGGCACTCTGGATCAAGATCTGCTGGATACGGTTGTGACAGCCTTGGAAAAAATGCAGTCAGACAATCTGTCTGTCGGTGTGATCAGCCATGTGCAGGAACTGCGGGCACGGCTTCCGAAAAAGCTGATCGTTCATCCGGCTGAACCGACCGGCCGCGGTACACGGGTATCACTTGAGTTGATGTAAGGGGGAAGCGGATATGGCAAAGCAGACTGTCGGGATATGTGAGCTGTGCGGCCGGAGTGATGTCCAGCTGACAGAGCACCACCTCACACCGAAAGAGGAAGGTGGAACGTTCCTGCCGACAGCGATGCTCTGTATTCCTTGCCATAAGCAAATTCATGCTTTATATAGCAATCAAGAGCTTGCCGTTCGCTTAAACGGAATAGATGAACTGAGAAACGATACGCAGCTTGCCCGATTTGTCAAATGGATCAGAAAACAGCCGCCTGAGAAGCTGATCAAAACAAAGAAATCGAATGAACGAAAAAAGAAAAAATGACGAAAAAGCAGCCCTCTGTTTGCAGAGCGGCTGCTTTTATCCATTTCCAACCATATCTTGATCGCTGACATCGGGGTCTATATAATTTGTCGCATTGACGGCATTATTTAATAGAAGGAAGTCTCCCGTGTTCCCTGCTCCTGAACCGAGCGCAGATTTTGAAGAGCTTTTCGGAGAAAGGTAAAAGGAATCACCAAAGTTAACGACTCCGCCCGATATGGAATTGATAGCTATAGGCCCGACAATTGCTGGCATAAACGACACCCTTTATCGAAGTCTCTGTTTATTATATGCTCTTGTCTGGCGATTGTGAGCGAGGTGACTGAATCTGCCTGATATGTTTGATTCTCGCATCGCCGCGGACAAGGGAAACGGCCCCCGCATGAAAGACTGAGGAAGATGAGACCCCTTGAATTTTGATGTTGCGGACCTGAATGATCGGCACCTCGTGGCAAAATGCGCTTTGCACCCTTGTTTCCGGAGTCGGCAACACGGCCTGCTGCTGAAAGATCGGATAATCCTTTCTGCTGAATGAGCCTTCATTATTGTAAAACGTAGGCAGTGAGCGTTGTACAGCGAATACTTTTATACTCATATCGATTTCGTTTGTGTCGCCAACTTGAAACACACTTGCGATCCCAAGAGAGTTAAATTTAATCGTTCTGATGCGGGATATGCGCTTAAGCATTATGCCGGCGACAGCGGGGCAAGCGGCCCGATAATAAGAGATTCAGGCGGAGTGTCGAAAATAGAAGAAAGATAGATCGCTTCAGTGTCTCCGATGTGAAATATAGAGGAGCTGGACACACCGTTCATTCGGATATCCCCGACCTCCAGATTACGGTTGACGACTGTGAAAATCATGCTTGCTCATCTCCTTTTATTTCGGATGGGATATGCTCCAGAAAATGTTCTACAGCACGGATGACATCCCGCTTCACATGTTCAGCGATATGTTCCGCATATTGTTTAGGCGGCGTGTGTTCTTCTTTTTTGATATGGGACATATAATACTGAATTCGGCTGTCCATTTGTTTTCTGATGTCTTCAATGACATGATGCCTGTTGGTATCGTCAAGCCTGCTGTCATATTGGTTTTCAAGCTGTTCCAGAACATCTGGGATTTCTTCAGTTAAAAACATATCGACATTTTGTCGGATCTGCTGCATGAGCTGGGCGCTCTCTTCCTGCTGCATCATCCCGATTTCAGGTGTGGTTTGGCTGACTTCAAAATTTTGGACGCTGTTCGGGTCGGCCGGATTTAAGCCGATATTTAGGGTGCCGTCGAGGCGCTCAATTTTCAGCTGATCAAATTTATACTCCACACGCTCAATGGTTGTAGCCGGCCGTTGTTTCATTGTATCCATTTCAGTTTGAAACTCTTTCAGCTGGCGTTCGAGCTGCTGAATATGAAGCGCCTGCTGCTGAACGAAGGAGTTCAAGTTTTGCAAGTAAGAGGAAACAGATTGATCATACATGGTCTTTCACCTCTTTCATATGATTAACGGCCAGGAGGCTGGAGCGGAACCAAGGCACCTGTATCAGGCTCCTGCAATTCGACTGGCTGCCCCAAGGCGGTTACCTCTGGTGCAGGTTCTACATAACTGCCCGTATTATACAAGTTTGACAAAGATTTGATTGATCCGGCGCTTCCGATTTGCAGAATAGAGGAGTTGCTGATTGATTCGAGCCGAAGATAGTTAATTTGAATCGTTTGATTCACATAGAAATTCATGGGCCACACTCCTTTATGCATTCCCTGCGATCGGCTGATCAACTGCATCGCTGTCATACACGTTCGTCGCGTTTTTATAATTTGTCACCTTGAGGCTGTCACCGGTATTAAAACTGCCCGCACCGGCAAACGTTCTGACCTGTGCCTGCGGAGAAATTGTAATGCAGTCCCCGATGTGAACGACTCCGCTCGTACCAATCGCATTAATTTTAAACGCTCCGACAATGGCCGGCATACGAGCACATCCTTTGTTGTAAAATTGAAAAAATGAAGGTAGAGTTAAAATAGAAATTGATTTTCATTGGGCGATTCACGATAGTTTATGACAGACACATATTTGTGTGAGGAAAATGTAAAGGGGACATATCAGCTTTTTACATTTTTTCAGCCGTTATGTTTCATTTTTAAAAAAAGCGGGTAATGGACAAACTGAGCGGAAATGCGGCGATGGGTGCCGCGATCCGCCTGCGTGTATTTGTTTTAGTTTCTTTGGTGTTTTGCTTGTAGAAAAGCTTTTTTTGGAGTATGTCGTGCTGCGGTAATTCATTTTTGGGCGGACTATTCTCGCCCTGAGGTATGATCCCAGAAGTGCTGAGCAAAAAGCGGAATGGCATGCGGCGAATTCAAGCGTTATAGAAAATGATTCACATACGGGGATTGTCAGGATATCCCCCAAAAATCATTTCTTCTTTAATTCGGGTATTCAGAAGACTGTCCAGCTCTTGGCTGCATTGAATCGTTTCCTTTGAATTCATGCCGTATTTTTGTGCTGTTTCAATTAGTGTGATTCTCATTTCTTCAATTTTACTATTCATTGCCCTATCTCCAATTCTAGAATTTATTTTCATAAACAGAGGATATCGTTAGTATAACCTATTTTTGCTGAAAAGGTTGCCTTTCGTCAATTTGACTAAAAAAGCGACAATTTTTGCTGCGGCCTTTTTTCATATAAGGAAGGACTATAGTCTGGCTAAGTGTGCTTGCAAAAAGTCCTGCCGCTCCTCAATTTCTCTAAGGATATTTGCCTGCTCCTTTTCGAAGTGAAAGGGGCTTTTTTTATAAAAGGATCCTCAACAGACCTTTGACAAATGTCAAGGTGCCATTTGCTGATGATAGGAGACAGCCGTTCAATGGTAAACGACCGGTTCAGCACATTTTTCATTAATGTGTGATATTGCGACCGGAAGGCGGGGATGGAAAGCAGCTTTGACGCAAGCGACCGTCCTTTCGTCAGCAGAGGATCTTCGTCAAATGTGACGGGTATCGCCAGTGCTCTTGTCTCCAGCGGGGTAACATAGAGCCGGCCGGAGTCGTTTACACAAAATGTGTAATAAAAGCCTTGATTGGTGCAAGCGTTGCCGATCAGCCACAAAAAAAACGATTTGACATCGAGATACATTTTAATGTGTTCAGCTATTTCGGCATCTTCAGCTGTGTGAATCAGCGTAAAAAAATCATGTAAAAAGGGGGAAGATTCATGTTTAAAAACGGACAGCGGAACCCTTGGATCGGCTGCCTTTACTCGGTAACCTGTCTTGCCGGCTAGCTGACGGTTCTTGATGTTCAAATAAATGCCTTCTGGCTCGCCATTGATGGTCAGGAAGATGTACGAGACGGCGGGAGCGGGAATGCCGATCTCGTCAAAAAAACAATAAGCGAGCCTGCGCCGCATCAGGGACGGATCATCTGGTTCCGCATTCAAAAAAAGTGTGCTTTCACCTAGCAGAGCCTTTTCCCAGCTGATTTCATAGGATGTCTTTTCCGCTTTGTCACGCTGTGTGAGAAGAATGGGAGAAACTGATCGGTCTGTCACCAGAAGCCCCTTGGCAGTACCTTTACCCTTAAGCTGTTGCCGATGAAAAAATAAATGGACGCTCTCCATACCTTTTTCCTCCTCCTCAAAACGACATTCCCATGATATGTACTGAAAGCCCGTCCTGAAACGAAATGAAACGGTCGTGAGAAAAAGGGATTTCAGCATTCGACAGAGAATACATGAAGGAGCATTCTGATTTAAAAGACGATGGAGGAATAACATGAAATTTGCGACAGGGGAACTTTACAACCGAATGTTTGTCGGCCTGATCATTGATGATGAGAAAATCATGGATTTGCAAAAGGCTGAAAAAAAACTGTTTGAATTAGAGACGATTCCGGGCTCGCTGATTGAATGTATCGCAGAAGGGGATAAATTCGTTTCACATGCAAGGCAGCTGGCCGAGTGGGCAAAAAAACCGAATGATGAGCTGGGATCATTTATCTATTCTTTATCTGAGGTGAAGCTCCATGCACCAATTCCTAAGCCATCAAAAAATATCATCTGCATCGGCAAAAACTACAGGGATCACGCGATTGAAATGGGAAGCGAGGCTGACATTCCGGAACATCCGATGGTGTTTACAAAATCGCCGGTAACGGTTACAGGGCATGGTGATACCGTAAACAGCCATGAAGAGGTCACTTCTCAGCTCGATTATGAAGGAGAACTTGCTGTTGTCATCGGAAAAAGCGGCACCCGCATTTCAAAAGAAAATGCCAATGACCATATTTTCGGATATACGATTGTGAATGATATCACGGCGCGTGATCTGCAAAAAAGGCATAAGCAGTTTTTTATCGGCAAAAGCCTGGATACCACATGTCCGATGGGACCTGTCCTTGTCCATCAATCATCGATTCAGGAGCCTGAGCGTCTCAAGGTTGAAACAAGAGTCAACGGCGAGCTGCGCCAATCCGGTTCTACGAGCGATATGATCTTTTCCATTCCGGAATTAATTGAAACCCTCTCCAAGGGGATGACGCTTGAAGCGGGAGATATCATTGCCACTGGTACGCCGTCTGGCGTCGGAAAGGGATTTACGCCGCCAAAATTCTTGCGGCCAGGTGACAAAATCGACATTACGATTGATCCGATCGGAACGCTGTCAAATCATATCGGCTGAATCAACAGAAGGGCGGACGCGGACCCGCCCGTTTTTTCTGTGATTCATCTTTGTGGCAGAGGATAAGTTCATGGTACGATAGGTGGGGTAAATTATCTGATAGGGGGAACCTGTATGACACACTTACATATTACAACATGGGTGGTAGCGCTGATTCTGCTTTTCGTCAGCTACTCACTGTATTCGTCAAGAAGTGCGAAGGGCGCCAAAATCACCCATATGATTCTGCGGCTATTCTATATCCTAATTATTTGGACAGGAGCTTGGCTGTTTATACAATTCGCCAACTGGAACGGAGAATACGCTGGGAAAATGATTCTTGGCATTATTACCATCGGCCTGATGGAAATGCTCCTCATCCGCAAGAAAAAAGGCAAATCAACCGGAGGCCTCTGGATCGGTTTCGTCATTGTCCTTGTGCTGACAGTGCTGCTCGGCCTGCATTTGCCAATCGGCTTTCACTTATTTTAATAGAAACAGTGCGAACGTGAACCCGGCTCTATGAATGGAGCTGGGTTTTTGTTACTATTTTCCTAATATCCCAAAAACATTTAAAATAACCTTAAAATTACCTGTGAACGGTATCTCGTTCTATGAAATTGTGATACCTTCAAGAAGATTCATCATTTTACAGGAGGGATATCATGAAACGCAGAAAATGGAGCTCGTTTGTAGCCGCAGTGCTCATTTTTGCACTGATCTTCAGTCTTTTTTCTCCGGGAACCAAAGCGGCAGCCGGTGCGATCGATCAGGCGGCTGCTCTGGAAAACGGCAAAGAACAAACAGGCACTATGAAGGAACCGGAACAGGTGAAATGGTACAAAGTGACCCCGGGAAAAGCGGATATTCAGAAAAACTCACATATGGCACTGTCCGTAAAGAGTGATTCAGTATTGAATGTATCTGTATATCCTAGCAAGGAGAAAGCGCTTAAAGATGAAACGTTTGAGATGTACCGTTCTTACTCGGAAGATGATGGAAAAAACGACATTGTTTTTCCATACGCGTGGAACGGCCCTTACTATGTAAAAGTTGAATACCTTGGAGAAGAAGAGCCAGAGGACGGCGGGACGGTAGAAGCCCCTGCGGAAGCCAAGTATACGATTGGGTATAAAGGCACCAATAAGCAGCCGTCAGATGTAGAACAGGAAGAAGCATGTCCGGTGGAAATGAGTGTCGATCAGAAAAAATCGGGCAAAAGCATCTTGGACAAGCTGAGAGCGATTCGTGATGAGCAGCTGAGCCAAACAGCAGAAGGCAAAGAGCTGACTAGCCTTTACTACAAAGCGGCGCCGTTTATCGTGGCGAAGCTCGCACTCAATAAAACAGCGAGAAATGAAATCTATCAGGATCTTATGACATTAAAGCCATTGTTTGATGATGTGTCTGAAAACGGAGCGTCTTCTTCATATCAGATAACTGAAAAGGATCAAAAAGCGATCAATCGGCTATACGAGAAAGCTTTACAATCAGTCCCGTCTTTTCTTAAAGAAAAGATGAAGAAGCAGGCGGAACGATTCAATATGAAGCAGCTGCAAGGCAAAACAGCTGGAAACATTCTAACAGAAAACAAAATGGCGGCAAAAAGTGAAGTTGAAACAACAAAGGTCATTTTCAAGGTGAAGAACAATAAAAGCCTCTCATCCGTACATAATGAAATGAAGGGGTTTTCTGCGAGCGCGCAATCGAAAAAAGACATTTCCAATGTGAAAAAGGCGAAGAAACTGTTTGACAATCTGTATTCATTTGAGCTTCCGAAAGACGAGAAACGAAACGGCACATATACGGCAAGCGCAAAACGGGTCAAAAGCGCTGCTGCGACATTATCCAAAATGTCTAACGTAGAGTTTGCGGAGCCTGTGCAGGAATACAAAAGCCTGGCAAATGATATTCAATATCCTTATCAATGGCCGCTCAAAAACAATGGTGAAAACGGCGGTGTCAAAAACGCGGATGTGAAATACGAGCCTGCCAGCACCCTGCTGTCCAAACGCAAGCTGAACGATACCTTGATTGCGGTGGTAGACACAGGTGTGGACAGCTCGCTTGCCGATTTAAAAGGAAAAGTAAGAACCGATCTTGGACGCAATTTTGTCGGACGGAATAACGACGCAATGGATGATCAAGGGCATGGGACACACGTCGCAGGCATTATCGCCGCCCAAAGCGATAATGGCTTCTCGATGACTGGATTGAACGCCAAAGCGAAAATCATCCCCGTAAAAGTGCTTGATTCTACAGGTTACGGAGATACTGAACAAATTGCCCTCGGCATCAAATATGCTGCTGACAAAGGAGCCAAGGTGATTAATTTAAGTTTAGGCGGAGGCTATAGCCGCGTGCTTGAATTTGCTTTGAAATACGCAGCTGACAAAAATGTCTTGATTGCCGCAGCCAGCGGGAATGACGGAGCCAATTCCTTATCTTATCCCGCTTCTTCTAAATATGTGATGTCAGTCGGGGCGACGAACCGCATGGATATGACCGCGGATTTTTCTAACTATGGAAAGGGTCTTGATATCTCCGCACCAGGGTCTGATATCCCGAGCTTAGTGCCGAACGGAAATGTCACGTACATGAGCGGGACATCCATGGCGACGCCATATGCTGCTGCAGCTGCGGGCTTGTTGTTTGCTCAAAATCCAAAGCTGAAAAGAACAGAAGCAGAGGATATTTTGAAAAAGACGGCGGACGATATTTCCTTTGAAAGCGTTGATGGCGAGGAAGAAGAAATGTATGACGATAATGGCGATCCGATTGACATTCCGAAGACGCCTGGAGTAGACTGGCACTCAGGTTACGGGCGGCTGAATGTCATGAAGGCTGTCAGCGCGGTTGATATACAGCTCAAGGTCAACAAGCTTGAAAACACACAAACAGCTGTCAGAGGAAGCGCGAAGGAAGGCACGCTTATCGAGGTCATGAACGGCAAGAAAAAACTCGGCAGCGCCAAAGCCGAAAAAGACGGTGCGTTCAAGGTCAATATCCCGACTCAAAAACTTGATCAAGTGCTGTATGTGAAAGCGGCAAAAGGCGATGCAAAAACCTCGTATAAAGTTGTCGTTGTTAAAGGGAAACCTTCCGGCACACCGAAAGTAAACGCGATGAAAGCGAAGGATACGGCTGTGAAAGGAAAGGCGAACAGCAAAGCGATGATCAGAGTGAAAAACAAATCAAAGAAAGTCATTGCTTCTGCCACAGCTGACGCGAAAGGAACATTTTCGGTGAAAATCAAAAAACAAAAAGCCGGAACGGTGCTGTACGTCACGGCTGCTGACCCAGACAAAAAAGAAAGCAAGGATGTAAAAGTTGTTGTTGAAAAGTAATCTAAAAGCGGTGCTCCCTGCACCGCTTTTTTATTTGCGCCCCCGCTGGACGGCTGAATACATAATGGAACGCTTTCCATTTGAAGCCGTCCATTCGAACCGGTCGCCTGTCCCGTCATGGCTGTAGTGATGCTGCATCGCGCATTGGGCGGTGTCGTTTGAAAAATGATAAAAAGAAACACCCTGCTCCTCCGAAGTATTCGAAAAGACGTCTTTATTATAAGAAAACACGCAATCGAATACCGATAAGCCAAAACTGTGCAAGTGCTGTAAAAATGCGAGAAAGGTTTCGTCATCAAGCGAATCCAAAAGCGCGATGAGCGGCCGCTTGACTGATTTTTCATAACGAATGCGCTCTCCGCCTGAAAGGGAGATGTTTTCTTCACCGCATGATAGAACCGATTGCTTCTGAAAGCTGGCCTGCTCCCACTTTCCTTTATGATGAATCCAGATTGGGCTGTGATGGAGACTGTCCGCGAGAAGGATCTCGCCTTCTCCGGTTTCGATTAAACAGATGCCGTCTTCAATAAAAATGGTGCCGTATTCCCACTTTCGTTCTTCTTTATATAATAATTGTTTCCGTTTCATCAATGTTGTCTCCTTTTTCTTCTTTCCTCTCTTTTCTTTCCAATTCAAGCCTGTCCCATACAACTCTTTTATGGACAAATCAACTATCTGCCTATAGATGCATAAACTTACTAAGGTGCTGAAAGAAACGAATTTGTTATGAAAGAAACGGGATTGGAGCTGATATCACATGTGTGGAATTACGGGTTGGATCGATTTTAAAAAGCAGCTCGTCCAGGAAAAACAAACGATGAATAGAATGACAGACACTCTTTCCAAACGGGGGCCTGATGATTCTAACGTTTGGGGAGAGCACCATGTTTTATTCGGACATAAAAGGCTGGCGGTCGTGGATATTGAAGGCGGGCGCCAGCCGATGGCATGCACCTTTCAAGGGGGTACGTACACCATTATTTACAATGGAGAGCTGTATAACACGGAGGATCTGCGCAAAGAATTGCGGGCGCGGGGCCATCAGTTCGAGCGGACATCAGATACCGAGGTGCTGTTGCACAGCTACATTGAATGGCAGGAAGACTGTGTAGACCATCTCAATGGCATATTCGCTTTTGCTGTGTGGGATGAAAAGCGCGATCTCATGTTTGCCGCGAGAGACCGTCTCGGCGTGAAGCCGTTTTTTTATACGGAGCAAGGATCTTCTTTTCTCTTTGGGTCAGAGATCAAAGCGATCCTCGCGCACCCTGAGATCAAAGCGCGAGTGGACAGAACAGGGCTTTCTGAAATTTTCGGGCTCGGACCGTCCAGAACACCGGGCACTGGTGTATTTAAAGGCATAAAAGAAGTCCGTCCGGCTCACGCGCTGACGTTTTCCAAAGACGGACTGAATATTTGGCGTTATTGGAATGTTGAAAGCCAACACCATACGGATCGTTTTGATGACACGGTTGCCAATGTCAGATCGTTGTTTCAGGACGCGGTGACGCGGCAGCTTGTATCGGATGTGCCGGTTTGTACGTTCCTATCAGGCGGACTGGACTCAAGCGCCATTACGGCGGTTGCGGCAGGCCATTTTGAAAAGGAAGGAAATGCGCCGCTTCATACTTATTCGATTGATTACGAAGAGAACGATAAATTTTTTCAAGCAAGCGCTTTTCAGCCGAATGATGATGGGCCTTGGATCGAAAAAATGACAGAGGCCTTCGGCACAACTCACCACAAATGCGTTATCAGCCAAAAGAATCTCGTCGATCATTTGGAGGAAGCCGTGCTGGTCAAAGACTTGCCGGGAATGGCTGATGTCGACTCATCCCTATTGTGGTTTTGCCGGGAAATCAAAAAGGACTTTGTCGTCAGCCTGTCGGGAGAGTGCGCGGATGAGATTTTCGGAGGTTATCCGTGGTTCCATACGGCAGACGTGGAGTCGGGCTTTCCATGGATGAGATCGACAGAGGAACGGATCAAGCTGCTTTCTGAATCATGGCAGAAAAAAATGAATCTCAAAGAATACGTAAATGCCAAATACGAAGAAACCTTGGCGGAAACACCACTATTAGACGGAGAAACGGGTGTGGACAAAGCAAGAAGACAGCTTTTCTATTTAAATATGCTTTGGTTTATGACGAACCTTTTGGATCGGAAGGACCGCATGAGCATGGGAGCGAGCCTTGAAGTGCGGGTGCCGTTCGCTGATCACCGGCTCGTAGAATATGTATGGAATATCCCATGGGAAATGAAAATGCATGACAACCGGGAAAAAGGCATTTTACGCAAAGCGCTCGAGGGCATTTTGCCAGATGACATTCTGTATCGCAAAAAAAGCCCGTATCCGAAAACACACCACCCGGAATATACAAAAGGCGTCAGTGAATGGCTGAAAACGATCAGAAACCAAAAAGACTCCGTGCTCCATACGCTGCTGGACAGAAAACAATTGGATCAGCTTTTAGAAACGGAAGGCTCCTCTTTCAAGGTTCCGTGGTTCGGGCAGCTTATGAAGGGGCCTCAGCTGATCGCCCATCTAGCTCAAATCCATACATGGTTTGAAGCGTATCGCATTGATATTGATGAGGGATAAAGGTATTTAACATGATGATCTACAAGGTTCCCAATGGAATGTCAGACTTATAAACTAAAAAAAGGATAGGTGGGCAGAAAATAGGCTCTACTTATCCTTTTTTATATTGAAGCATGGCTTGTTGCACGAAAGCCCTCCGTTACTTCAATAGTTCAATTTTCTCCCGATGAAATGAGCTGATATGGGGCTTAATTTTAATTCCCGGGCCCATACAGAAAGTTGGCCGATATGGTGAATTTCGTGAGCTATGATATGGTGCAATATATCATCTCTCGTATATAATTCCTCTTTATCCCAAGGAACGCTTACAAGTTCATGTTTTATTTCATCTGCTTTTGTATCTAAAAAGTCAATAATGTCAGTCCGGAAACGATTTGAAAGGGATTTAACCTGATCTAGTGTATGATAATCAGCGAACTGAACAACGATATCTTCTTTCCCTTGGATAGCACGAATCCAACTATATTCCACGTCAATAATATGAAAAAGGGTATATAAAATACTTCCTACTCCACCAAGACGATTTTTCAGCAACTCTTCAGTGGTTAGTTGATGACACCAAGTAAACCATTGATCCCTTACCTGCCTGTTATACTCAAAAAATTTTATCATTCACATCACTCCACTAATAGAATACATCAAATAACAATTATCCTTTTCCCCTTACATTCCTCTTTTTATTGAAGTAACCTGCCTGTGACATGAAAGACAAGTGTAGCTGTCATCATAAAAACATACTCACTTACCTTTTACAAAGAGTTTGAATCGGCTTTTTCTTCATATACAATTGGGAAAAAACATAATAGACTGGAAGAAGCAGTGATACATAGGAGTGAAAAGAAATGAAAGAGATAAAAGAAGCCTATCAGCAGTGCGGGCAGATCGTCAGCGATTGCGCGCCAGCCTGTTTCAAAGCATTCTCATTTCTCCCGCTAAAGCAAAGACAAGCTGCTTGGGCGGTACTGTCGTTTTGCCATACGGCGGCCAATGCGGATGAGAACGCGTTATCTGCTATTGAAGCTGAGGCGGAACAGGTTTTTTCCGGGACATATAACGGGAATCATTTTTTGTGGAAGGCTTTTAGCCATGCGTACCAGACCTTTACATTGGACAGCGAGCCATTTCGTGAGTTCTTTGCCGCACAGAAAGCGGAAGATAAACCTTTCGAAAGCCTTGATGAACTGCTCATGCACGCATATCAGACGGGCGGTGCGGCTGGATTGATGCTGCTGCCGATACTGACACGCCGAAACCAAGATCAGCTCAAACAAGCAGCCGTCTCTCTCGGCTTGGCTATACAGCTGATTCGAACCTTACGTGATCTCGGCACGAGCCAACAGCAAAAAAACCGCATCCCCCGGCAGGTGATGCAGCAATTCGGCTATACAGAGGACGATCTTCAGAAGGGAATCGTCAATAAGCCGTTCACAATGACATGGGAGTATATCGCTTTTGAAGCGGAAGCCTACCTTGAGGAGTGTCAGGATGCCTTGCCGCTATGTCCGCAGTATTCTCAAAAAACGGTGAAAGCCGCTATTCATTTGCACCGTGCTGTTTTAGAAAAAATCCGGTCGGCGCAGCACGATGTCTTTCGCCAGCAATACGAGGTCACGGAGAACGAAGCGAAGGGGATTCTGTCTGACATATAAAAAACACCCGACCTTGTTTGTGCCGGGTGTTATGCCATACCTTTTTGAATCCAGATGCGTGAGCGCCATCTTCTATACATTAAGATTCCCCGGACCCATTCGTCCGCGATAAAGGAAATCCAAATGCCGGCAAGACCGAAACCGAGGTGGATGCCGAATAGATAAGCAAGAGGGAGCCCGATGCCCCACATCGAAATCATGGCCATGTAGACAGGGAATTTCGCATCGCCAGCCGCCCGCAAGGAGTTGATTATGACGACGTTAAATGAACGGCCCGGTTCAAGAATAATCGTCATCGCAATCAAAAGGCTCGCAGTCGCGATAATATCAGGGCTTTGTGTAAAGATGCCGATCAGGTTTTTTGAAAAGATCGTCATTAAAACTGATGTTGCCGCGGCAATTCCGAGTGCCCAATATAAGCTCTTCATGCAGCGCTCATAAGCGGCGTCAAACTGTTTGCCGCCGATATAGCGGCCGATTAAAATTTGCGTGCCCTGGCTGATCGCGGTGCCGAACAGCAAAATAAACATCGTAATATTTTGCGTGTACACTTTTGTTGTTAAAGCCTGCGCGCCCATGATGGCGATAAAATAAGTGACAATCATTTGCGACAGGTTGTATGAAAGCTGTTCTCCCGCAGAAGGGATGCCGATTTTCAGCAGCTTGCGCAAATGCTCTTTATGCATATGAAAGACTTTTTTCAGTGACATCTTAAGCTGAATGCGTTTGTTGACAATGACAATCATCGCGATTAATCCGATGACGCGGGCGATAGATGTGGATATGGCCACACCGGTAACGCCGAGAACAGGAAAGCCAAACAGGCCGAAAATCACAATAAAGTTTCCGGCAATATTGAAAAGGTTCATGCCGATTGTGACAAACATCGTATCTTTTGTATAACCATAGCTTTTTAAGATCGCGCTGAATGTCATGATTAAAGCTTGAATAAAGGACAGACCTCCGACAACTTGCAAGAAGACTTTCGCATCAGGCATCAGTTCGTTTGATAATCCCATTATATGAAGGAGAGGGACCGCTGCGAAAAAGACAAGGGCGCTGATGGCAAGGCTGATGAAGAAGTTGGCGCCGATTGACACATAAGCGACTTCCATGGCTTCTTTCTTTTGCCGTGACCCTAAAAATTGTGAAATGATCACGGTCGTTCCTGTTGCGATAAAGCTGAACATCACGATAATTAAATTCAAAATCTGGTTGCTGACGCCGACTGCTGCCACGCTGTTGTCTGAGTATTGGCTGAGCATCAGTGTATCGGCATTACCCATAAACATATATAATGAGACCTCAATAAAGATCGGCCAAGTAAGCGTAAATAAGGAAAACGATTTGTCAGCGGGTTTTTTCAAAGCAGTTGATTTGAAGACAGCTTGTTTCATTGTGTCTAACCCCTTTCGTAAATAAAATCAACGTTTTAAAGTGTACCTCCATTTCCTTATAATAAAAAGGGAGATAAACGATACTTCTTGCAAAAATCCGACTTAAAAAGGAGGATGATCAAAATGCCCCGCATCCAGTTTACAGTTCCCCCATTCCCGGTATTTATCGCAGCCGGAGAAGGGGTTTTTAAAAGGGGAGAAACCCATGTAAAACGCGTATTCTCTGTGTTTGACCTGATATACGTCAAGCAGGGAACGTTATATATAACGGAAAATGAACAATCGTTCTCTGTAGAGGGAGGCGAGTACATCTTGCTTTCTCCCGGTCTTGAACACTATGGAACGAAGGGCAGTGATGAAGCGACCTCCTATTATTGGCTTCACTTTGATGAAAACCGATATGAATTGACGGCAAAGGGAGGCAGCAATTGGTCTGAGCTGCAACAGGAGAAAGGGAGCTTCGTGGAGCCGGCCCGCTACGGACTGGCTTTGCCGAGAAAAGGCAAGGTGCAGCGCCCGCAGTTTATGGCGCAGCAGTTTGAAAGGCTGATCGATTACTCCGCGGAAAACTCCGATTTGCCGCTTAGAAAACAAATCTTATTTGAGGAGCTGATGCTGCATCTTCAAAAAGAGGCGTTTCAAATTCCGTCTGCGAAAGAGCGGGTTGCCTGGGAGGCGGCCCGGTACTTACAGGAGCATTATAAGGAAAAAACGACAATCAAAGATCTATCACTCGCCCTTCACTATCATCAGGATTATGTGAGCCGCTGCATGCAACAGGTGCTCGGCGTTACCCCGGCACAATATACGAACCGGGTGAGAATGACGGAAGCGAAGCGTCTTCTATCCTCTACAAACGATAAAATGGGCGTCATTGCGGAAACAGTCGGAATGGAAGACCCGACATACTTTTCCAAACTCTTCAAGCAGATAGAAGGCATTTCACCAATTGAATACCGGAAAATTGTCAGCCGGAAAGTTCAATAACCAGACGAGGGATGAATATGAAAACGACCATTTACGATGTGGCAAGGGCGGCGGGGGTCTCGATTACGACGGTGTCGCGTGTCATTAACAATACCGGCAGAATCAGCGGCAAAACGCGGCAGAAGGTGATCAATGTCATGAAGGAAATGGCGTATACGCCCAATGTCCATGCCGCGGCGTTGACGGGAAAACGAACGAATATGATTGCGCTTGTGACGCCAGATATTTCAAATCCGTTTTACTGCGAACTGGCCAAAAGCATTGAGGAAAAGGCGGATGAGCTCGGTTTTCAAATGATGATTTGCAGCACTGATTACGATCCGAAAAAAGAAACAAAGTATTTTTCAGTGCTGAAGCAGAAAAAAGTGGACGGCATTATTTTTGCGACTGGGATTGAGAATCATGACAGCATGTCTGCTTTGGAGGAAATCGCCAGCGAACAAATTCCGCTTGCGATGATTTCGCAGGATAAGCCGCTGCTTCCGATGGATATTGTTGTCATGGATGACGTTCGCGGCGGTTATGAGGCAGCCAAGCACCTGCTGTCACTCGGGCATACGAACATCGCCTGCATTGTTGGGGACGGATCAACAACGGGTGAAAAAAACAGGATCAAAGGCTTCCGCCAGGCGATGGAGGAGGCGAACGTGCCTGTCGATGAATCGCTTATCGTTCCGACGCGGTTTTCTTTGGAAAGCGGCAAAGAAGAAGCGGGAAAATTGCTGGACAGGAACGCCCCGACGGCTATTTTTGCCTTCAACGACGTACTGGCCTGCGCCGCCATACAAGCTGCGAGGATAAGAGGCATAAAAGTGCCGGATGACCTTTCCATCATCGGTTTTGATAACACCATACTTGCAGAAATGGCGGCCCCGCCCCTGACGACCGTGGCCCAGCCGATTAAAGATATGGGGCAGTGCGTCATCGAGCTGCTGGCCGAAGCCATCGAAGGAAAACGAAAGACGAAACAAAAAATCGTGCTGCCGCCTGAGCTTGTGGTCAGGCATTCCACATCACCGCTCAAAACACGAGCCCGCTAATGAGCGGGTTTTTTCATGTTGACAGTTGAAGCCAAAAAACATATTGCGTGCAGGCATAAGACATTGTAAAATGAAACCACCTTTTGAGAAAGCGCTTGCGCAAGGTGTGAAAGCAGTTTGGAGCGCTGTTTTTTTAGCTATCGGAAGAAAGCGCTTTCCTAAAGCGGTTCAAAAATGCGGTAAAGGAGAGGATGGGACGTGGAACATCAAGTAAGATGCGCGGTATTAGGATTAGGACGGCTCGGCTATGATCATGCGAAAAATCTCGTCACCCGTGTTTCGGGAGCAAAGCTGGTCAGTGTCGCTGATCCGATGAAAGGGAGAGCGGAGCAGGTTGCCAAAGAATTCGGTATCGAAAAATGGTCTGAGAACCCGAATGAGCTGTTAGAAGATCCCGGCATTGACGCTGTCATTATCGTAACGCCGACAAGCACACATGGCGATATGATCATCAAAGCAGCGGAGAACGGAAAACACATCTTCGTTGAAAAACCGTTAACATTAAGCCTTGAGGAATCAAAAGCGGTTTCTGAAAAAGTGAAAGAGACCGGCGTCATTTGCCAAGTCGGCTTTATGAGGCGATTCGATCCCGCGTACGCAGATGCCAAACGGCGGATCGACGCTGGAGAAATCGGCAAACCCATCTATTATAAAGGCTTTACGCGTGACCAGGGAGCGCCTCCGGCAGCGTTTATCAAACACAGCGGCGGGATCTTTATAGACTGCTCCATCCATGACTATGATATCGCCCGTTATTTGTTGAAAGCGGAAATCACTTCTGTTTCCGGACACGGCAGGATCCTGAACAACCCGTTTATGGAGCAGTATGGTGATGTCGATCAGGCGCTGACGTATATCGAATTTGACTCCGGCGCAGCGGGGGACGTCGAGGCAAGCAGAACCTCTCCATACGGACATGACATCCGGGCGGAAGTTATCGGGACAGAGGGCAGTATTTTCATAGGAACATTGAGAAATCAACATGTGACCATCCTGACGTCTAAAGGGAGCAGCTATGATATTATCCCAGACTTTCAAACTCGTTTTCATGAAGCCTACTGCTTAGAGCTGCAGCACTTTGCCGAGTGTGTGCGGGATGGAAAAACACCGATCGTGACAGATGTCGATGCAACGATCAATTTAGAAGTCGGCATTGCCGCGACCCATTCGTATCGATCCGGCAGGCCTGTACAGCTGGATGTGAATCGTGCTCATATTCGTTTATAGGCGTCGGCACTCCCGCACATCTTTGCGATCAAAAAAGCAAGGACAGTTAGCCCTTGCTTTCTTTCTTTTCATATAAATAGTACACATAATCAGTAGGTACGCCTGGATGGCCAAGCTGTCTCAGCATAGCGGTCACGTTCCCTCTATGATACGTGCCGTGATTGACGACATGCAGGATGACTCCTGTATAAGTTGTTGCCAGTGTCCCGTGTGTCGGATGCTGAAATAAGACCTGCTGTTCAAAGTCCGTCTGGCGGCTGAAGAAAGCGTGATACTGTGCCTCCAGTTCAGAAACATGCTCTTTTATCACTGCCAAATTACGATGCGCGGCCTCGAATTTTCCGACGCTGTCTATGACCTCTTGGTAGGTTGCTCCTGAAAGAGTCTTCAGCCAAATGTAGTCAGCCCTGCACATATGAAGCAGCACATCGCTGATAGAAGGGAATACGCTCTGTACTTCTTGATAAGCCGTTTCCTCTGGCAGGTTTTCGATATGATTGAATATTCGCTTGTTTGCCCAGGTATGGTAGTCATAAACTGTTTAGCATCAGTCATCAGCATTGCCTCCTTTTCTATGACATTCGCTGTCTCTTTTGTTTTCCCTTTAATTTCTGAATAATGATACCCCGAAATATCCTGCTGCTATCCACATTACAACTGCCGAGCATTTGTTTAGGATCAGCATAAGCCTGCCGCTTGTATCCATTGTCTGAAACAGCCGTCCCGCTATCGCAAGACTGATAAACCAAATCCAAGACACGGCGATGCATGCGGTCATAAAGAGCCATTTCTCATTCCCAGAGTATTGGAGCGAGCTCGTGCCAATGACGCCGATCGTGTCCAGAATAGCGTGCGGATTTAAAAGAGAAACGGCGGCCGCAAACGCAGCTTGTTTTTTAGCTGTGAACGTATTTTCCTCATTTTGGTTTGCTTCCGGACGGCTGTTCCAAGTCACCCAGCCCATATAGAGGAGAAACAAAAATCCGCCGGCCATCATGACTGTCTCAAACACAGGCAGCTGCTGGACGATGACAGATATGCCAGCAACAGCTAAAACAATTAACAGAGTATCGCAGACAGAAGCGCTGATGATGGCAGGAAGTGCCCGCCAAATATGCCTTTGCCACGCCCCTTGCTGAAAAATAAATACATTCTGCGCTCCCAGCGGCAAAATGAGGCCAAAGGCAAGCACAACTCCGTGAATGATTGCATTCATGCGGAAAAAACTCCTTTCACATCTGTTTTTTCAATCATAAGGGAGATTTTTTCCCGAGTCACCGGCCATTTGGTTGGGATGAGAACCAGCCAAATGTATAATGTGAAGAAAAGAGGGGGGATGACCTTGACGCAATGGCAGCCAAGCCGATATTCGGATGTTCCGCTGCATCGGCAGATCGAACAATACATGAAAGATAAAATTCTTCACGGAGAGTGGGCTGTGGGGACGAAAATTCCTTCGCAGAGAACGCTGGCCGATATGTTTCAAGTGAACCGCAGCACAGTGACAGTAGCCATTGATGAACTCACATCTCAAGGCCTGTTAGAGGGGAGAAGGGGCGGGGGCACGAAGGTTGTAAACAGTACGTGGAGCGTGCTGGCGGCTGAGCCTCCGCTCGATTGGAACGATTACGTCCGTTCGGGCATTCATCACCCAAATTCTTCTATCATTCAGGGGATTCATCAAAACGAACCAAGAGCGGATATCATCAGATTAGGCACAGGGGAGCTTTCACCGGATCTGCTGCCTGTTGACACAATGCGCCGGATGTTTCAGCAGATCAATCCGCACGCCCTGTCTTTAGGATACGAGCAGCCGAAAGGAAATCCTAAGTTGAGGGAGGCAGTGGCGGATCATTTAAAAAGCAAGCAGATCCATGTATCACCGTCAGCGATTTTCATTGTGTCCGGGGCACTTCAGGCGCTTCAGCTCATCTCGATCGGGCTTTTAAAACGAGGTTCTGTCATTTTGACCGAAAAGCCGTCCTACCTTCAATCATTGCATGTGTTTCAATCAGCGGGGATGCGGCTTCGCGGCTTGCCGATGGATGAATCGGGAATCAAAACGGGGCTGGTTTCTTCTTATCGAAAACAATACGGGGGACAGCTGCTTTACACCATACCGTCGTTTCATAATCCGACGGGCACTGTCATGTCAGAGCAGCGAAGGAAAGAGATCATCGGCCTGTCAAAAAAAGAGCAGCTGCCGATTATTGAGGATGATGCGTACGGTGATTTATGGTTTGAAGAAAAACCGCCACAGCCGTTAAAAGCAATGGATCATGAAGGCAATGTTTTATATGTGGGCACGTTTTCAAAAACAGTGAGCCCTGGCCTTCGAATCGGCTGGCTGGCCGGACCGGAACCGGTCATTGAACGGCTGGCCGACATTAAAATGCAGACAGACTACGGCTCGAGCGGATTGTCCCAGTGGGCGGCCGCCGAATGGCTGTCGCAGGGGCATTATGAAAAGCATCTGACTTGGATACGCGGGGTCTTAAAACAAAAGAGAGACGCGGCAGTTCAGTTTCTCAAGCGATATGCCGGAGACATCGCCACGTGGCGGATTCCCGCCGGCGGCTTTTATATATGGGTGACATTTCACAAACCCTTGCCTGTCAGCCGTTTCTTTCATGAACTGCTGAAACAGCAGGTGCTGGTGAATCCCGGTTCTATTTACAACGGCGAAGAGCGAAGCAGCATCAGGCTGTCATATTCTTATGCATCTCTTGCGGATTTGGAAACGGGCATTCAAGCGGCAGCTGATACAGCCCGCCGCCTGATGATGTCTTAAGCATTTGTTATACTACGACAGCTCCAAGCGCCCTGGCGAGAGCAATCGCGTGCTCCGGCGCGATTTTACAGCCTTTCAATTTGTCGAGGGAGACGTGAAGCTGGTCAAAACGGGACGTGCTGATGTCCATGTTCTGAAGGGATGTGCCGGTAAAGTTGGCGCTTTCCAGTTCGCATCCGTCAAAGTGTGTCTGCTGGAGCGTCATATTGCTGCACTCGCTTTGCATAAGGGTACAGTGCGCAAAACGAACCTGTTTCATATTTGAGTACGAAAAAGAACTGAAATGTCCGTGGCACTCCTCGAACGAAACATTCCGCAGCGTTGAGTCCGCTGCATTCATTCCAACCATTTTGGATTGCTTAATGGAAGTTCTGTGAATGACAGCCCCGCTGAAATCGGCGTTTGACAGATCACATTTTTCAAAGACCACATCGGTCAGTTCAATATGCCGGAAAGACACATCAATAAATACGACATTTCTAAATATCGATTTTTCGATACAAAGTCTTTCAATATCTGCACCGCAGATTGTACAATTTTCAAACAAATGCATGCTGACCACATCATCCTGTGTCACGGTTTCATGAAAATCTGCGGTTTGCAGGCTTTCCGGTATGTGCGGTTTTTGAATCACTATTTTATTCATGTGATGACATCCTTTGCTGCCCGAAAACCAGAAGTCTCCGGGATCAATTTAATAGATCGTTACGGGGATTGCTACATATAGTGAATCGTGAAGAGCCTTTTCTTGGTACAGCAGCCCGCTTGTTTTGTAAGCATAAATGGAAAGCTTCCTGTGCGTCAAGGCGTTTACAGGCCGGGAAAGAAAAGGGAACAGGAGGAATGCGGAATGGGGCATTACGTCAAAACCGAGGAGCATGTCACATTGTTTGTAGAGGATATCGGGCATGGAAGGCCGATCATCTTTTTGCACGGGTGGCCGTTGAATCATAAGATGTTTGAATATCAAATGAATGAGCTTCCGAAAAGAGGATTTCGTTTTATTGGCATTGATTTCCGGGGATATGGGCAATCTGACCGCCCTTGGGAAGGCTACGATTATGATACGATGGCCGACGATGTGAAGGCAGTCATTTATACGCTGCAGCTTGAGAACGCGGTGCTTGCCGGTTTTTCGATGGGCAGCGCCATTGCCATCCGTTATATGGCAAGGCATGATGGAGCGGATATTGATAAGCTGATTTTATTGTCAGCAGCGGCGCCCGCATTTACAAAACGCCCGGGTTATCCGTACGGGATGAGGAAGCAGGATATTGACGATATGATTGAACAATTCAAAATGGATCGGCCAAAAACGCTGGATGATTTAGGGAAACAATTTTTTGAGAAAGAGGTATCACCAGAGCTCAGGGGGTGGTTTCTCAATTTGATGCTGGAGGCTTCCTCCTACGGGACGATCCGCTCAGGCCATGCATTAAGAGACGAGGATCTCAGAAAGGATCTTGTGTCAATCAAAGTTCCAGCGCTGATCCTGCACGGGAGTAAGGATCAAATTGCACCGTTTGATTTCGCGAAAGAATTGAAGCGCGGCATCAAGCAGTCGGAATTGGTTCCGTTTGCAAACAGCGGGCACGGGGCTTTTTATGAGGAAAAAGAGAAGATGAACCGTTTGATTGCGCAATTCGCCAAATCATAAGAAAAACCCGATATCATTCGGGTTTTTTTATGATGCCTTTGGTTTGCAGTTCCGTAATGATGATTTCAGCTCCATCGGAAATAGAGATCTGGTCTGATTCAATGATGAAGTCCGGTGAAAGCGGCGCTTCATACGGAGAATCGATCCCGGTAAAATGTTTGATCTCTCCGTTTCGCGCTTTTTGATAAAGGCCCTTCGGATCGCGCTGTTCGCAGACATGCAGCGGGCATTTTACGTAAATTTCAAAGAATTCTCCTTGAGGAAAGAGCGCTCTGACCATGTCACGGTCTTCTCTGAATGGAGAAATAAAAGCCGTTAAAATCATTTGCCCGCTATCGACAAACAGCTTCGACACTTCTCCGATCCGGCGGATGTTTTCAATTCTGTCTTCAGTCTGAAAACCAAGGTCTTTGTTTAAGCCGTGGCGGATATTATCGCCGTCAAGCACATAGCTCTGAATGCCCATCCGGTACAGCTTTTCATCAACGGCATTGGCCAGCACCGATTTTCCTGAGCCTGACAGCCCGGTAAACCAGAGGACGCAGCTTTTGTGTCCGTTTAAGGATTGTCTGTCAGACTTTGAAATGGCAGCGGGGTGCCAAATGATGTTCGGTTTGTGAGTCATTGCAATCCCCCGTTGTTTTGCTGGATCGCAACAGGCTGTTGATGAAGTCCCTTGATCAGCACGTTGGCGACCTCAGGCCGGCTGAATTCTTTAGGCGGCTTTTTGCCTTGGCGAAGAAGCTCTCTCACTTTTGTGCCCGATAAGTGGATGTGGTCTCTTGGGCTGTGCGGACACGTTTTTGAGGTGCCCATGTTTCCACATTTCCGGCAGTAAAAGCTGTGTTCAAAAAACAGCGGCTTGATGCCCAGCTCCTCTTCTGTGAATGATTGAAAAATATGTTGCGCGTCGTACGTTCCGTAATAGCTGCCGACACCCGCATGATCTCGGCCTACAATAAAATGGGTGCAGCCGTAATTTTTGCGGACGAGCGCATGGAAAATCGCTTCACGCGGACCTGCATACCGCATGGCGGCAGGGAAAACCGATAACATGACACGATCCTTTGGATAATAGTGATCAAGCAAAACCTGATAGCTCTCCATTCTGATATCACACGGGATATCGTCTGACTTCGTTTCTCCGACAAGCGGGTGAAGCAGCAGACCGTCGACCGTTTCCAACGCTGTTTTTTGAATATATTCATGCGCTCTGTGAACAGGGTTCCTGGTTTGAAAACCAACAATCGTTTTCCAGCCGAGTTTTGTAAAGGCCGCTCTTGTTTCGGCAGGCGCCGCATAGAACTGTTCGAAGGATTTGTCGGGAAGGCGGCTGACCGTGACAGGCCCTCCGATATAGTAATCCTGACGCTCCAGCAATTTTTTTACGCCTGGGTGGGCAGGATCGGTTGTTTTATAAACAGACAGCGCTTCTTGTGTTTTATCAGGCCGGTAAATATCAGTGACTGTGATCATGCCGTAGGCAACGCCGTCTCTCACAAGCTTGACACGATCTCCGGCAGACAGCTTGTTTGCTGTTTCTTCCTTGACCGTTAGCGTAATCGGCAGGCTCCACGGCAATCCGTTTGCCAGCCTCATTTCTTTCACAACAGAATGATAATCTTTTTCTCCCAAAAACCCAGTTAACGGGCTGTAGCCGCCGATCGCGATAAGCTCCAGGTCGCTCAGTGCAAGTTGGTCCAGCTCCGCTTCGCACGTGCACCCTTCAAAATGGCATGCGGGTTCGCAGCGGTTGATTAACACCCCTCCATGGGGTTCGTTTCCATTCAACGTGTTCAACCTCCATTTTTACGTTTGCTTTGTTTTCTTATCTGCGCTTGCTGAAAGCTTTAGCAGCGCTCAACATGTTTTCAATCCCTTAACAAAGACATGCCGCCATTAATTTTGATGCAGGCCGCATTCTGTTTTCTCCCGTCCGGCCCATCTTCCGGCCCTCTCATCGTCCGGGTCCGAGGAAGGCAACGTACACATTTCACAGCCTATGCTCGGGTAATGTTGATCGTGCAGTTTGTTATAAGGCAAATGGTGCAGGCGGATGTACGTCCAAACGTCATCCCATGTCCAGTGGATGAGTGGGCAAATTTTGATCAGTTTGAACTTCAGGTCAAGATTCACGTATTGAATATGCTTTCTCGTGGGTGATTGCTCACGGCGCAGTCCCGAAATCCAAGCTGTCATGCCGGACAGGTGCTTTTGCAGCGGTTCAATTTTTCTTAATTGGCAGCAGAAATTCGGGTTATGTTTCCACAGTTCTCCACCGTATTTTGTTTCTTGCTCTTTTAAGCTGAGCTCGGGTTTGAGCAGCTGGATTGTAAATGCCGGATATCGCTCTTTGACGGTCTCGATCAGCTCATACGTTTCGTGAAAATGCAGCCCTGTATCCAAAAAGATGATGTGCGCGTTTTTGTTGATTTTTGATATGAGATCGAGTAGCACCATTCCTTCTGCACCAAAGCTGCACGCGTACACAATCTTATCCCCGTATGTTCGGAAAGCCCATTTCAACACATCGAGCTCATCGATCAATTGATCTGTTATCTGTTTGGACAGCGTGTCGTTCCACGTGTCATAAGTGATGATTTGCTCCTTCAACGTTTTCCCCCCGTTTGCATCTCTGTTTTTTATCTATTGATCGAGTTATAGGCAGACTATTCATGTTTTGCATAAAGGTTCAGGTTTTTCAGGTGCGGCCCGCGCCTAAAATGAGGAGCGGAACCATTAAGAGACCGCCTGAATATGCTTTTAAGCAAAATGGTTTTATGCCCAAGGAGAGGTATTATGCCGATTACCATTTATCAGGGGCATCATCATACGCTTGCCCCGGGGGATATTCATATCGTCATTGATGTCATCAGAGCCTTTACGGTCGCCCATTATGCGTTTATCGGCGGGGCGAAAGAGATTTACTTGGTCCGGACAGCTGACGAAGCCTTTGCACTGAAAAACACCTATCCGGATTACGTATTGACGGGAGAAGAAAAGGGGGTCGGTATCAGCGGATTTGATTTGGATAATTCGCCAAAACGCATGGCGGAGCAGGACATGGCGGATAAGCGCCTGATCCAGAAAACAACAAACGGCGTCACAGCGGCGTTAGGGGCGCTGAACGCCAAGCACCTGTTCGTGACTGGATTTTCCAACGCCAGAACAACGGCAGAGCACGTGAAAACGCTTGGCGACAAGAATTGCGTGATCAACATTGTCGCTTCCCATCCGTCAGGTGATGACGACATGGCGTGTGCGCAGTATATAAAGGGCATCATTGAAGGGACAAATGAGGTAACGGCTGCGGAGGCGATGGAAAGAATCAATCGCTCTACTGTTGCGGAGAAATTTTTTGACCGCCGCCAGCCATTGTTTGATCCAGAAGACATCGCCTATTGCACAAAAGAATTGACAGGCGATTTTGTCATGAAAGTGAGACAAGAAAGAGAAGTTCCTACGATAGAGAGGGTCATAATATGAATGATTTTTCACTAGAATTGCCAGTGAGAACAAGCAAGCCGAGAGAAACCGGGCAGACCATTTTAATTGATAACGGCTATCCTTTGCAATATTTCAAAGATGTCATCACCGCGGCGTCTGACTATATTGATTTTGTGAAATTCGGTTGGGGCACATCATTACTTACGAAAGACCTTGAAGAAAAAATCAGCACGCTGAAAGAGCACGACATTCAATTTTTCTTTGGCGGCACACTTTTTGAAAAGTATGTAAGCCAGAAAAAAGTGAATGAATTTCATCGGTACTGCACCTATTTCGGCTGTGAATATATCGAAATTTCAAATGGCACGCTTCCAATGACAAATAAAGAGAAAGCGGCTTATATTGCAGATTTTTCTGATGAATTTCTTGTGCTGAGCGAGGTGGGCAGCAAGGATGCGGAATTATCAAGCCGGCAAAGCTCCGAGGAATGGCTTGAGTATATCGTTGAGGATATGGAAGCGGGTGCGGAAAAAGTGATGACGGAGGCAAGGGAAAGCGGGACAGGCGGAATCTGTTCCAGCAGCGGGGATGTCCGGTTTCAAATTGTTGATGACATCATTTCCTCGGATATTGATATCACAAGGCTGATTTTTGAAGCGCCGAACAAAACGCTCCAGCAGGGGTTTATCCAAAGGGTCGGGTCGAATGTGAATCTGGCCAACATCCCGTTTCAAGATGCGATCGCGTTGGAGACGCTGCGTTTAGGGTTAAGATCCGATACCTTTTATTTGTAAAACGGTGGCTGCGGGGCTCTCGCCTACTGAGAGCCTCTGCCTATTATTTTTTATGGCGGTACATAGGCGTGAGATAGGGAAGGGAAGTCAGGCGGATGTTATAGATAAAATCAATGACTCTTGTTGATATCACTTGGCATATCAGGGCTTGAAACACGATGCCCCAGTCAATAATTGAAGCGGTCACCATAAAAATGATGCAATTCATGATGAGCAGGATCGTTCCTGGATTGCCTCCCCGATAAATGGAAATCATCAGGGCAAGGGCTCCGAATCCTCCGTTTGAAATTTTATATTTGTATAAAAGTCCGATACCGAGTCCCAATAACACAGCGCCGCTTGCCAGATCAATCCATAAGTTTGATGTGATATCCGGAACAATCGCATCAAAGATCAATACCGAGACAGAGGTGACGGTAATCGAGGCGAGGGTGCCGGTGAATGTTCTCATCTCCAACCATTTTAAAGCGGTAAAAAGCATCGACACATTCACGGCCCATACTGAAAAGCCATGGGGAATCTGAAACAGATAATGCAATAGCACCGCAATACCTGCTGCCCCGCCTGTCGGAATATCATGCGGAAATAAAAACAAGGACATGCCGAGTCCCTGTAGTACGCCGCCTACGACAATCATAAACGTGAGTTTTGCTTTCATCAGCAGTTCAGCCATTACGTCAATTGCTCCTTTATGAAAAGACTTGTCCGCTGTTTCCATTTTATGAGGCTGTCCAAGATTTATGTCTGCAAAAAAGGAAATGGCCCAGCTTAATAGGCTGAGCCATCCCACTTATAGCGGCTGATGATGTCCATATTGATGTCTAAGCCAATGCCTTTGCCTTTCGGAATGTGGACCATTCCTTTTGAAGGCTGAAGGCTGATGAGATCTGTAAAAGGATTCTCCATGACGTCCCACTCAATCGGTTCAATTTGGTCACTTTTCATTTTAGACCATGGGGCCAGGCAGGCCTGCGCAAATAAAGCATATAGGCGTGAAAGCGATCCATCATAGGCATGTGCAGATGCTCTGACGCCGAAATAACGCGCGAGCTGGAGGCAGTCCCGGAACTCATCGATCCCGTTGACATGCATGACATCAGGCTGAATCATATCCAAGCACCGCTGTGAAAGAAGGGAGGCAAATTGAGCCGCTCCTTTCATGTTTTCTCCCCCGGCAACTGGAACAGATAAACGGCTGCGGAGCAGCGCGTAATCCTGCGGCTGATCAAAGGGCAAAGGCTCCTCAAACCAGCCAATGTTCATCCACTCTGAAATATAAGGTTCCCATTTGAAAGCGGCCGCGGCGTCGTAGCTTTGGTTTGCGTCCAGAATCATCGTCATGGAGCTGCCGGCCGTATGCTGCAGGGCGTTAATGTGCCGAAGATCTTCCTCAAATGCAGTCCCGCCAATTTTGACTTTGATTTGCTTAAAGCCTTTTTTTAACTGCTGCTCTACATGGGAAACAGAACGGCTGATCCATTGCGGGTGATCTGAATACGATTGAAAAGAGGCGTACACAGGGATCTCTTCTCTGTACCGCCCGCCCCATAGTTCGCAAACCGAACAATCCGCAGCTTTGGCCGCAATCTCTGTCAGCGCCATGCTCACGGCGGAGGCCGCGCGCTGATGCCATTTCTGAATCGTGCGCACTAATGGCAGGCGGCTGCCGGCCTGTTTTCCTAAAAGATAAGGAATGATCCGTTTGGTAAAACCGACATGGAGAGTCGGGAGCCAATCAACGCACTCTCCCCAGCCGTCAATCCCGCTTTCTGTGACAATTCTGATGAGATAGCAAGTTCGATACTGTTTGAATCCGTTTGCGTCTCCGTACGGCTCTTTCAATCGATGCAAAAGCGGAAAGGTCTCAACCCGTTCGATTTTCAAACTGATACTACCTTTCCTCAGCAGGCTGAAGTCGATTGCCAGCCTTTTTAGAATCTTCTTTTTCCTTTGTGTCTTCTTTGTTTTGATTCACATGGATGAGCAACATCACGAGAATGCCGACAACAAGCGTCAATCCCGCAATGCTTAAAAACATGCCGGGTCTGGACCATTGCATGAGGCGGCCGAAAATGGGAGGCCCGATGGCAACCCCCAAGAAGCGAACCGATCCGTACAGCGAGGTCACAAATCCCCGTCTTTCTTTACCGACAGCCCCGGTAATAAAGCTGTTCACACAAGGAAGGACAAGGCCGGACCCTATACTGCTTAACACGAGAACGCTGATAAAGAACACAAGATTTTCAATGAAAGACAATGACGCGTAAGAAACCGTCATAAAAGCCAATCCAAGGACGATCAGCTTTTTCATCAGCGATTGCTTTTTTCCGATTTTGCTTCCGGTTATATAGGACGTCACACACATGACCAAAAGCGGAATCGCCAAAATCAAGCCTTTTTTGACGCCGTCGGTATCGTACGTTTTTTCAAGGACATCAGATAGGTAAAAAAGGATCCCGAACAAGGTAAACAAACAAGTCGCACCGGCTAAATAAGCGGTAAATAGCCATCTGCCTTCATGTTTAAAAACACTTAACAGGCCTTTCGCGTATTTTCCGATCGGGGGCGGTTCTTTTTCCTTTTTCTTTTCTTTAATAAAAACCCAAGTCAGCACGATCGAAATGATGCAAAACACAGGGAAGGCAAAAAACGCGCCATACCAGACAAGCAGGGCGATAAGGGAGCCAATGATTGGCGAAAGCACTTTCCCCATGCCGTTTGAAGCTTCAACGAGGCCGAGCACCTTGCTTTCCTGGGCGCCTTTAAACAGATCCCCCGTCAGCGCCATGGCAATCGGGCCGGTTCCGGCTGCCCCGATTCCTTGAAGCGCCCGTCCTGCCATGACCCAAGGGTAGGCATTGTCAAAAAAACCTGCGGCAAATCCGGCTAACAAGCCGCCGGCACCATACAGAAATAAGCAGGGAATAATGATGATTTTCCTTGAGAACCGGTCTGCGAGATAACCGACAATCGGAATGGCGAACGCCGCAATCAAGGAAAATACTGTGATCACGAGACTGACTTGAAATTGTGATAAATGAAGTTCAGATTTCATTTTTGGCAAAATCGGAATTAGCATTGAGTTTCCAAGTGTTAATATTAAAGGAATTGAACCAATTGCAACAATCGTCATTCCGTTATTTTGTTTTGATGATTCCATCTCAGAGCACACTCCTTTTCTTCTGCTTAGAATGTCCCTGATAGCTTCGTTTATTCAACGTTTAGACAGCAAAAAACCGAACAGAAACTGCCTGTTCGGGAAAAAAGAGGGTTAACCGAGCGCCTGTGAAATCAACGCATATAAATGTCCATTCTGGTCAGGTAGCATCTTTTCCTGGTAAAGCATAAGCGGTGCCTCTGCGTCTCCTTGAAATCCCATTTTTATCAGCCTGTTATGAAACGATGTGTGTTCTGCTGGTAAATCGATGCGCATCGGACCTTGTTTGCCGGCGGCCAGCCTGTTGAGTAGTCGTTCAGCAATGTCCGATGATGGCGCAATGACGGGTCCGAATTTCAAGTTGGCAGGTGTCTGTACAGATAGGCCGTAGCCAATCAGATGCCCCTCGTTGTTTCTGGCGATGATACATTCCTCTGAAGCGGAAATAAGCTGTTGCAGAAGGTTTGACCGATCTCCCCCAAAAGCCGCCAGGTCGGCAGCGGCTAATGCTTGAAAGTCTTGTTCTCGAAAGGAGGTCAGTTCAGCATCAAGGTAATCTCGCTTTTCAATCGGTTGAAACCTGTGACAGCTGTACTTTCGGACTGACCCCGCCGTATGAAAACCTGCTTTTTCATAAAGAGGCAAACCTTCTGTTGTGGAGCAAAGCCTGATGGATGTGCTTTCATCCGTTTGGCTGATGCACGCGTTTACCATCCGCCGCCCGAGACCGAGCCGTTTGTATTCCTTATCCACGATGACGAGTCCAATTGAAGCAAGACGGCCAAACAAAAACAAGCCGATGCAGGAAATGAGGTCTCCGCGGTCATTTTGATAACCGAAAAAGCGTCCTTGTTGGACAAGCATTTTCAGTTCTTGTTCGCCATAATCCGGCCACCCGGCTTGCCTGCAAAGCCGCAATAGACCGGGGGTATGTTTTTCGTGAAGCTCAATCAGCTCATCTGCTATCTTCATACAGGTCACCTGCTTCTTCCGAGTGTTTTGTACATCACAACATGTGTGCCAATGCCGGGAAGGAAGCTCAAACGGTTCCCAGCCAAGCTTTGCGTAGCAGCCTTAGACAAGTTGTCTTGCATTGTGCCATACTGACTGCACGCCTTTGTCTGCCGGTTTTTGCAGGGTGTCGTATGTATCTTCCGCGAAAATGGTTTTGACTAGAGCATGATGTTTCTCCTCAAAAATGGCTTTTTTATATCGTAACACGAATGCGGTAAAAATAGACCGCCTGATTGGTTCAGGCGGTCTCTAGTATTAATGCAAATAGATATTTTGGCGCTGCTCATCCTTTTGCTGGATATACGATGTGAGCTCAGCGGTCAAGTCAGATCTGAGAAAAGGCGTGATCAAATAGATGCCGTTAAACAGCTCGCATGCCGTATCCAACAGGGAGCGTGCAATCGCAAGGCCTTCCGCTTTTTGTTTCTCTTTATCCTCGCCGGCGAGAGCCATTTTTTCGCGAATAGAGTCAGACAGCTTAATGCCTGGGATTTCATTGTGGATGAATTCAGCGTTCCGGCTGCTTGTGAGCGGCATAATGCCGATATAGATCGGCGTCTTCAGATGCTTTGTTTCGTTATGGATGTCGACGAGCTGCTGCTCGGAATAGACAGGCTGTGAAACAAAATAATCGGCGCCGCAATCTATTTTTTTCTCAAGCCGTTTTACCGCTTTATCCAGATGGCGCACGTTAGGATTAAATGCGGCGGCGACTGAGAAATTCGTTTTCTTGCCAAGCGGTTTTCCAGACAGGGACAGCCCTTCGTTGAATTGTTTGATCAGCCTGATTAAATCAAAGGATGTTAAATCATACACAGACGTCGCTCCCGGAAAATCCCCGATTTTAGAAGGGTCGCCTGTAATGGCCAGCACGTCATTCAGCCCTAACGTATCAAGGCCCATTAAATGTGACTGCAAGCCGATAATGTTTCGGTCACGGCATGTAATATGGACAAGGGAGCGCATATCGAGCTGCTGCTTCACAAGAGCGCCGCAGGCAACATTGCTGATTCGCGGAGTAGCCAGAGAATTGTCGGCGAGCGTCAGGGCGTTGATTCCTGCTTCTTTCAATTCAGCAGCGGCGGACAAAAACGTATCAAAGCTCAATTTTTTCGGCGGGTCCAGCTCTACGATGATGGAGCGTTTTTCAACTGCGATCTCATTCAAACCGGGCTCTGTCCGCTCATGCTGAACAGAAATACATTCTTTAGCAGGGACTTTGACTTCTTTTTCAGTAATGGGGGCAAGCCCGCCAACCGCTTCCGCCATCGCCTGAATGTGATTTGGCGTGGTGCCGCAGCAGCCGCCGATAATCCGCGCGCCTTGCTTGCGGAATTCTAAGGCGCTGTTTTGAAAATATGTGTCGTCTGTTTCATAGACGAGCCGTCCCTCTTCCAGCGAAGGAAGACTGCTGTTCGGATAAACGGATAAAAACACATCATCAAAAATCGGCACTTCGCTTAGCGCTTCAATCATGTGATAAGGGCCGAGCCGGCAGTTAATGCCGACGATATCAGCCCCGAGATCCGCGATTGACCGCAATGCTTCAGAAAGCGGTGTCCCGTCCTGCAGTACACCTTGCTCGTGCATGGAGACGTTAAGCATAATTGGAAGGGCGGTCTCTTTGCGTGCGATTTTCAGCACTTCACGGGCTTCTTCTAAATCATAATACGTCTCCAACAGCAAGCCGTCCGGTTGTTCATGCAGGAGCAGGTACAGCTGCTCGCGAAAGCTGCGTTTGATTTCGTCAAGGCTGTACGCGTTTTTATTAAATGTGCGGATGCCGCCCATTGTCCCCAAAACGTACGCATCGCCTGCTGAAGCCCGCGCAATCTTCACTGCCTCCTGATTCATTTTTTTAATGTCACCCTCAAGCCCGTGCCTGGATAATTTAATATAATTGGCTCCGTACGTATTTGTTTGAATGATATTGGCTCCAGCCTCAACGTACGCTTTATGTATGCGCTGAATTTCCTCCGGCTTTGAAATGTTGAGTTCCTCAAAGCACCTGTCAATGCCGTAGGAGTAGAGGAGCGTCCCCATGGCGCCGTCACCGATTAACACCTGTTTTTGCAAATCTTCTAAAAGTCCCATTGTCTGCCTCCTTTATTCACATTCAGCAAGGAAAAAAAGAGAAATAAAAAAAGTCCTCTTAAGAAGAAGACTTTGTCAGTGATTTTGTCTCTTCTTATCTTCCAAGCTGTTCGAGCTTGCTGGATTTAGCACCTTGGTCATGGCTGAACGCCATTACACCGGTTGCTGAAGCTTCGTCGGGCCAGTCCCTCTGCTTCTCTTGATAAGAACGGATATGAAGTTTTCGTATAAGGAAATGCCAAAAGCTGCGGGGCTTTTTCCCTTTCTCCAAATTTACCGAAAATAAAGACAATAATCAATAGGATTCAGAAAATTTATCTGAAATTTATAAATTGAACGTCAATTGGCAAATCTGCGCCTCTCACTGCTGTGATAATCTGCTGCAGATCATCCTTGTTTTTACCGGTTACACGAACTTGATCATCCTGCACTTGTGACTTTACTTTCAATCCGGAGTTTTTGATGATCGCATTAACTTTTTTGGCATTATCCTTGTCAATGCCTTGAACAAGTTTGGCGCGCTGGCGCACCGTTCCGCCTGACGCGCTTTCAATCTTGCCGTAATCAATGTTTTTTGTCGGCACGTTTCGCTTAATCAATTTACTGACCAGCACGTCTTTCAGCTGGCTTAATTTAAATTCGTCATCAGAAACGAGGACAAGCTCCTCTTTATCTAAAGTAATATCGCTTTTGCTGCCTTTAAAGTCATAGCGTGTGCTGATTTCCTTGAGTGCGATTTGGATCGCGTTTTGCACTTCAGGCAACTCGACCTTGGATACAATATCAAATGAACTTTCTTTTGCCATATGAAAACCTCCATAACATTTAACTTATGTGTTGATTATAGTAGAATAAAGAGAAACTTCCAACAGAACAAAGAATCAATTTGTGATGATTGGAAAAAATGTTAACAGAATCCGCGGAAAACAAGCGGAACAGGAAGGACGATAGCATGAGACCAGGGCAGCAACTAACCTTGAGTATAGATCACCAAACCGACTTCGGTTACTTTTTGACCGATGGAGAAGACACGATTCTCTTACATAACAGTGAAATAACTGAGGATATCGAGGACAGAGACGAAGTAGAGGTCTTTATATACGTCGACCAGCAGGAAAGACTTGCGGCCACGATGAAAATTCCGTCCATCAGCGCGGACGAGTACGGCTGGGTCGAAGTGGTGGATAAAGTGGAAGATATGGGCGTTTTCGTTGATGTCGGCTTATCCAAGGATGCGCTTGTCGCAACTGAGCATTTGCCGCCATACGAGGATGTCTGGCCGCAAAAAGGCGACAAGCTCTACTGTATGCTGAAGGTGACGAACCGGGGGCGCATGTTTGCGAAACCAGCGCCGGAAGATATCATCAGCGAACTCTTTACTGACGCCTCAGAAGACCTGATGAATAAAGAGCTGACAGGTACGGTGTACAGATTGATCGCAACGGGTTCATTCATCATTACGGACGACGGCATCCGCGGTTTTATCCATCCGTCAGAAAGAAAAGAGGAGCCAAGACTCGGCTCAAGAATCACGGGACGGGTGATTCAAGTAAAAGAAGACGGTTCAGTCAACATGTCGCTGCTTCCGAGAAAACAGGATGCGTTGTCTATAGATGCCGAGTACATTCTGACGTATATGAGAACAAGAAACGGCGCTATGCCGTATAGCGACAAAAGCGAGCCTGACGATATTAGAGAACGTTTTAACATGAGCAAAGCCGCTTTTAAACGCGCGCTCGGCCATTTAATGAAAAATGGAAAAGTGTATCAGGAAAATGGATGGACATACGAGAAAAAATAGAAGGCCTCGCGCCTTCTATTTTTTATATAAGGACTTCACAAATAAAATGCTGTTACGTATCATTACGGGAGACAGAGTGTTTTGTCAGTGAAAAGACAGGGGGGAGAGTTCATGGAAGTTCGGATCGATTTTTTATTGATCTTGATTGCGGGGCTTTTCTTTTGGATTGCTTATATGGCAGGAATAAAAAAGCAAACATGGATACTGTCCGGTTTCGGCGAGTCCCGGATACGTGACAAAGACCGTCTGGCTAGAATTGCGGGATACTTTTTTCTGAATTCAGGGATATTTATTCTGTTAAACGGGTTTATTTCGTTTCAAGGACAAGACCAGCTGATTCCGCCTATGATTTTGGCATATGGAGCGGGAGTCATCATGTATGTAAAGAAAACATTGATATAAAACCTCCAGACTGCACCAAAGGGACTGACCCCATAAGATGAGACAAATAAAAACACCTTCAAGTTTGAATACGGATGATTGTTATCCGAAATTAGACTTGGAGGTGTTTTTTCTATGGGGACAAGAGTGAGTTATCCGCTTGAAGTGAAACAGAAGGCTGTAGAAATGAGATTGGCAGGCGTACCTATGAAAGAGATCATGCAGGAGTTGAATATCAAAAATAATACGCAGATTAAGACATGGGTCAGATGGTATAAGGCTGGTGATACACACCGATTTGAACAACCTGTTGGTAAGCAATACACTTATGGAAAAGGTCCGGAGTATTCTTCCGAATTAGAGAAACTGCAGGCAGAGAATCGTTACCTGAGACAACAGAATGAAGTTTTAAAAAAGTACAACGAATTGGAAAGGAAGTTGATAGTAAAACGTCAGTCGAACTTGTAGAAATATTGCACAGCACAATGACCGTGCAGGATATCTGTATTCATTTAGGTATCTCTCGGGCGTCTTATTATCGTTGGAAGAAGAATCTGATGAAGGATCATCCCAAACGCCATTTGGAAAAACAAATCGGCACGTTGTGCCGAGAGCACAAGTATCGATATGGATATCGAAAAATCACAGCCATATTAAAAAAGGGAATGTGTATTAACCATAAAACGGTTCAGCGTATTATGCAGAAAAATCAGTGGCAGTGCCGGGTTAAGGTGAAAAAGCGCAAGAAGAATGGGCAGCCATATGCCGTGGTCGATAATATATTAGATCGGAACTTTCAGTCTGATCATCCTCTTGAAAAACTAGTAACGGACATCACGTATTTGCCTTATGGACAGAAGCAATTGTACCTTTCCAGTATATTGGATGTATACAATGGAGAAGTGATTGCTTTTACGATTGGAGATAAGCAGGACACAGACTTTGTCTTACACACACTTGATCAACTGCCAACACTGCCTGAGAACTGCGTGTTACATAGTGACCAAGGATCTGTGTATACATCTTACGAGTATCAGAAAGCTGTTAAAACAAAAGGCATTACCATGAGCATGTCCCGCAAAGGGACGCCCGCTGATAATGCCTCCATCGAATCGTTTCATTCCTCACTAAAGTCTGAAACGTTCTATCTTAACAGCATTGATCGAACCACGACCGCCATCGTAGAACGCACTGTCAAAGAATACATTTATTATTATAACAACATTCGTATTCAAACGAAACTAAACAACCAATCACCGATAAACTATCGGCAATTGGCTGTTTAATGGTGTTTTGATCCCTGTCTTAAAAACGGGGGTCAGTCCCCAAATACTGGAGGTTTTTGTTTGTTCATTTTCTTGAAAAGAATATCGCCAATGTGCCGGGGCCGGCGTGCGACCCGATCGCAGAGCCGATTGAATGGATGATGATCTCTTTCGGCTTGAACTCATCCTCAATTAAGTGTTTCATGCTAATGGCTTTATCTTCATCCGCGGCGTAGCTGATTCCGACGGTTTGATTGCCCCAATCATCACCGCGCTCTTTCATTATTTCGATGATCCGTTTGAAAAGTTTTTTCTGTCCGCGGATTTTTTCCAGAGGCACAAGCTTGCTGTCCTCCATCTGAAGCAGCGGTTTAATATTGAGCAGGCCGCCGACAAAAGCAGATGTTTTGGAGATGCGGCCGCCTCGTGCAAGATAGGTCAGATCATCAACGGTAAATATGTGCTCAATCTGTTCACAAAAGTTCTTTACAGACGTTTCGATTTCTTGTATTGTATTCCCGTTGATACAGAGATCGGCGGCATGCCGGACGGCCAGACCGTATCCTAATGAAGCGCATTTGGAATCGATGACCCGCAAATCGAAATCGGGGAATTCCTCCTTCACTTCATTGGCCATCATCACAGCTGTCTGATACGTGCCGGAAAGGCCTGAGGAAAAGGCAATGTAAAGAGCGGGCTCACCTGTTTTGGCATATTGCAAAAATACATTTTTAATCGTTTGCGGTGAAGCTTGGGACGTCTTAGGCGTTTCTCCATTTTGCATCGCTTCAAATATTTGATCCGCATCAATCGTGACTGCATCCTCGAATTCTTTATCGCCGAGAGAAACCCTGAGCGGAATAAAGCCAATGCCGTTTTCTTCAAAGTAAGAACGGGGCAGATCGGCGGCGCTGTCAGCGATGAGATGAACTGTCATATTGCTTCCCTTCTTTCTGTTATCGCTCGTTATCATAAGAGTTAAGCCAACTATATCATATTAATTTGCCAAAATCGTGTTCAAATATTTGTTTTAAGGGAAAACATATTAAAGAAGATAGAGCGGAGGAACATGCCATGGTACTAGATCAAACAAAAAAATTACTCGTCGTCATCATCGGCGCTTTACTTAATGCGGCCGGGCTGAACTTATTTTTAATTCCCGCAGATGTATATGCCAGCGGATTTACGGGAGTCGCCCAGCTTTTATCAAGCGTCATTGTTCAATACGCCCCCTTTTACATATCGACGGGAACGCTCTTGTTCCTCTTAAACATTCCGGTCGGTATTCTAGGATGGATGAAGGTCGGCAAATCGTTTACGGTGTACAGTATTTTAAGTGTCGGGCTGACTACATTGTTTATGGGAATCCTGCCGGAAACAAGCCTGTCACATGACATTTTGCTGAACGCGGTGTTTGGCGGTGTCATTTCTGCGGTCGGTATCGGCTTAACATTAAAATACGGCGCTTCGACAGGCGGGCTCGATATCGTCGCCATGGTGCTTGCAAAGTGGAAGGATAAACCCATCGGCACGTATTTCTTCATTCTAAACGGGATTATCATCTTGACGGCAGGATTATTGCAAGGTTGGGAGAAAGCATTATATACCCTGGTTACGCTGTATGTGACAACAAGGGTGATCGATGCCATTCACACGCGCCACATGAAGCTCACGGCGATGATCGTGACGAAAAAAGCGGACGAAATCAAGGAAGCCATTTACGGAAAAATGGTGCGCGGCATTACCACTGTTCCGGCCAAAGGAGCCTTTACGAATGAACAGAAAGAGATGATGATTATCGTCATCACAAGGTATGAACTGTACGATTTAGAGAAGATCGTCAAAGAAGTCGATCCGAAAGCATTTACAAACATTGTGCAAACAACTGGGATTTTTGGCTTCTTTAGAAAAGACTGACGAAAGCAGGTGGAAGTCGTGAAACGGCTGCTTGTGATGCTCCTGCCCGTACTGCTTTTGATAGGCTGCGGAAAGGATGAGCAGACAGAACCCGATAAGGAGGTATCAGGCGGAATGGAGAATCAAGAGGTTGTTTTATCTGTTGACGTAATTCAGGAGCCTGAACAAATCAAGTTTAACATGTCGCTGAAGAACCAAAGTGAACGTGCGATCGAGTTTCAATTTAGCACAGGGCAAAAATTTGAACTTGTCGTGTATGATTCTGAGCGCAAAGAAAGATACCGTTATTCGAAAGACAAAATGTTTACGCAGGCTTTTCAAAACTTGACACTTGAACCTGGAGAAACGTACGATTTCTCTGATGTATGGAAGGAAGTCCCTGAGCCTGGAACCTATGAGGTGAAGGTGACATTTAAGGGCAGAGCGGAAAATCTCAAGCAGATTCAGGCTGTTCAGCAGTTTGAAGTGAAATAAAAGGGCTATGGCGAATCAATCGCCATAGCCTTTTTTTATTGGAGTTTGTCCAGCTGATCCTGAAACTGATGGAGCTGGCGACGTTCTGCATCTGTCGAGTTGGCGTACGCAGAAGACACAGCATTTTTGGCTCTCAGAATCGCTTGATCCTGATCGCCTTCCTCAAAGCCGTTTGTCACCATGACAGCCTGTTGAACAAATGATTTTGCCTGCTGAAACAGTTCATTTCTCATTAATATTCATACTGCCTTTCAGCCGAGTCTCGTGCCGCGGCATGCTGGTGAGCTTCTTCTAAAGTAGACCGATATGGAAATCTTGCGGCGTGTTGCCCGATGGAGTCTTTACCCTGGTGAATAAACCTTCTGGATTTGCTTCGTTTACCCATTTTGAGACTGCCCCCTTCCATACTTTGACGAGATGAGTCGTCTACAATAGTATGGTGGGGCAAAGTCAGGTTTATAAGTGGCAAAAATTAATACGGGCATGCCTTTACAGTGAGAAATATTCTTTCAAGAATTTTGCCACGCCGTCCTCTTCATTTGCAGCCGTAGTTCGGTTGGCCACCTGCTTGACCGCGTCAATTCCATTTCCCATCGCAACGCCGCAGCCGGCGAATTCAAGCATTTCCAAATCGTTATCCTCATCCCCGAAAGCAATGATCCGCTCCCTTGGCACGTTGTAATAATCGCTTATTTTCTGAAGGCCGACCGCTTTATTCATTCCGCTTTTAATAATTTCTATCACATGCCACGGCGCGGCCCATCTTCTGTGATCGATCACCTCGGCGTGTACATCCGATAAATAGGAGCGTATGGACGGCACATCTTCTTCTTTTGCATGAATGAGCACAGATGTAACATCCTCACCGAGATTTTCCCGCAAGTCTCCGACTGTCACATTTGTTGTATTCATGTTAAAAGCATCAATCAAGTGCTCGTCATGGTAATGAAAATACACGTCGTCAATGACTTCAGCAAGCACATTATGTACGTTGTATCTCTCGCTGATATCCACCAGCTGCATGACAACATCAAGCGGCAGCGAGGTATGGTACCGTCCCCAGCTGTCGTCCTGCGGATGGTGGACAAATGCTCCGTTAAAATTGACAATCGGCGTTGTCAGCTCCATCTGCTGGTAGTACATGGAACTTGAACGGTATGGCCGGCCTGTCGAGATGCAGACATGATGCCCGTCATCTTTTAGGCGCTGTATCGTCCGAAGGGTGTTTTCGGATATGGTTTTATCATCCTTTAATAACGTTCCATCTAAGTCTAATGCGATTAAATAGGGTTTTGTCTCCATGAAAAGCTCCTTTAATCTTAGAATTTGCTTGTTTTGCCTTACTTACAGTGTAGCTTTTTACCATCTTTATTGTCTACATGTTACACTTATGATTATGGTTATCCTAAGGAGGGACACATTTTGATCCAAATTGAAAATCAAACCGTTTCCGGTATTCCGTTTTTACATATTGTAAAGGAAGAGAACAGGCACCGCGCTGTTCCTCTCGTGATCTTTATCCACGGTTTTACGAGCGCGAAAGAACACAATCTTCATATTGCTTATCTGCTGGCGGAGAAGGGCTTCAGAGCCATTCTGCCGGAGGCTCTGCACCATGGCGAACGAGGTGGGCAAATGGCTGTTGAAGAGCTGGCCGGCCATTTTTGGGACATTGTCCTCAACGAGATTGAAGAGATCGGCGCACTCAAAACCCACTTTGAAAGTGAGGGCCTGATAGACAGCGGCCGCATTGGGCTAGCCGGCACGTCAATGGGCGGCATCACAACGCTTGGCGCACTGACTGCTTACGATTGGATAAAAGCCGGCGTCAGCCTGATGGGGAGCCCGAATTACGTGGAACTGTTTCAGCAGCAGATTGACCATATTCAAACTCAGGGCATTGATATCGAGGTGCCGGAAGAAAAGGTAGAAGAGCTGACGAAGCGTCTCGAAATGCGGGATCTCAGCCTTCAGCCGGAGAAATTGCGCCAGCGCCCGCTACTATTTTGGCACGGCGCAAAAGATAAAGTCGTGCCTTACGCGCCGACCCGAAAATTTTATGAGACGATTAAATCGCATTACAGCGAACAGCCGGAACGCCTCCAATTTATCGGAGATGAACACGCCGACCATAAAGTCCCGCGAACAGCTGTGTTACAAACGATTGAATGGTTTGATACGCACTTATAAAGCACAATGGTGTGAAGAAGGGCCGGATTTACGTTATACTGTAGAAAAAGGAGTGAGGGAACGTGGAAGAAGCATTAAAAGAAAACATCATGGGCGCCCTGGAACAGGTTGTTGATCCTGAACTTGGCGTTGATATCGTGAACCTTGGTTTGGTATATGATGTTGATATGGATGACGACGGCTTAACGCACGTGACGATGACACTGACATCAATGGGGTGCCCTTTAGCGCCGATTATTGTGGATGAAGTGAAAAAAGCGTTAGCGGACATTCCAGAAGTAAAAGAGACGGAGGTTCACATTGTGTGGAATCCGCCTTGGACAAGAGATAAAATGTCCAGATACGCGAAAATCGCGCTTGGCATTCAATAAAACAAACAAAAGAGGACAGCCTTACTGTGAGGCTGTCCTTTTTTACAGCTGAAAGGAGTGAAAGAAAATGATGTATCTGCTGGCTGTCCTGTGCCCGCCGCTCGCCGTTTTGTTGACGGGAAAACCGTTTCAGGCATTGCTGAACCTCATATTGACCTGTATCTTTTGGCTGCCGGGCGCGATTCACGCCTGCTTTGTCGTGGCTGACCGCCGCGCTGAAAAACGGGCAAGGAGATAATATGGAAAAATGAGGGCGTGAGATATGGTATAATGGCCATAAAAATAGCAGGGAGAGCGCTATGAAAAAGAAATTGCTTGCATTCGCGCTTTGTACAGGCGCGTATGCGGCCCTGTTTGCCTACTCTGTGCACTCAGAGCAAAAAACAGACACAAACGAGATGACGGATGTCAGCCGGCTGATGCCTGTGAAAATTAAGCAGACAGTGAAAGGGCAGGAAGAGGAAACGCTCATTGACACGATCAAAGAGGCCAATCGAAAAAACATAAAGATTTCAATCGCCGGGACCCAGCACTCCATGGGGGGCCATACATATTATGAGGACGGCATCGTTCTCGACATGACAGGCTACAACAAAATCCTATCACTTGATCAAGAGAAAAAAACCATCAGAGTCCAAAGCGGCGCGACGTGGAATGACATCCAGAAATATGTGAATCCATACGGACTTGCGGTAAAGGTCATGCAGTCACAAAATATTTTCACCATTGGAGGATCTCTCAGCGCCAATGCCCACGGACGTGATATCTGCTACGGCTCGCTGATTGATACTGTCAAATCATTTCGGCTTTTAAAAGCGGACGGAACGATCGTCACCGTCACCCCAAAAGATGATTTGTTTACAGCAGTCATCGGAGGGTACGGTCTTTTTGGCGTAATTCTTGATGTAACGCTTGAGCTGACGGATGATGAGCTGTATGTCATGAAGACGGAAAAAATGAATGACAGTGAATACGCAGACTATTTTACAAAGCACGTAAAAGGAAATCCGGATGTCCGAATGCATCTGGCGCGAATTTCAACAGCGAAAAAAGGTTTTCTGGAAGACATGTATGTTACGAATTATGAAGTGGCAGATGATCAGGATCAGCTGTCATCATACAGCGATCTTAAAGAAGACGAGTATACCGGGGCCACAAGTTTGCACTCGGCTTGTCAAGACGGTATGAATGGGGCAGAAATTGGCTGTGGAACACGCAGAAATCCTATTTTCTGAGCCAAAACGGCACAAAGATCACACGCAATAATGTCATGCGGTCCGAATCAGCATTTCTCGAATATGAAAACAATGACAACACAGATGTTTTGCAGGAATACTTTGTGCCGGTGAAGGAGTATGCGTCCTATATTGACGACCTGAGACAAACGCTGTCTGACGAGGATTTAAACCTTGTGAACATTACGATCCGCTACGTGCAGAAAAATGAAAAAGCCGACCTTTCCTATGGAAAGGATGATATGTTTTCGCTCGTGCTTTTAATCAACGAGGGGTTTTCAAAAGAAGCCCAGGCAGACACCGCCCGGATCATCAGGCGCATGACAGACGTTGCCATCATGCACGGCGGCAGCTATTATTTGCCGTATATGACCTACCAGACAAAAGCGCAAATGAGGCAGGCGTATCCGAAAAGCGAAGCGTTTTTTCAGAAAAAACGAACGTATGACCCGGATGAACGCTTTATGAATTATTTTTATCAGAGGTATAAATAATGGGGAAAAACAAATTAAAATGGCTCACATTTTCACAGAGCAGCGTCTTTTTCGCGAGCAGCTTGATCTTTCCGTTTTATATTCTGTTTGTGAAAAACATCGGCTCAAGCTACACGCAGTTCGGTTTTTCCTACGGATTGTTCGGGCTAAGCGGGGCGCTCATTTATCCGCTCCTCGGACGGCTGTCTGGAAGGCTCGACAGCCGTTATTTTCTGCTGACGAATTCTTGGGGCATGGCCGTCCTGCTTTTGTATGTCCCGCATATTGGGAGCGTTGTTCAAGTGTACATCGTCCAAGTGCTGTTAGGGGTCTTTGGAGCGATGCAAAAGCACGGAGAAAAAGTGCTGATCGCCGATCTTACAGACAGCGGAGAGCGGGGAAGAAAGATTGGGAATTACCACTTTTGGACGGCGATCTTTTCAGCCGCAGCCATTATGCTCGGCGGATTTCTCGCCGACTTTTTTACGGTGCAAATGATTTTTTATGCAAGCTCTATTGTCTATTTTGTGAGCGGATTGATGATGATGAAAACAGGCTGACGCGGTCAGCCTGTTTTTTATGCGCTTGAAAAAAGCGACAGGTCAGTGTTTTTTGATGCAACAACGTTATTTGCTTTGAGCGGATTTTTCAGTGAACAGAAAATGTATAAGTGAATAAAAATATTAAATATACGATTGAATTAATTTTTATTCATGCTATAATGTTAAATAATTTCACAAAGACCAAGAAGGTGAACTTGTTTTGAAAATAGGAATTGTAGGCGCTACAGGTTATGGAGGCACTGAACTTGTCAGGATCCTTTCACATCATCCTCATGCAGAGGAATGTATACTTTATTCATCCAGCGGTGAAGGAAATGTCTATAGCGAGGTGTATCCTCATCTTGCCGGCTTAGCCGATCAGAAGCTGAAGCCAATTGATCTGAAGACGATCAAACACGAAATAGATCTCATGTTTCTTGCCGCGCCGCCCGGGGTATCAAGTGAATTGACTCCGCAGCTGGCAGACGCGGGAATTCCGGTGATTGATCTGTCAGGTGATCTGAGGATACAAGAGCCCACTGAATATGAAAAGTGGTATAAACGGAATTCAGCACCAAAGGAAGTGATTCATGAGGCCGTATACGGTCTTGCAGAACTGAATCAAAAGCAAATTCAACAGGCGAAACTCATTGCCAATCCGGGTTGTTTTCCAACTGCGGTGTTGCTTGGCCTCGCGCCATTGGCCCAACAGAAACTGCTTCATGAATCGTTCGTTATCGTTGACGCGAAGACCGGTGTTTCCGGAGCGGGACGAAAAGCATCCATGGGAACTCATTTTTCTGAGCTGAACGACAATTTTAAAATTTATAAAGTCAATGAACATCAGCACACGCCGGAAATTGAACAGGCGCTGCAAGAATGGCAGCCGGGGCTCGGGCCTATTACTTTTTCGGCTCACTTGGTGCCGATGACAAGGGGCATCATGGCGACGATGTACACACAATTAACCTCTGATCGTTCAGCAGATGACTTGCATCAATTATATTCGGAATTTTACCAAGATTCATATTTTGTGAGAGTAAGGCCAAAAGGGCAGTATCCGCAAACGAAGGAAGTGTACGGCAGCAATTTCTGTGATATCGCCGTTGCGCTTGACGAGAGAACGAACAGAGTCACGATCGTCTCGGTAATCGATAATTTAATGAAAGGTGCCGCCGGTCAGGCTGTGCAAAACTTTAATGTGATGAATGGCTGGAATGAAGAGACTGGGCTCACCATGACGCCAATTTATCCATAGAACGGGAGAGAATCGAACCATGATTCAGTTAAGTGAAGATCAAATTATAAAAGTAACAGGTGATGTATCCTCGCCAAAAGGTTTTCAGGCAAAGGGCGTGCATTGCGGGCTGCGCTACTCAAAAAAAGACCTCGGCGTCATTATCAGCAAGACACCAGCCGTAAGTGCGGCGGTTTATACCCAAAGCCACTTTCAGGCCGCTCCGATCAAAGTCACACAAGACAGCTTAAAGCATGGATCAGCATTGAAAGCCGTCATCGTCAACAGCGCCATTGCCAATGCCTGCACGGGAGAACAGGGCATAAAGGACGCATACACAATGCGGGAGAGCCTTGCTGCACAGCTTGATATTGAGCCGGAACTTGTCGCCGTTTCATCAACAGGCGTCATCGGCGAGTATTTAGACATGGAAAAAATTCAGGCAGGCATCAAACGGCTGACACAAACACCTGCGGGATCGGGAGATTTTGAAGAAGCGATCTTAACAACCGATACGGTGATTAAGCAGACGTGCTATGAGCTGACAATCGGCGGTCAAACAGTCACGATCGGCGGAGCGGCGAAAGGTTCGGGAATGATTCACCCGAACATGGCCACGATGCTGGGGTTTGTCACAACAGATGCAGCCATCGAAGAAAAAACGCTGCAAAAAGCGCTTCGCGATATCACTGACGTTTCATTTAACCAAATCACAGTTGATGGTGAAACATCCACGAACGACATGGTATTGGTCATGGCAAACGGCTGCGCGAAAAATAAATGCCTGACAGAAGATCATCCAGATTGGCCGGTCTTTAAAAAAGCGCTCTTGCTCACTTGCGAGGATTTGGCAAAAGAGATTGCCAGAGACGGAGAAGGCGCGACAAAGCTAATCGAAGCCCAAGTGCAGGGAGCGAAAAATAATCTTGACGCAAACGTGATTGCCAAAAAAATTGTCGGCTCAAGTCTCGTGAAAACAGCGGTCTATGGAACAGATGCCAACTGGGGGCGCATCATCGGAGCCATCGGGCACAGCGCAGCTCAGGTAACGGCAGAAGAAGTAGAAGTTTATCTCGGAGGCCAATGCCTGTTTAAGCACAATAAACCTCAGCCATTCTCTGAATCTCTCGCTAAGGAGTACCTTGAAGGAGATGAAATCGCCATTATCATCAAGATGCATGAAGGTGACGGGAAAGGAAGAGCGTGGGGCTGTGACCTAACCTATGACTATATCAAAATTAACGCGAGTTATCGCACGTAATAAAGGGGAGCATGATGAAGAAAACAATCGTTTTTAAATGCGGGGGAAGTGTCATCCGAGAGCTGTCGGAGGAATTTTTTCATAACCTGAAAGAACTGATGGCGTCAGGATGGAAATTGGCGATCGTTCACGGCGGCGGCCCGGAAATCACAAATATGCTGAAACGGTTAAACATCAAAACAGAGTTTTCAGGAGGACAGCGGAAAACGACGAAGCCGGTGCTCGAAGTGGCGGAAATGGTTTTATCCGGCTCGGTGAATAAATTTTTTGTTGCGGAGCTTGCCAAACACGGACTGCGTGCAGCGGGCATCTCTGGTAAGGACGGCGGCCTTTTGGAGGCTGATTATCTCGATCCGGAAGCATACGGGGAAGTCGGAGAAATCAAAAAGGTCGATGCATCCATGGTGAACGCGCTGATGGAAAAGAGCATTATTCCTGTTATCGCGCCGTTGTCTATGACGAGTGACTGCAAGACGCTGAATGTGAATGCCGATCTGGCTGCTTCAGCAGTCGCCGGAGCGCTCGAAGCTGATAAGCTGATGTTCGTCACAGATGTCGATGGGATCATGAAAGAAAAACAGCGTCTCGACGTTCTGACCCCTGAAGAAGTTCATACGCTGATCAAACAGGAAGTGATCACTGGGGGGATGATTCCGAAGGTCAATTCAGCTTTGTCGGCTTTGTCAGATCAGGTTTCTGAAGTCATGATCGTAAACGGAAAAGGATCATTTTTCACAGAACAAACCTTTCAAGGAACAAAAATCGTTAAAGCAAAGGAGGCTGTTTCATGAGCAGCTTGTTTCAAACCTACGGCCGCTGGGATATTGACATAAAAAAAGCAAAGGGAACGTACGTTGAGGATCATAACGGCAAAACCTACCTCGATTTCATTCAGGGAATTGCGGTATCTAATCTAGGCCACTGCCATGAAACGGTTACAGAAGCAGTTAAAAATCAGCTTGACAGCGTATGGCACGTATCCAACCTGTTTCAAAACAGTCTCCAAGAGCAAGCGGCACAAAAGCTGGCGGCGCACAGTGCGGGAGATCTCGTCTTTTTCTGCAATAGCGGCGCGGAAGCCAATGAAGGCGCGATCAAGCTCGCCCGAAAAGCAACTGGAAAAACGAAAATCATCACGTTCCTTCAATCGTTCCACGGCCGCACGTATGCGGGGATGGCCGCGACCGGACAGGATAAAATCAAAACAGGCTTCGGCCCGATGCTGGAAGGTTTTCATTGTCTGCCATACAACGATTCTTCCGCGTTTGAAGCTCTTAGGGAAGAAGACGGCATTGCCGCGGTGATGCTTGAGACAGTGCAGGGAGAAGGCGGAGTCAATCCGGCAAGCGCTGAATTTTTAACAGCCGTTCAATCGTTTTGCAAAGAAAAGCAAGCTCTTCTGATCGTTGATGAAATCCAGACCGGGATCGGACGGACGGGAAAGGGCTTCGCATACGAGCACTTCGGACTCTCACCGGACATCATCACAGTCGCAAAAGGATTGGGGAACGGCTTTCCGGTTGGCGCTGTCATCGGCAAGAAACAACTGGGAGAAGCATTTACCCCTGGTTCTCACGGAACAACTTTCGGAGGAAATATGCTGGCGATGGCTGCTGTGAATGCCACATTGCAAATTGTATTCCAGCCTGACTTTCTGCAAGAGGCTGCTGACAAAGGGACGTTTTTAAAAGAACAGCTCGAGGCTGGGCTAAAGAGCCCGTTTGTCAAACAAATTCGCGGTAAAGGGTTAATGCTTGGAATTGAGTGTGATGGGCCGGTTGCCGACATCATTACTGAATTGCAGACATTAGGTTTGCTTGTATTGCCGGCCGGACCGAACGTCATTCGGCTGCTGCCGCCGCTGACCGTGACAAAGGATGAAATGACAGAAGCCGTCAGTAAGCTGAAACAGGCGATCGCTCATTATTCCGCTGTAAACCAGTGATTTTTTTTCGGTAAAATAGCATAAAAATTCATTTTTATAATTAATTATTCATCAAGAGGTGGGCTGTGAGATGGAAGGTTATTTAGTGTTAGAAGATGGAACAGCGTTCAGCGGCGAGCTGGACAGTCATGAAAGCTGCACGGGAGAAGCGGTCTTTTTTACAGGGATGACGGGCTACCAAGAAGTGTTGACAGATCCATCGTACAAAGGGCAGATTATCGTATTTACCTACCCGCTGATTGGCAACTACGGCATTAATGAAAAGGACTTTGAAAGCAAAAAACCGCAAGTGAAAGCCGCGGTGGTCTACGAGGCGTGCAATCACTTTTCTCATCATGAAGCCGTATACAGCCTCAAGGAGTATTTGCAAAAATGGAACATTCCGCTGTTGACCCATGTTGACACGAGGGCTGTCGTGAAAAAAATCCGGACAAACGGAACAATGGGGGCAACTGTCACAGCCTCTAAAGAAGCAGCTGAGATTGCCCTTCAGCCTGAAAACGTGGCAGAACAGGCATCCGCACAGGAAATCAGCACATTTGGCGACGGACATAAACATATCGCCCTCATTGATTTCGGCTATAAAAAGTCCATCGCGTCATCACTCGTCAAACGAGGCTGCAAGGTCACCGTGGTGCCGTATCAGCAAATGGAAGCTGTACACGACATCAAGCCGGACGGCATTGTGTTATCGAACGGACCTGGAGACCCGAAAGCCATTCAGCCGTATTTAGGAAAGATCAAAAGCATCGTTTGCCATTATCCGACTCTCGGCATTTGTCTCGGCCATCAGCTGATCGCGCTCGCGTTCGGAGGAAATACATTCAAGCTGCCGTTCGGACACAGGGGAGCAAATCATCCGGTCATCGACCGTGAAACGAAGCGCGTCTTCATGACAAGCCAGAATCACAGCTATGTGGTTGATGAACAGTCCATTAATCAAGAAGAGCTCACGATCAGGTTTCATCATGTCAATGATACGTCAGTTGAAGGGCTTTCCCACAAAAAACTGCCTGTCATGAGTGTTCAATTCCACCCGGAAGCCCATCCCGGACCGGCGGAAAGTGAATGGATTTTTGATGATTATGTAAAGAATGTGATACCAGCAAGGAGAGAAATCGCCCATGCCTAAAGACACCAGTATTTCAAGCATATTAGTAATCGGCTCAGGCCCGATCATCATCGGCCAGGCGGCAGAATTTGATTATTCAGGCACTCAAGGATGCATCGCGCTGAAGGAGGAAGGCTATCGGGTAATCCTCGTCAACAACAATCCGGCGACCATTATGACCGATGAAGCCTTCGCTGATGATATTTATTTTGAGCCGCTGACAGCAGAAAGCCTGACTGCCATCATTCAGAAAGAACAGCCTGATGGGCTTCTAGCTAATTTAGGCGGGCAGACCGCTTTGAATTTAGCGGTGGAGCTTGAAGAAACGGGTGTTTTAAAAGAGCACGGCGTCAAGCTTCTCGGCACATCTGTTGAGACGATACAAAAAGGAGAGGATCGGGAAAAATTCCGATCGTTAATGAACGAATTGAACCAGCCTGTGCCGGAGAGTGAAATTGTCGATAACGAGGCCGACGCCCTCCGTTTTGCGGAATCGATCGGGTTTCCCGTCATTATCCGACCTGCTTACACATTAGGCGGCAAGGGCGGAGGCATCGCTCCTGATAAAGAAGCTTTTACTGGCATGATTAAGCAGGCGCTATTAGCTAGCCCGATCAACCAATGCCTTGTGGAAAAAAGCATTGCCGGCTTTAAAGAAATCGAATATGAAGTGATGCGTGACAGCCATAACACATGCATTACCGTCTGCAATATGGAGAACATCGATCCGGTCGGTGTGCATACAGGTGACTCTATCGTTGTGGCGCCGTCACAAACATTGACGGATGAAGACTATCAAATGCTGCGGACGGCAAGTCTGACGATCATTTCAGCACTTGATGTCGTAGGCGGATGCAACATTCAATTCGCGCTTGATCCATTCAGCAAGCAATATTACGTCATTGAAGTCAATCCGCGGGTAAGCCGGTCATCGGCTCTCGCCTCTAAAGCAACCGGTTATCCAATTGCGAAGATGGCTGCGAAACTGGCCGTAGGATACACCCTTGATGAGCTGAAAAATCCGCTCACAGGCTCGACTTACGCTAGCTTTGAACCGGCGCTGGACTATGTGATCGTCAAATTTCCGCGCTGGCCGTTTGATAAATTCAAAAACGCAGACCGCAAGCTTGGCACAAAAATGAAAGCCACCGGTGAAGTGATGGCGATTGAACGGAATTTAGAAGCGGCGATACAAAAGGCAGCCGCGTCCCTTGAACTGAAAAATGCCGGCACACACCTTCCAGAGCTCAGCGGCTTATCGATTGAAGCGCTATGGGAGTTGGCAGTCACTCCGGACGACCGCAGATTTTTCGTTGTCATGGAGCTATTGAGCCGCAGGGTGCCGATGGATGACATTCATGCGAAAACAAAAATTGATCCGTTTTTCCTTCATACTTTTGACAATATCATCAAACTGGAAAACCGCATGACGGAAGCGGGCAGCGATCTTTCTTTTGAATTATTGAAAAAAGCAAAGGAAAAGGGATTTTCAGACGAAACGATTGCCTCTCTGATTGGCCAAACAGAAGAAGAAGTGCGCGCACTTCGCAAGGAGATGGGCATTACACCGTCCTTCAAAATCGTCGATACATGCGCGGCAGAGTTTGATGCGAAAACAAACTACTTTTACTCCACATATTTCGGAGAGACCGATGGGGACATCAGCCGCAAAGAGAAAAAACGCGCGCTGATTATTGGTTCAGGCCCAATTCGGATCGGCCAAGGCGTTGAATTTGATTACAGTGCCGTCCATGGCGTGCTGACACTGCAAGAGCTTGGGTTTGAAACAATCATGATGAACAATAACCCGGAAACGGTCAGCACCGATTATGAAATTGCGGACCGCCTGTATTTTGAACCAATGACAACGGAGCATATCTTAAACGTGGCAGAGCGGGAAAACATTGATTTTGCAATCGTACAATTTGGCGGCCAAACCGCGATCAATGCTGCTGAAGCGCTCGAAAAAGCAGGCATTACCCTTCTCGGCACCTCATTTAAAACGCTTGACGTGTTAGAGGATCGGGATCAATTCTATCAGCTTCTAGATGAGCTTGGCTTGAACCACGCGAAGGGAGAAATCGCTTATACAAAAGAAGAAGCCGTTGAAAAGGCAAATGAAATCGGCTATCCGGTGCTGATCCGCCCATCTTACGTCATCGGCGGAATGGGCATGATTATTGTTCACTCGCAAGCTCAGCTTTCTCAGCTGCTGAACGGTGAGGATAGCATGCCGTACCCGATTTTAATTGATCAGTATGTGTCAGGAAAAGAAGTCGAAATTGATTTGATTTCCGACGGTGAAGATGTCTTTATCCCGACATATACCGAGCATATTGAACGGGCAGGTGTCCATTCGGGAGACAGCTTTGCCATCCTTCCCGGACCGTCCATCACAAGCGGGCTAAAGCAGGGCATAAAAGATGCCGCGCAAAAAATTGTCCGTAAGCTTTCTTTTAAAGGCATCATGAACATTCAATTTGTGATCGACAATGGAAACATTCTCGTTCTTGAAGTGAACCCGAGAGCGAGCCGCACGGTTCCCGTTGTCAGCAAAGTAATGGGCGTTCCGATGATCCCGCTTGCCACACGCCTGCTGGCGGGAGCGTCTTTAAAAGATGTAAACACGGCAGTTCAGAATCATCATGGGGTTGCCGTGAAGTTCCCGGTCTTTTCATCCCATGCGATTCAGGATGTGGATGTCAAGCTTGGGCCGGAAATGAAATCAACAGGAGAAGGCATGTGTGTTGCATACAATGCCGACAGCGCCTTGAAAAAAATCTATACACATGTATGGAAGCAAAAAGGAAGCATTTATTTGCAAAACGGGCCGGAAGATATCAAAAAGTTAGCTGAAAAAGCCGGATTTACGGTTCATGAAGGGACATTTGCCTCATGGATGGAGCAGGAAAGAAAAGCGCTCCACATTAATCTGAGCGGCTCTGAAGAAGCGCGTAAAGAACGTTTAGAAGCCATGACGCATGGCATTACGATCTTTACAGAAGAAGAAACTGTGCGGGCGTTTTTACAAAGCGGTTCAGGCCATGCGCAGCCTGTATCTCTCAAAGATCTCTATAAAAAGGAAGTGGCATCATGCACACAGTGACGGAAACCAGTTTATACGGAAAAGATTTATTAACGTTACAGGATCTTAGTGAACAGGGTATAAACGCCCTGCTCACAGAAGCCGGTGAACTGAAGCAAAACAAAATCCAGCCTATTTTCCAAGGCAAAACCTTGGCGATGATTTTTGAAAAATCATCAACACGGACTCGCGTTTCATTCGAAGCCGGCATGGCGCAGCTGGGCGGGAGCGCTCTTTTCTTAAATCAGAAAGATCTGCAGCTGGGGCGCGGTGAAACTGTCGCTGATACGGCAAAAGTGCTGTCAGGCTATGTGGATGCCATCATGATCCGGACTTTTGAGCATGAAAAGGTGGAGGAGCTTGCCAAAGAAGCCGACATTCCGGTCATCAACGGACTTACGGATAAATACCATCCATGCCAAGCGCTGGCGGATCTGTTGACGATAAAGGAAATAAAAGGGGAGCTTAAAGGCGTGAAAGTCGCGTACATCGGGGACGGAAATAACGTGGCGCATTCATTAATGATCGGCTGCGCGAAAATGGGCTGTGATATCTCGATCGCTTCGCCAAAAGGATACGAAGTGTTAGATGAAGCGGTGGAAGCGGCGAAAGCATCTGCGCGTCAGTCGGGCGCTTCTATCACGCTTACGGCGGACCCGGTTGAAGCTGTAAAAGGCGCGGACGTGATTTATTCTGATGTGTTTACAAGCATGGGGCAGGAAGCGGAAGAACAAGAGCGTCTCACTGTATTTGCCCCTTATCAGGTGAATGCGGCGCTTGTCAGCCATGCCAAGCCTGATTATACATTTTTACACTGCCTCCCTGCGCACCGTGAAGAGGAAGTGACAGCGGAGATTATTGACGGGCCGAATTCGGCGGTATTCCAACAGGCGGAAAACCGTCTCCATGTGCAAAAAGCATTGCTGAAGGCCGTTTTATACAAAGAGGAATCATCAAAAAACTGCTGAGCCAGGGGACTGACCCCATAAGATGAGACAAATAAAAACACCTTCAAGTTTGAATACGGATGATTGTTATCCGAAATTAGACTTGGAGGTGTTTTTTCTATGGGGACAAGAGTGAGTTATCCGCTTGAAGTGAAACAGAAGGCTGTAGAAATGAGATTGGCAGGCGTACCTATGAAAGAGATCATGCAGGAGTTGAATATCAAAAATAATACGCAGATTAAGACATGGGTCAGATGGTATAAGGCTGGTGATACACACCGATTTGAACAACCTGTTGGTAAGCAATACACTTATGGAAAAGGTCCGGAGTATTCTTCCGAATTAGAGAAACTGCAGGCAGAGAATCGTTACCTGAGACAACAGAATGAAGTTTTAAAAAAGTACAACGAATTGGAAAGGAAGTTGATAGTAAAACGTCAGTCGAACTTGTAGAAATATTGCACAGCACAATGACCGTGCAGGATATCTGTATTCATTTAGGTATCTCTCGGGCGTCTTATTATCGTTGGAAGAAGAATCTGATGAAGGATCATCCCAAACGCCATTTGGAAAAACAAATCGGCACGTTGTGCCGAGAGCACAAGTATCGATATGGATATCGAAAAATCACAGCCATATTAAAAAAGGGAATGTGTATTAACCATAAAACGGTTCAGCGTATTATGCAGAAAAATCAGTGGCAGTGCCGGGTTAAGGTGAAAAAGCGCAAGAAGAATGGGCAGCCATATGCCGTGGTCGATAATATATTAGATCGGAACTTTCAGTCTGATCATCCTCTTGAAAAACTAGTAACGGACATCACGTATTTGCCTTATGGACAGAAGCAATTGTACCTTTCCAGTATATTGGATGTATACAATGGAGAAGTGATTGCTTTTACGATTGGAGATAAGCAGGACACAGACTTTGTCTTACACACACTTGATCAACTGCCAACACTGCCTGAGAACTGCGTGTTACATAGTGACCAAGGATCTGTGTATACATCTTACGAGTATCAGAAAGCTGTTAAAACAAAAGGCATTACCATGAGCATGTCCCGCAAAGGGACGCCCGCTGATAATGCCTCCATCGAATCGTTTCATTCCTCACTAAAGTCTGAAACGTTCTATCTTAACAGCATTGATCGAACCACGACCGCCATCGTAGAACGCACTGTCAAAGAATACATTTATTATTATAACAACATTCGTATTCAAACGAAACTAAACAACCAATCACCGATAAACTATCGGCAATTGGCTGTTTAATGGTGTTTTGATCCCTGTCTTAAAAACGGGGGTCAGTCCCCCAGACTCAGCAGTTTTTTGATGGCAACATATTCACAGCCGCTTAGGCGCATACTACAGCAAAAAGGAAAAGGAGGAAAAATAGTGGGACAGCAGCATCAATTCCGGCCGGGACAGAAAGCGCCCAACAATGGCATCTACGTTGAAATCGGCGAGACAGGAAGTATGGTAAAAAACCCGCAAAAAATCCATCTGTCAGCAGGGGAAATGTTCCCCGAAACATCAAATCACAACCGGCTGTGGACATACAAAAGAAAGCCGTGATCAAGAAAAAAACCCAAAACAATGACATGTTTTGGGTTTTTCGCATTTTTAATGCTGGTCGGCATTTTTGTTCATAGGCATGATTTCCGCTAAAACCATGATCAAGACATACAGGATAACAGCAATGACAGATGATGTTTTGAATTCATTGAATTGATATGCAACACTGTTCATGCTGGCAATCAAGTAGCATGCCATATGTGATAAAAGGAACGTCCAAATAAAGGCAATAATATATCGCACGTTTCCACCTCGTCCTTCTCAGTCTATTCTAAAAGCTATCATACCATACAAAAAGCGAAGGGGGAATCCAATTTTAAAAGAAAATGAGAAGACAAAATACCTGATTCGATACGGTTTAAATCCAATAAAAAGATCATCAAATGGTATAATAGCCAAAACTGATAAAGGCTAGGACTTTACCTTATTCGTTTCGTTTCTTTTTACATAAGATAGCGTGAGATGAAGTGTGAAAGGAGGCGGGCAAGCGATGGGAATAACGGAAAGATACTTTCAATTGGGAACGGAGCAGAATGTGATTCATTTGCCCTATCGCCCAAACGGCTTCGGCATTTTTATCTTGGGGGACAGAACCCACTTTGTCGGGAATGATTCTAGCTTTTGGCTGCAGCATTACGGCAGAAACCAGCTTCTGAACATGCTGAGGGATGAAGGATATACTCTTTTTAACAGCAATCTGTACGGAAGGCATTGGGGCGCGGAAAAAGCGGTCGCCTATGCCAAACAGCTGATACATTCCGTTCTGAAGCAGGAAATCCTCAATCCGAAGATTCATATTTTAGCAGAGGGCATGGGTGCTCTCACGGCCAATGAATTGCTTCGTTTTTCCCCGGATCATATCCGCTCAGCCGCAATGTTGAATCCTTGTCTCGATCTTCAGGCACATTATGAATCAGAAAAAGAAAATAAATTTTTCTATAAGCAATTTTTGAAAGAGGTATCGGAAAGCTACGGAATTTCTGAAAAAGAAGCGGAAGCGTTCCGTTACAAAACAATTGAAAGCTATTCGAGCGTCGTGCCGGTTCATATATGGCAGCGGATGACCGGAGCTCCCTATCCGTACAGCGTACATGCGGAGGCATTCAAGGAAAAACAGCAGAAGCAAGGCGCGCCGGTCGACATGACATTTCATTTGTTTGAGCATCCAAGCAGACTGTATGCATCAATCTGCAAATTCTTTCACAGGCATGAAAAAGAGTTATAGAGAATACAATAACAACAGCCTTCACTTTTGCGGAGGCTGTTTTGCTTTGGAAATGAAAAACCGGAAGGGCGGCAGATGCAATGGAATCAACACTGATTGTAGGTGCGGACGAATTTTTCGGCCTTTCATTATGCGAGCGAATGATGGATGAAGGCATACATGTTGACGTTATACTGGCGGAAACAGAAGATGAAATGAGACAAATGTACTTAGAAGAAAGACTCATGTGGCTTGGGAGAAATGAACTCTTTTGCCGGCTTGAACGTATTGGTAAGCGAAAATATGATACAATTTGTATCCAATACGGCAGTTTTTTACCTTTAGACCAATTTGATTCTCCTTATCTATTAATCTATGAACAAGATCGAAAAGAATGGGAAAAACGTGAAAAGACAGGTTCAGAAAAAGCGGTGATCCTGCCGAAAATGTATGGGCCATGGAAAGAAGAAACCGAGGAAGACGGCTGCTACACAGACGATGTCGCTGAGGAGCTGCTGAGGTTCCTGCTTGAACCAAGCCGCGATCATCAGATTTTCGATCTGCAAGTCACAGAAAAAACCTCAAAAGAAGAAGCAAAAGCAAAAATTGTCGAGTGGAAAAGACAATATTCATCAATTTTCGACAAATATTAAGAAACACCTTCCATGTTTCACGTTTTCTAGATACAATAAACGTATAAAAATAATACATGTTATAGCTTGTCAAAAGGAGTTGAACATGACTTGATCACAAGGCTTGTCATGATCTTTTCTGTCCTCCTTTTATTAAGCGGATGTGGACAAACTCCGTTTAAAGGAAAAATTGAGAAGGTCGGCATGCTCTTTCCTGATACGATTAACGACCTCGTATGGGGCACAAAAGGGTATAAAGGATTACTGAATATACAATCAAAATACAATGTGGACGTCTACTATAAAGAAGGCGTTAAAACAGATGAAGATATCATAAATGCGATTGATGATTTTCATAAGCGGGGCGTCAATCTTCTCTATGGCCACGGGAGTGAATACGCAGAGGTGTTTAACTTGGTAAGCGAAGATTATCCGGATATGGAATTTGTCATTTCTAATGCGAAAGCGAAAGGGGATAATGTGACAAGTGTCCATTTCAGCGGCGAGGCAATGGGCTTTTTTGGAGGAATGACGGCTGCCCATTTGTCGAAAACAAATCAGGTCGGCGTGATCGCTTCCTTTACATGGCAGCCAGAGGTTGACGGTTTTATCAAAGGGGCCAAATATGAAAATCCGAATATAGAAGTAAACACGAAATATACGGCTCATTGGGATGATGATACGACGGCAGTAAAGCTTTATCAGAAAATGAAGAACGAAGGCGCGGATGTTGTGTATCCCGCCGGAGACGGGTATAATGTTCCTGTCATTCAGCAGATTAAAAAAGACGGCCTTTATGCCATCGGCTACGTCACAGATCAATCAGAACTGGGCGAAAATACCGTGTTAACCAGCACGGTGCAAAATGTGGACAAGGCCTATGAAATCATCGCTGAGCAATTCGACAAAGGCTCCCTTGAAGGCGGCGACCATTACTACGACCTGAAAACCGGCGTTGTTGAAATGGGAACATTCAGCCCGCTTGTCGATAAAGACTTTCAGCAAAGAATCGACAGGCTGATCAAAACGTACAACAAAACAGGCGAACTGCCAAAAAACGAATAATGGAGTGACGTCATATGCAACATGAAAAATCCATGGAGTTCTTGCAAATTGCCATGAAATACTTGCCTGAAGCGAAAGAACAGCTTGAAAAATCAGGCATTGAGCTGTCAATGGAGGCCATACAGCCATTTATGAATCTATTTACCACGGTAATGGCTGAAGCTTATGAGCTTGGCAAGTCTGACGCGAAATCTGAAACCGAATAAGAAGGAGCCACTTTTTCGAAAGTGGCTTTTCACATGATTTTCTTTTTAATAGCGGAAATCATAGGCGCAAGCTCCTTTAAAGCGGGCTTGATTTGATCAATAGAGTTCATAATTGAACCGATTTGGTCCATAATATGCATGTAATGAAACGTCTCTTCTTCGTTCGTCTGGGATACCTCCTCTTGCTGCTCTTCCTTCTCTTCTGTTTGTTTTGCGGAATCGCCGAACATCATCTTTGAAAACACATCCAACTGCGTACGCCTCCTTTCTATATACAATACTCTATGAATAAGATGAACTGATAGTTTAGACGAATATATTGCCATGTGAAAAAAAATAGGATAGAATTAGTACCTGATACTAATAATTGATCACAACCTGATTGATCTTCTAAATTTACAATATAAAGGAGTCTTCCCTTATGAAAGCTGGAATACTTGGTGTTGGACGTTATATTCCCGAGAAAGTTTTAACAAATCATGACCTTGAAAAAATGGTTGAAACTTCTGACGAGTGGATTCGTACCAGAACAGGAATAGAAGAAAGAAGAATTGCCGCAGATGATGTGTATTCATCACATATGGCTGTTGCAGCGGCGAAAAAAGCGCTGGAACAAGCCGAAGTGGCAGCAGAGGATCTGGATATGATTCTGGTTGCGACTGTTACACCTGATCAGTCATTCCCTACGGTTTCTTGTATGATTCAAGAAGAGCTCGGCGCGAAAAAAGCGTGCGCTATGGATATCAGCGCGGCTTGTGCGGGCTTCATGTACGGGGTTGTAACCGGTAAACAATTTATTGAATCCGGAACCTACAAGCATGTTCTTGTTGTTGGTGTAGAAAAGCTCTCAAGCATTACAGACTGGGAAGACCGCAATACAGCCGTTCTGTTTGGAGATGGAGCAGGCGCTGCGGTAGTCGGCCCGGTCAGCGATGACAGAGGGATCCTTTCATTTGAGCTAGGTGCAGACGGCACAGGCGGTCAGCACTTGTATCTTAATGAAAAAGGACATACAATCATGAATGGACGAGAAGTTTTCAAATTTGCAGTCCGCCAAATGGGAGAATCATGTGTAAATGTGATTGAAAAAGCCGGACTCTCAAAAGAGGACGTCGACTTTTTGATTCCGCATCAGGCGAATATCCGCATCATGGAAGCCGCTCGCGAGCGTTTAGAGCTTCCTGTCGAAAAGATGTCCAAAACAGTTCATAAATATGGAAATACTTCTGCCGCATCCATTCCGATCTCTCTTGTAGAGGAATTGGAAGCCGGTAAAATCAAAGACGGCGATGTGGTCGTCATGGTAGGATTCGGCGGAGGATTAACATGGGGCGCCATTGCAATCCGCTGGGGCCGCTAAAAAAAGGTGAGGTGCACACAAGATGAGTAAAAAAAGAGTAGTTGTTACAGGACTTGGAGCATTATCTCCGCTTGGCAACGACGTTGATACAAGTTGGAATAACGCAATCAACGGTGTGTCCGGAATCGGTCCGATCACTCGTGTTGATGCTGAAGAATATCCGGCGAAAGTAGCCGCTGAATTAAAAGACTTCAATGTTGAAGATTATATGGATAAAAAAGAAGCCAGAAAAATGGACCGCTTCACACAATATGCGGTCGTAGCTGCAAAAATGGCGGTTGAAGACGCGGATCTTAACATTACCGATGAGATCGCGCCGAGAGTCGGTGTTTGGGTAGGCTCCGGTATCGGAGGGCTTGAAACACTAGAGTCACAATTTGAAATCTTCTTAACGAAAGGCCCAAGACGGGTCAGCCCGTTTTTCGTGCCAATGATGATTCCTGATATGGCGACAGGCCAGATTTCTATTGCATTAGGAGCAAAAGGGGTCAACTCTTGTACGGTTACAGCATGCGCTACAGGAACAAACTCTATCGGTGACGCGTTTAAAGTCATTCAGCGCGGCGATGCTGACGTAATGGTCACAGGCGGAACAGAAGCGCCGCTGACAAGAATGTCATTCGCGGGATTCAGCGCAAACAAAGCGCTGTCTACTAATCCAGATCCGAAAACAGCAAGCCGTCCGTTCGACAAAAACCGTGATGGCTTTGTCATGGGTGAAGGCGCAGGGATTGTTGTTCTTGAAGAGCTTGAGCACGCTCTGGCCCGCGGCGCTAAGATTTACGGAGAAATTGTAGGCTATGGCTCAACGGGAGACGCTTATCATATCACAGCTCCGGCCCAAGACGGTGAAGGCGGAGCGAGAGCGATGCAAGAAGCCATTAAAGATGCGGACATTTTTCCTGAAGACATTGATTATATCAATGCTCACGGAACAAGCACGTATTACAATGACAAATACGAAACAATGGCAATCAAAACCGTTTTCGGCGAGCATGCGCATAAACTTGCGGTAAGCTCTACAAAATCGATGACAGGCCACCTCTTAGGAGCAGCTGGCGGTATTGAAGCGATTTTCTCTGTGCTTGCCATTAAAGAAGGTACGATCCCGCCGACAATCAATATTGAAACACCTGACGAAGAATGCGATTTAGATTATGTGCCTGATGAAGCCCGCAGACAGGATCTCAATTATGTTCTCAGCAACTCATTGGGATTCGGCGGACATAATGCCACATTGATCTTTAAGAAATACCAATCATAACTACGCCAAACCGGCTGCCCTTAAAGGGTAGCCGGTTTTTTTTGCGCGCATAGGATAAAAAGAGGAGGCGATCACATGAGTGTGGAACAAACATATAGCTGGCTTAGCCAGGCTGCTTCAATAAATGATTTGGCGCATTACATTGTCCCGCTTTTTTCAGGGATTGAAAAAAAGGACTGGAAAGGCATTTTGGGGCACCTTCAGCATCATGGAATGTTTAAAAACATAAAAGAAGGCAGCGATACAGCTTCCAAGCTGAAAGAAAAAGGGTTTTACGAGCATATTCAAAAGGAAGAACAGTATCTGAAAAACAAATGGAAAGGTCCTGATGTACCAATTGTCCCGCTTCCGGTTGACGTGCGAAACAGAACAATTCGTTTAGAATTCGGCTCAAAATCAGGACTCGCCTTTCAAGATAAGATGTTCCTCTTTCTCTCGTCAGAGTTGGATTTTGCGTCAGTCTCTGCCCTAATGACACATGAATATCATCACGTTTGCCGGTTAGATCATCTGACAAAAGAGGAAAAGGATGTCACATTGCTTGATACAATCATCATGGAGGGGCTGGCAGAATATGCTGTTTATGAGAGGTTCGGCCGAAGTCAAACGGCTGAATGGACATCTTGGTATACCGAAAAGCAGCTGCAGGCTTTATACGAGAAAAAAATCGCACCCAACTTGGATATCAAACGGGAAAACCGTTTATTTTCACAGCTGTTATTCGGAAAAGGATATCATCCTAAAATGCTTGGATACGCAGTCGGATTCAATATTGTAAAAAAATATTTAACCGCAAACAAAGCAAACACGGCAGACGGGCTGTCCATTCCCGCCGAAACCTTTTTGAATGCAACGCTTTAAAAGAATAAAATAATGGAATTTCGTTAATAATATTACATTTATCCTAAAAAATTCTTGATTTTGCAAAATGATTGTAATAATATACAACTATAAAATTTTTCGATTATTCAATATTATTTATTATTTCTGAATAAAGGGATTGCTTTCTCTTGAAAATGTTTGACAACAAGAGGGGGAAAGGGGAGCTAGCATGAGCACACTTTTAGAAGTGAATAATTTAAAGACTTATTTTTTTAGGAAAAAGGAGCCGATCCCTGCGGTTGACGGAGTCGATTTTCACATCAACAAAGGCGAAACCGTCGCGCTTGTAGGTGAATCGGGCTCCGGAAAAAGCATTACTTCTTTATCCATTATGGGCCTCGTCCAAAGCGCCGGCGGAAAAATCATGGACGGCTCTATTAAACTCGAAGACAAAGACCTCACCTCATTCACTGAAAATGACTTTTGCAAAATCCGCGGAAACGAAGTATCCATGATTTTTCAGGAGCCAATGACCTCCCTTAATCCGGTGTTAACAATCGGAGAACAAATTACCGAAGTGCTGGTTTACCATAAAAACATGAAGAAAAAAGAAGCGCGCCAAAAAGCTGTTGAGCTCTTGCAGATGGTCGGTTTCTCCCGGGCCGAGCAAATGATGAAGGAGTATCCGCATCGGCTGTCCGGCGGAATGAGGCAGAGGGTGATGATTGCCATCGCACTCAGCTGCAATCCTAAACTGCTCATTGCCGATGAGCCGACGACAGCGCTGGATGTGACAATACAAGCCCAAGTTCTCGAGCTCATGAAAGATCTCTGTCAGAAGTTCAACACGTCGATCCTTCTCATCACACACGACTTAGGTGTCGTGTCGGAAGCAGCCGACAGAGTCATTGTCATGTACTGCGGACAAGTCGTAGAAAATGCCGCTGTCGACGACTTATTTTTAGAACCGCTTCATCCTTACACAGAAGGCCTGCTTACGTCGATTCCCGTCATAGATGGAGAGATTGATAAATTAAACGCGATTAAAGGCAGCGTGCCGACACCAGATAACCTTCCGCCGGGGTGCCGATTTGCCCCAAGGTGTCCGAAAACCATGGATAAATGCTGGTCAAATCAGCCTTCGCTTTTGACGCACAAAAGCGGAAGAACGGTGAGATGTTTTTTATATGAGGAAGAGGGTGCCGAACAATCATGACAGCAGCTAATCAAGAAACAATCTTAGAACTTCGTGACGTGAAAAAATACTTCCCGATCCGCTCAGGCTTTTTTCAAAGAAAAGTCGGCGATGTAAAAGCGGTGGACGGTGTTTCCTTTTCGCTGAAAAAAGGAGAAACCCTCGGAATCGTTGGAGAATCAGGCTGCGGGAAATCGACTGCCGGCAGGACGATGATCAGGCTGTACAAACCGACAGAAGGCCAAATTCTTTTTAAGGGGCAGGATATTTCCAACCTGTCAGAAGAAAAGCTGCGAAAAAGTGTCCGCAAAAATATTCAAATGGTTTTCCAAGATCCGTTTGCATCTTTGAATCCAAGAAAAACGCTGCGTTCTATCATTAAGGAGCCGTTACATACGCACCACATGTATACGATGCGGGAACGAAACGAGAAAGTCGAAGAACTGCTTGCGAGAGTAGGCCTTCACCCGTCGTTTGCCAACCGTTACCCCCATGAATTTTCCGGCGGCCAGCGTCAGCGGATCGGGATCGCCAGAGCGCTTACATTGAATCCGGAGCTGATCATCGCAGATGAGCCGGTTTCCGCACTTGATGTATCCATTCAGGCCCAAGTGATTAACTTAATGGAGGAATTACAGGAAGAATTTAATCTAACGTATCTATTTATCTCTCATGACCTAAGTGTTGTCCGCCATATCAGCGACAGAGTCGGAGTCATGTATCTCGGCAAAATGATGGAACTGGCCGGAAAGCACGAGTTATATGACAATCCGCTACATCCTTACACGCAAGCTCTTCTATCGTCCGTTCCGGTTACAAGAAGAATAGGATCTGTCAAACGCGAACGCATCGTCCTGAAGGGAGAACTGCCGAGTCCGGCCAATCCGCCAAAAGGCTGCGTTTTCCATACGAGATGCCCTGTTGCAAAGCCAATATGCAAGGAACAAATACCAGAATTCAAAGAAGCTGCTCCCAGCCACTTTGTGGCTTGTCACCTTTATAGCTAATGTTGCCCGCACAGCTTTGAGAGGGGGTATGCACACTACATAAACAACAGCTTAGAAGAACGAACATTTCAAGAGGGGGAATATTGAATGAAAAGACGGAAAACCGCACTGATGATGCTAAGTGTATTGATGGTTCTGGCCATCTTTTTATCAGCCTGCTCCGGATCAAAATCGAGCAGCAGCAGCGAGAAAAAATCAAACGGAAAACCGCAGCAAGGCGGGGATTTGGTTGTGGGTTCAACTGGGGAGCCAACTTTGTTTAATCCACTTTATTCAACAGATGTCTCCAGTTCAGATATTGAAGGGATGATCTATAGCACATTATTAGAAACAGATGAAAAATTAAATGTGAAGCCTGCGCTAGCCGAGAAAGTGACGGAATCCAAGGATGGACTGACTTATAATGTCAAGATTAGAAAAGGTGTAAAATTTCATGACGGAAAAGAGCTTACAGCGGATGATGTTGTTTTCACATACAGCATCCCCTTAAATAAAGATTATAATGGTGAACGCGGATCGGGTTTTGAGTCACTTGAGTCAGTGACGAAAAAAGGTGATTATGAAGTTGAATTTAAACTAAAGAAAAAGGATGCGTATTTTTACAATGTTGTTTTAGATAGTTACGGTATTCTGCCTAAACACATTTTAGGGAAAGTGCCAGTTTCAGAATTAGGCGAAAATGAGTTTAATAGGAAGAATCCAATTGGCTCGGGTCCATTCAAGTTTGCTGAATGGAAAAAAGGAGATTATGTAAAACTTGAAGCCAATGAAGATTATTACGGCGGAAGACCTTATTTAGATACAGTTACAGTAAAAACGATCCCGGATTCAAATGCAGCTGTTGCGCAGTTAAAGGCTGGAGATATTGATTTCTTTGTTGTTCCAGGTACTGATTTCGAGACAGTCAAGACATTTGATAATGTAGAAGTTAAATCAGATCTTGGTTTGAACTACAGTTACATTGGTTGGAATGAGAAAAATGAATTATTTAAAGACAAAAAAGTCCGCCAAGCTCTTACGCATGCACTTGATCGAAAAGCAATGGTAGATCAGGTGTTAAACGGTGATGGTGAAGTTGCAAACGTTCCTGAAAGTCCGCTATCTTGGAATTACCCGAAAAGTGATGTACCTACATTTGATTACAATCCTAAAAAAGCTAAGAAACTATTGAAAGAAGCGGGATGGAAAGATACAGACGGAGACGGTTACCTTGATAAGGATGGAAAGAAATTCTCATTTACGATTAAAACGAACCAAGGGAATAAGATGCGGGAAGATTTAGCAGTTGTCGTTCAGCAGCAACTTAAAGAAGTAGGAATTGAAGCAAAACCACAAATAGTAGAATTTAGTGCTCTTATTGAACAAACAAGCGCACCGAATTGGGATTATGATGCATTACTTCTAGGATGGAGCTTGGCTACATTCCCAGATCAATTTTCGATTTTCCACTCCAGTCAATCTAAGAACGGATTAAACAACATATGGTATAAGAATCCTAAAGTCGATAAACTTTTAGAAGAAGCTAAATCAATTACAGACAGAAAAGAATATCAGAAAAAATATGAAGAAATCTATAAATTGATTGCAGAGGATCAGCCTTATTCATTCCTGTTTTATTACAATTATCACAGGGCAATTCCGACAAACATGCATGGCTATGTATTCCATCCCAAAAATGACTTATATCATATTGAAAAATGGTGGCTTGAACAATAATAATGAAATCCCTAGAGAGGTGAGGATCCTGCATCCTTTCCTCTTTATCCTATTTTAGAAAAGGGGACAAGAATATGGTTACATATATTGTTCGTCGAACATTAATGTCTCTGCCAATTCTTTTAGGCATTACAATATTATCATTTGCGATAATGAAAGCGGCACCGGGTGACCCGATGTCACTAATGATGGATCCAACAATCAGTCAGGCTGACAGAGCGAAATTTATTGAAAAGTATGGACTCAATGACCCGGAACCTGTTCAATACTTAAAATGGCTAGGAAATATGCTTCAAGGTGACTTTGGGACATCTATTGTGAAAAAGGGTACACCAGTTTCTGATCTAATCCTTTCACGTTTACCGAATACTTTGGTGCTTATGGTGTTTTCAACTCTTGTTGCTCTTCTGATTTCAATTCCTTTCGGAGTTCTTTCCGCAAAACGCCCTTATTCTAAACTTGATTATGGGATTACTGTCACATCATTTTTAGGACTGGCAATACCAAATTTCTGGTTCGGATTAATTCTTATCATGATTCTTTCTGTAAATCTCGGCTGGTTTCCTACAGGGGGCGTCAGCACATTAAACGCTGACTTTAGCATACTTGACAGGCTCCATCATATAATTTTGCCTGCATTTGTTTTAGCAACTGCTGATATGGCCGGTATTACTCGATATACACGTTCAAGTATGCTCGATGTATTAAAGCAAGATTATATAAGAACAGCTCGGTCAAAAGGGTTTAAAGAAAATAAAGTTATTTTCAAACATGGCTTGAGAAATGGACTTCTGCCTGTTATTACAATTTTCGGATTGATGATTCCATCATTTATTGGTGGTGCTGTCGTGGTTGAGCAGATTTTTACTTGGCCGGGATTAGGCAAGTTATTTATTGATTCGGCATTCTCGCGAGATTATCCGGTTATTATGGCCATGACTGTTATTTCTGCTGTTTTGGTTGTACTGGGTAACTTAATTGCGGATATTTTGTATGCTTTAGTTGATCCGCGTATTGAATATTAAAAGGGGGAGACGCATATGACACATCCAAACACTGTAGCTCCCTCTAATGAGGTAAAGCTAAAAGAAAATATTAGAAAAAAACCAGAGACAATGACTAGGATCTTTTTTGAGAAGTTCTTCAAAAATAAACTTGCTGTTGTTGGAGGTATCATATTAACAGTTATTATTTTAATGGCGGTCTTCGCCCCTTTTATTGCGCCTTATTCACCTGAGAGTCAATCTCTTTTAAATAAACTGAAGCCTCCAAGTTCTAAAAATCTAATGGGGACAGATAAGTTTGGGCGCGATATATTTACAAGGGTGTTATACGGAGCTCGTGTGTCTTTATTGGTCGGTTTTGTTTCAGTAATTGGTGCCATTACGATAGGTACCGTTGTGGGCGCCTTAGCGGGGTACTTTAAAGGGATAGTAGATGCTGTATTGATGAGGGTAGTCGATGTAGTCTTATCTATTCCGGATATTTTTCTTCTTATTACCTTGGTGACAATTTTTCAACCGGGGATGGATAAATTAATTTTAATTTTTTCTCTGACAGGCTGGACCACAACAGCTAGGCTTGTCAGAAGTGAGTTCCTATCTCTTAGGTCAAGAGAATTTGTATTGGCTGCTAAAACAATCGGCACCAAAAATCATAAAATTATTTTTTCGCATATTTTACCGAATTGTATCGGGCCGATTATTGTCTCCGCTACTTTAAAAGTAGGCAGTGTCATATTAGCTGAATCAACCTTAAGCTATTTGGGCTTCGGTATCCAGCCGCCAATCGCAAGCTGGGGAAACATGCTTCAGGATGCTCAAAACTTTACATTAATGATTCAAGCATGGTGGTACCCATTATTTCCCGGGCTATTAATTTTATTGACTGTTTTATGCTTCAACTTTGTCGGTGATGGCCTGCGGGATGCATTGGACCCAAAGAATATTAAATAAAAATGAAAACAATATTTGTTATGAAATATAACGAAATCAGAAGAAAAGCAGATCTCTTTTTGGTAGAAAATCTACAAAGAGATCTGCTTTTTGTGATTCTGATATAAACCCAGCGATTCCAGATTTCCTCAATCTCTTTGGAATAATTTCTCTGTGCCTTGCCTATACTGTGGACAACAGTTTTTATAAAAGTGAGGGGTTAGAGATGTTATTTCTTCATGATGTGTGGGTCAATTGGTTTGAAGGGGAAGAAAATGGCTACAATGTATGCCACTTTCATGAATGGCGCAAAGAAGATACGGTTGAGCTTTTGGATCAAGTGCCGCTGTTAAGGGTACCGTCGGTTCTGTTTCATTACATAGAGAATGATTTGTCTGAGCTTCCGAAAGGGTTGCTTGACGACGTACATCAAAAATCGTACATTCGGAAAAATCATGAGCGGACAAAGCTTGAGTATTGTTTTGTCGTAACAGACGGAATTGGCATTTTGGCTGTCGACACAATCGGCTACACAATCCCTGTCAGAAAAAGCCGCCTGATCCCAAGACAGGAGCAGCTCGTTTATGAAATGGTAAAAGATGTAGAGCCTGAAACATATGAATTTGAAGCAAAGAAGCTCGAATCCTCCAAAGAATATCACATTTTATCATTAGCACCAGAGCACGTCAGAGGGCTGACAAGAAAAGAACGGCAAATCAAGCAGCTGATGTTTATGGCGCTGGATCAATTAAAAGGGCTGAATAACCGCGCTGAAATCGGCTACTGGTATACAGAATGGAACCCGCATATGTATGAACAAATCAAACGGATGAGCTTTGAAGAGATTTGGGACATGCTGTATAACGAAACAATTGAAGGCTGGTCGGACAAGCATTTGGCTTTTTGCGAAAACCTGATAAAAGGACAGCCTTTTTTCGAAAAGCTATGGGAAATGGAAAACGAATCAAAGGTAAACTGAAAAAAACCGCTCTTTGCCAAGAGCGGTTTTTTGATCAGCGTCTTTTTCGGCCAAGACCCATGGCGTTCTCCATTTTTTTCAGCATTTTGTTTGCTGTCCGGTTCGCACGTTCCGCGCCTTCATCAAGAATCCGGTCTAATTCATCAGATTCAATGAGTTCATGATAGCGGTCCTGAATCGGTTTTAATGCGTTAACCACGACTTCTGCCAAATCACCTTTAAACTCGCCGTAGCCTTTCCCTTCGTACTTTGCTTCAAGCTCTTCAATGGTCGTATTGCCGAGGATTGAATAAATCGTAAGAAGGTTGGAAACGCCTGGTTTGTTTTCCTTATCAAATGTCACGATCCCCTCAGAATCTGTCACAGCGCTTTTGATTTTCTTTTCAAGAAGCTTTGGCTCATCCAGCAAGGTAATATAAGATTTCTGGTTCGGATCAGATTTGCTCATTTTCTTTAGCGGATCATTAAGAGACATAATGCGTGCGCCGACTTTTGGAATTTTCACTTCCGGGACCGTAAAGATGTCGTTATATTTTTTGTTGAAGCGTTCTGCGAGATTTCGTGTCAGCTCGAGATGCTGCTTTTGATCCTCACCGACAGGCACAAGATCCGTTCCATACAGCAAAATATCAGCGGCCATCAGCGGCGGGTACGTTAACAAGCCGGAGACAACAGCTTCATTGCCTTTGGACTTGTCTTTAAATTGAGTCATCCGTTCAAGCTCGCCGATATATGCAACACACTGCATCATCCATCCGGCCTGCGCATGCGCGGGAACCTCTGATTGAATAAATAAAGTGGCTTTTTCTGGATCAAGTCCGATAGCTAAGTAAAGAGCCGCCAGACTGCGGATATTCTTTCTGAGCTGAAGGCGGTCTTGAGGCACGGTGATCGCATGCTGATCCACGATGCAAAAATAGCTGTTATAATCATTTTGCAGTTCGACAAACTGCTTCATTGCACCGATATAGTTGCCGAGCGTAACAGAGCCGCTTGGCTGAATGCCTGAAAAAATCGTTTGTTTCATGAAAATCAACCTCATTTCTTAAAACATAATAAAAAAGGCTCACTCTTCCCCTGTAAAAAAGGGACGAATGAACCGTGGTACCACCCTGATTATTCCATTAAAATGGAATCACTCTGACGTTTTTAACGGAGACTGCTCCGGCTGAGCCTACTTTTCGGATTCGGTCAGCTGCTCCAAAGTCCATTCCACATTGCCCGTTATCTGCTCCCAGCACCGCAGACTCTCTTCAAACAGGTGAAATGTGTACTACTCTTTTTCATAGCACGCTTTTCTTTTGATTGCTTCATTATAAATCAATTATAACCAATTGTCATCATGAAAAAACATTCTTTTTCCGAGTAACATTGTAATGATATCAATACCCCGGGTACTGTAAAACCGCCTAAATGATAACTTCTATCAGCATGAAAATAGCTAGATATTATATGTAAAAAGCAATATGGGAAGAAAACTGGCAAAATAGGTTTTAATCAATTTATGCTTTAATCGGTAGAAGGATATTATGTTCGTGGAAGAAAAACTAACGAAGTTCTAATATTTTAAATTGATAAAATAATATTGCAATAAATTATTTGTTTCATTATAATGAACTTGTTCACTCTATTGTTACAGCTTTTTTACAAAAATAATCAGAAAAGACGGAACAGAATAAAAGTTATGGAAACACAGGTTCATTTGTCTGATATTTCTGAGGATTTAGCCGTAAGGAGCTGAAAAATTATTATTTAGGGGGTTTGCGAATATGAAAAAACGTTGGTCGATTGTCACGTTGATGCTTATTTTCACTCTCGTATTGAGCGCGTGCGGCTTTGGCGGCGGCGGATCAAACGGTGAGGGGAAAAAGGACAGCAAAGGAAAGACGACGCTTAACATTAATATTAAAACTGAGCCGTTCTCCTTACATCCGGGATTGGCAAATGATTCAGTATCAGGCGGGGTCATCCGTCAGACTTTTGAAGGATTGACACGCATGAACGCTGATGGTGAGCCAGAAGAAGGCATGGCATCTAAAATTGAAACAAGCAAGGACGGCAAAACTTATACATTCACTATTCGAGATGGTGTGAAATGGTCTAATGGAGACCCGGTAACAGCGGAAGACTTTGAATATGCCTGGAAATGGGCGCTTGACCCTAATAATGAATCGCAATACGCTTATCAGCTTTATTACATAAAAGGTGCTGAAGCGGCGAACAAAGGAAAAGGCAGCCTTGATGATGTGGCTGTAAAAGCTGTAAATGACAAAACGCTAAAGGTTGAGTTAAATAACCCGACTCCATATTTCACAGAATTAACTGCATTCTATACGTATATGCCAATTAACAAGAAAATAGCTGAGAAAAATAAAAAATGGAACACAAATGCCGGAGACGATTATGTTTCAAACGGCCCGTTCAAAATGACGGCATGGAAACACAGCGGATCTATTACTCTTGAGAAAAATGACCAGTATTGGGAAGAAGACAAAGTCAAACTGAAGAAAATTAAAATGGTGATGATCAACAATAACAATACAGAACTGAAAAAATACCAAGCTGGTGAACTTGATTGGGCCGGTTTGCCGCTCGGACAGCTTCCGACTGAATCGCTCCCTACCCTGAAAAAAGACGGTTCTTTACATGTTGAGCCAATGGCAGGTGTGTATTGGTACAAATTCAATACTGAAGCGAAGCCGTTAGACAACGTCAATATCCGTAAAGCATTATCCTATGCGATTAACCGCCAATCGATTGTTAAAAATATTACACAAGGAGAACAAATCCCGGCAATGGCTGCGGTGCCGCCGACAATGAAGGGATTTGAAGATAACAAAGAAGGCTATTTCAAAGACAATGATATCAAAACGGCAAAAGAATACCTTGAAAAAGGCCTGAAAGAAATGGGCTTAAGCAAGGCGTCTGACCTGCCGAAAATCAAATTGTCTTATAACACTGATGACGCACATGCCAAAATCGCTCAAGCTGTCCAAGAAATGTGGAAGAAAGATTTAGGCGTGAATGTTGAACTTGATAACTCAGAATGGAATGTTTATATTGATAAGCTTCACAGCCAAGATTATCAAATCGGCCGTATGGGCTGGCTTGGCGACTTCAACGACCCTATTAACTTCCTTGAATTGTTCCGTGACAAAGACGGAGGTAATAACGATACTGGCTGGGAAAATCCAGAATTCAAAAAGCTTCTGAATCAGTCGCAAACTGAAACAGATCCAACAAAACGTGCGGAGCTGCTGAAAAAAGCAGAAGGTATTTTCATTGATGAAATGCCGGTAGCGCCAATTTATTTTTATACGATTCCTTGGGTGCAGGACGAAAATCTGAAAGGAACCATCCTTACTGGGACCGGAGAAATTTATTTCAGAAACGCGTACTTTCAATAAGTCAGATTTGTGAAAACAAAAACCTCAAGGTATATGGGGACTTATTTCCCATATACCTTTCTTGCTGAAAAGTACAAAAAATGTAAAAATCATGGAGGTGTTCCCCCTTGCTAAAATATATCGGAAGACGCTTAGTCTATATGATTATCACATTATTTGTGATTGTAACCGTGACATTCTTCTTAATGCAAGCAGCACCGGGCGGGCCATTTTCAGGTGAGAAAAAGCTTCCGCCTGAAATTGAAGCAAACTTAAATACGCATTATGGCTTGGACAAGCCGCTGTTTGTACAATACGCCAGTTATTTAAAATCAGTTGCAATGTGGGATTTCGGACCGTCATTTAAATATAAAGGTCAGAGTGTTAACGACCTGATCAGTTCAGGTTTCCCCGTTTCATTCACTCTTGGAGCAGAAGCTATTCTCCTCGCTTTAGCGTTTGGTGTATTGTTTGGGGTTATAGCAGCCCTTTACCATAACAAGTGGCAGGATTATACCGTCGCGATTTTAACGATATTTGGTATTTCAGTTCCGAGCTTTATCATGGCGGCTGTTTTGCAATATGTGTTCTCCATGAAGCTTGATCTGTTTCCCGTCGCGGGTTGGGAGTCCTGGGCATACACCTTTTTGCCTTCAATCGCACTTGCTTCCATGCCGATGGCGTTTATTGCCAGACTTTCCCGTTCAAGCATGATCGAAGTGTTAAACAGTGATTATATTCGCACAGCGAAAGCAAAAGGGCTGTCCCGTCCAGCAGTTACAGTGCGGCACGCCATCCGAAACGCATTATTGCCAGTCGTTACATATATGGGGCCAATGGCCGCGCAGGTTTTAACGGGAAGCTTCATTATTGAAACGATTTTTGGGATCCCGGGGCTTGGTTCGCACTTCGTAAACAGTATTACAAACCGTGATTATACAGTCATTATGGGTGTAACAGTGTTCTTCAGTGTCATCCTGTTATTGTGTGTATTAATCGTAGACGTGCTATACGGCATTATTGATCCAAGAATCAAGCTTTCCAAAGCAAAGAAAGGAGCCTAGGCCATGCAAAACATTCCAAAAAACCTGTTTGAACCAGCCGCAGCGAATGCCGGCGATGCCGAAAAAATCAGTAAAAAGAGCCTTTCCCTCTGGAAAGATGCGATGCTTCGTTTCCGCAGCAATAAGCTTGCGATGGTCGGGCTTGTCATCATTGTGCTTATTATCCTTATGGCGATCTTTGCGCCGCTGTTCTCAAAGTATGATTATTCGACTACTAATCTTTTAAATGCGGATAAGCCGCCTTCAAAAGATCATTGGTTCGGAACAGATGACCTTGGAAGGGACATTTTCGTCCGTACATGGGTAGGTGCGCGAATCTCAATCTTTATCGGTGTAGCGGCCGCGGTTCTTGATTTGCTGATCGGCGTGATTTGGGGAAGCATTTCAGGCTTCCGCGGAGGCAGAACGGATGAAGTTATGATGCGTATCGCCGATATCCTTTGGGCTGTTCCTTCATTATTAATGGTCATCCTACTAATGGTTGTGCTGCCGAAAGGACTGTTAACGATCATTATCGCCATGACCATTACGGGCTGGATTAATATGGCCAGAATCGTACGCGGGCAAGTGCTGCAGCTGAAAAATCAGGAATATGTGCTTGCTTCACAGACACTTGGTGCAAAAACATCCCGTCTGCTGTTTAAACATATCGTGCCAAACGCAATGGGTTCCATCTTGGTTACGATGACATTGACAGTTCCGACTGCGATTTTTACAGAAGCCTTTTTAAGCTATTTGGGACTTGGTGTTCCGGCTCCGCTGGCAAGCTGGGGAACGATGGCTTCTGACGGATTGCCTGCTTTGACCTATTATCCGTGGCGTTTATTCTTCCCTGCCGGTTTCATCTGCATTACGATGTTTGGCTTTAACGTGATCGGCGACGGATTAAGAGACGCATTGGATCCTAAGTTACGTAAATAAGGGAGTGATACGGGTGACACGCCTATTAGAAGTAAAAGATTTAGCGATTTCATTTAAAACATATGGCGGAGAGGTTCAGGCGATCCGCGGGGTGAATTTCCATCTGGATAAGGGGGAGACACTGGCTATCGTCGGAGAATCAGGTTCCGGAAAAAGTGTGACCTCTCAAGCGATCATGAAGCTGATTCCAATGCCTCCGGGTTATTTTAAGCGCGGTGAGATCTTGTTTGACGGCAAGGATCTGGTGCCGCTTTCCGAAAAAGAGATGCAAAATGTCCGTGGAAAAGATATCGGGATGATATTCCAAGATCCGATGACCTCTTTAAATCCGACGATGAAAGTTGGCAAACAAATTACCGAAGTGCTGTTTAAACACGATAAGATTTCCAAGGAAGCGGCGAAAAAACGCGCAATCGAACTGCTGGAGTTAGTCGGTATCCCGATGCCGGAAAAACGGGTCAATCAATTTCCGCACGAATTTTCAGGCGGAATGAGACAGCGGGTTGTCATTGCCATGGCCCTTGCGGCGAATCCGAAGCTTTTGATCGCCGATGAGCCGACAACTGCTCTTGATGTAACGATACAAGCGCAAATTCTTGAATTGATGAAGGACTTGCAAAAGAAAATTGACACATCCATCATCTTTATCACACACGATCTTGGTGTTGTGGCCAACGTTGCTGACCGGGTCGCTGTCATGTACGCGGGACAGATTGTAGAAACCGGTACGGTCGACGAGATTTTCTACGATCCGAGACATCCATATACGTGGGGGCTTCTTGCATCTATGCCGACACTGGATAGTTCAGGAGAAGAACAGCTGACTGCAATCCCGGGCACGCCGCCTGATTTGACAAACCCGCCAAAAGGAGATGCTTTTGCGCTGCGGAGCTCTTACGCGATGAAAATCGATTTTGAACAGGAGCCGCCAATGTTTAAGGTGTCCGATACTCATTATGTCAAATCGTGGCTGCTTCATCCCGACGCGCCAAAGGTAGAGCCGCCTGAAGCGGTAAAAGCGAAAATGCGTAAGCTGGCAAATACGTATGAAAAACCTGTCTTAGTGAGAGAAGGTGAATAAATTGACTGAGAAACTATTAGAAATCAAACATTTAAAACAGCACTTTGTCACGCCAAAAGGAACGGTTAAGGCTGTAGACGATTTGTCATTTGATATCTATAAAGGTGAAACGTTAGGGCTGGTTGGTGAATCTGGCTGCGGTAAATCGACAACAGGCCGAAGCATCATTCGATTGTATGAAGCAACCGATGGTGAGGTGCTCTTCAACGGCGAAAATGTGCACGGGAAAAAATCACGGAAAAAGCTGCTTGAATTCAACCGCAAAATGCAGATGATTTTCCAAGACCCATATGCATCCCTGAATCCGAGAATGACAGTTGCTGATATTATTGCTGAAGGCCTCGATATTCATAAGCTGGCGAAAACGAAAAAAGAGCGAATGGCGCGGGTTCACGAGCTCTTGGAAACAGTCGGTTTAAACAAGGAGCACGCGAATCGCTACCCGCATGAATTTTCCGGCGGCCAGCGCCAAAGAATCGGGATTGCCAGAGCTCTTGCTGTTGATCCGGAGTTCATTATCGCGGATGAGCCGATTTCTGCTTTGGATGTATCTATTCAAGCGCAGGTCGTGAATTTAATGAAAGACCTGCAAAAAGAAAAAGGGCTCACATATCTGTTTATCGCCCATGATTTATCGATGGTCAAATACATCAGCGACCGCATCGGAGTGATGTATTTCGGTAAACTTGTTGAGCTTGCGCCAGCAGATGAGCTTTATGAAAATCCGCTTCACCCATATACAAAGTCATTGCTTTCGGCGATTCCGCTTCCTGATCCGGATTACGAGAGAAATCGCGTCCGCCAGAAATACGATCCATCTGTCCATCAATTAAAAGATGGGGAAACGATGGAATTCCGTGAAGTTACACCGGGACATTTTGTGATGTGCACGGAAGTGGAATTTAAAGCTTACTCATGATTCTTCAATCCTTCAAGAGAAACGTCTTGAAGGATTTTTTTGCGCAATCATAGAAAGTGAGAATGATAATATTTGCAGTTAGAGGAAAAAACGGAGGCGAAATACGATACAATTTCTGCATAACAAACATGTTTTTGCACTGCTGCTGTCTCAATCCCTTCAATCTTTAGCAGGAGTCCTTGTCACAATCGTTTTAATGGTCCGGGTCTATCAAATGACCGATGCTGTCTTTTTGGCGGGTCTTGTTTTATCGTTCATGTCGTTTGCGAGTATAGCGGCGAGCTTTTGCATTTCTGCGGTGCTTCGTAATCTCGGTTTTAAAAAGGTGCTTGCGGGCGCAAATCTGCTGAGAGCGGCCTTTACAATCCTGATGGCTTTTAGCGTCACCCATCACGGACAGATTTTCTTTTGGGTAACGCTGCTGTTTGTGTTCTGTTTTTCTTTCACAGGCGCCTTTTTTCAGCCGGCAAGATTCGCGCTGCTGCCGATGATCGTTTCAAAAGAACAATATGTGAAAGCAAATGGCGTCATCTCCCTCTCGAATCAATTGTTTCTGACTGCAGGCTGGGGACTAGGAGGCCTTTTGACGTATGCTTTACCTTTTGAACTCGTTGTCGGTGCAGCCTTTTTCCTGTTTGTCCTTTCAGGGGCTTCGATTTGTTTGCTTCAGGTAAATGAAGAAGTGGCTGATGGCACAGCTGAACCAGCATCTGCTGGGAGTATATGGAAGGATGTCATGATCATCCCTATTGTAAGAGACATTACGCTAATGGACATGATAGAAGCTTTGGCAGGTTCTGTTTGGTCGTCTGCGATTCTTCTCGCATTTACGGTGGCTGTTTTGCATGAAACAGAGGTGTGGTGGGGGATGTTTAACGCTTCTTATTTTGTAGGTGCCATTGTCGGCAGTGTCATTGCCATTCGTTTTTCTGCTTTTTTTGAGCGGAAAATGGGATTTGCCATTATGTTTAGCTCGCTAGTCATGTCGATGCTGACTCTTTTGTTCTCATTTTCTCCAATTCCGTTTTTATGTGCTCTTGCTTGTGCTGCAATGGGGCCTTTTTATCAGGTGCGTGATATTTGCCAGGAAACCGTGCTTCAGGAGGTTATTCCGAAACAGAAGCGTATCGGGATCATGGCTGCCAAAAATGCGATTTTGACTCCTTGGTCCGGCGTCACCTACTCCATTATGGGGCTCGTGGCTGATACGGCTGGTGCGAAAACGGTTTTTATCGCGGCTGCCGCATTATATGGCATAACCTTTTTTATCGCACTGGCACAGCCGCGGCTGCTTCATTATAGAAGAGAAAGCAGCACTTAATGAGGCCTTTTTGCATACCCTTCACAATGAACCGAGCGCCGGCTGAAAAAAAATGAAACCATGGCGGAAGTTCGTACGTCTTTATAGATGTAAAGCTGTTTAAACAAGAAGAAATGGGGTATATCTAAAAGTATGAAGACAATGAACTCATAAGGAGCAAATCAATGAACTGGTATGAAAAGCTTAGCGAGTACTTTCCAATTGAAGAAATGAAATCAAAAGCGCATATGGAAGCTCTATTAAAAGAGCGGAGCGATATTTATCATAAAGATGAAGGCGAACATCATATTTTAATGTTTGCGGAATTTGAGTCTTTTATCTTCGTGGATTATCTGTATGTGTCTAAGGATGCAAGAGGGCAGGGGCTTGGCGGCAAATTGATCGCGAAGCTGAAAAAGAAAAATAAGCCGATATTGCTCGAGGTGGAGCCTGTGGATGAAGATGATGTTGATACAGAAAAGCGCCTGAGATTTTATCAAAGAGAGCATTTCAAGCATGCTCAGTCAATTGGGTACCGGCGCCGGTCATTGGCTACGAATGAAGTAAACAAGATGGAGATTCTGTACTGGTCACCGAAAACAGAATCAGAAGAAGAAATTCTTGAAGCCATGAAACAGACATATGAAAACATTCATACTTATAAAGATGAGAAATGGTATGGGGAATCATACGAAAAGACGGATGAGGTCCTGAAATTCATTGATGATGAAAAACAAAAAAATATTTTCGATCAGTTAGACTAATTGAGAATCAGAACATATCATTAAAATTAAAAATTTGCTGGATTGACACATTTTTTTCTTAGGATACTGTTCACACTTACTTTTTTATAGTATAATACCTATAAAGATTCCTTTTTTAGAGTAATTTCAATTTAAGAATAAAATAGATGTTCATCCTACTAATTAGAGGAGTGAAGATGAATGGTTACACTATACACATCACCAAGCTGTACTTCATGCAGAAAAGCGAGAGCGTGGCTGGAGGAGCACAAGATTCCATTTGAAGAAAGAAATATCTTCTCTGAACCTTTATCAATTGATGAAATCAAACAAATTCTTCGAATGACTGAGGACGGAACAGATGAGATCATCTCAACCCGTTCAAAAGTATTCCAAAAACTGAACGTGAACGTTGAATCTATGCCGCTGCAAGATTTATACAGCTTGATCAACGAGCACCCAGGTTTGCTTCGCCGTCCGATCATTATCGACGAAAAACGTTTGCAAGTTGGATATAACGAAGACGAAATCAGACGTTTCCTGCCAAGAAAAGTCCGCTCTTTCCAATTAAGAGAAGCACAGCGTTTGGCAAACTAATAGATCGTATCATCAAAAGAAGGCTGAGTCATCAGCCTTCTTTTATTTTTCTACCTGCTGATAATAAATACTCGCCAGGATAACAAACGCGACCGTTAAAATGGGGAGGAGCGTTTCAATTGCGCCGTGCTGCGCCATAAAAAAAGACAGCTTTTTGTCCCTGACAATCATTTCCCCGCCAGTATAAGCAAGCAGCCCGCTTCCCGCGTAAATCAGGAGCGGGATTTTCTCAAGTGCAATGTGGATGAGTTTGCTGCCCCAAATAATAACTGGCACCGATACACACAAACCGATGATAACGAGAGAAAATTCACCGTGTGACGCTCCGGCGACTGCTATGACGTTGTCCAGCGACATAAAGAGATCTGCAAGCACAATCGTTCGTATCGCTCTCCACAGAGAGGTGCTGCTTTTGATGTGCTGGGTGTCTTTTTTTTCAATCAGCAGCTGATATCCTAAATACAGCAGGAAAATGCCGCCGGCGCACTGCAAGAAAGGAATGTTCAAAAGATATACCGCTGCGCTTGTTAACCCGATTCTCATGGCAACGGCGATAAATGTTCCGAGAAGAATGGCTTGCTGTCTTTGCTTGTCCGGCAAATTTCTGCTGGCCATGGCAATGACGACCGCATTATCTCCGCCGAGGATCAGGTCGATCCCCACAATCATAAGCAGAGAAATTAGATAGTCATGCTCCATGAATCGGCACCTCGCTTTCGTTCCATCGCTTGTACTACTACTATATGAGACGGGTCGTATTTTATGATATCAGCCGCACAACTGCCGTTTTTTGGGCAAAGGTGCATTTTTATTTCTTTTGTGACTGTTTTATCATAAAATAGAAATACAAAGGAATTCACACTGGCCGTTCTTCAAGGTTAAGATGTGGACGGAATGGGTAAAGTGTAGTAAAGTACTATTAATCGGGAGCTTAGATGTCCCTTCAACATCTTATATAGAAGGGAAGGTTGGCAAATGGAAATTGAAAGAATTAACGAGCATACAGTAAAATTTTATATGTCTTACGGAGATATTGAAGATCGCGGTTTTGACAGAGAAGAAATCTGGTATAACCGTGAGCGCAGTGAAGAACTTTTCTGGGAAGTCATGGATGAAGTTCATGAGGAAGAGGAATTCGCTGTGGAAGGCCCTCTTTGGATTCAAGTTCAGGCACTGGACAAAGGTTTGGAAATTATCGTCACAAAAGCCCAGCTTTCCAAAGACGGACAAAAGCTCGAACTGCCGATTCCTGAGGATAAAAAGCAAGAACCAGCATCTGAGGATCTTGACGCCTTGCTGGATGACTTCCAAAAAGAAGAGCAAGACGTCAATCAGGAAGAGAAGGAGCAAAAGCTTCAATTTGTCTTGCGGTTTGACGATTTTGAGGATGTTATTTCTCTATCTAAATTAAACGTTAACGGAAGCAAAACGACTTTATATTCGTTTGAGAACCGATATTATTTATATGTGGATTTTGGCAATATGACTGATGAAGAGGTTGAAAATCAGCTAAGCATCCTGTTGGAGTATGCAAATGAATCCTCAATCAGCATACACCGTCTCGAAGAATACGGCAAGCTGATTATTTCTGAGCAAGCTCTGGAAACGATAAAAAAACACTTTGCGTCATAAAAAACCGATTTCTTTCCGGAAATCGGTTTTTTTTTATGCAATGAAATGCCACTTTTGAGAACTAAAATCAAAAATATACATATACACCGAACATACAGCGAACAGGAGTTCATCCATTTTTCCAGAAAGTATACCTCATCTGGAAAGGAGAGATGACAATGTTTAGTGCTGTGACTGAAGACGGCCAAATGTTTCACCTTCTAGGCGCTCAGCAAAGCCGAAAATTAAAGCGGGGACGATTCTTCTGCCCTGTGTGCGGGGGAGAGCTTGATGTGAAGCTCGGACTTCAAAAAGCGCCTCATTTCGCCCATAAACAGAACAAGTCCTGTTCGATAGAAGTAGAACCGGAAAGCGCCTACCACTTAGAAGGAAAAAGACAGCTGTATGTATGGCTGAAAACGCAACATGCCTCTCCTGTATTAGAACCATATATCAAGAAAATCAAACAAAGACCTGACATCATGGCAAAGATTAAGGGGCGCATGCTTGCGGTTGAATATCAATGTGCCACTCTCGCTCCAGATGTCTTTCAAAAGCGGACAGAGGGCTTCACACGAGAAGAAATCTTCGTGCAATGGATTATGGGACAAAGCCGCTTAAAACGAACTGCTCCATCCTTTTATCAGTTTTCAGCTTTCCATTGGCAATTTATCAATGTCAGTCCTTATAAATCCCTGATATGTTATTGCCCGGAAACGCGTTCGTTTAGCCGGCTCAGCTGCATCATTCCGTTTTACGCGAACCATTCTTATTCCTCTGTTCAAACCATCCCTATCCATCGTGCAACTGCAAACGATCTTTTTTTCAGTGAACAGATGCCCCCATTTCAATATTCCGCCTGGATAAAAGCCATTCACCGTTTTCGCCATAAACCCCATCGCTTCATCTCCAAGGAGACCAATCGCCTCAGGCAGCTGTTTTATGAGAAGCGGCAGACACCCCTTTCTTTTCTCCCGACTGAAGTGTTTGTCCCTGTGAAAAAAGGGGCTGTTTTTAAGAGCCCTGTTTTTGTGTGGCAGGGGTTTCTTTATCTGTTTATAACACGTCTTGGGCGTAAACGCGCGCCAATTCGCTTTTCAGCCGTTTTACAGCAGGTCAAACTGCACATTCATGAAAAGAACATTTCACTCAGATACGAATGCAGCGAAGACTGTCTATCTGAAGCTGTTAAACAGTACATTGATTTCTTGTGCAAGAAGGGATTTTTAAGGGAGACTCAGAAAGAAGTATATGTGCTGAACCAGCCTGCAGAGGGTGTACGCTCATTACAGGAACTCATAGAAAGTGACCGCAGCTGTTTTATAGAATGAGTTTGACCTATTTGGCTCACCCTAAGACAAAAGGTGGTGGGCTGGCTTTGAGAGGCACAAAAGGAAAGGTTTTTCGAGTTTTTACTGCTTTTTTGGCATTCGTTCTCTTCATTACTGCATATGATTTGACAAAAGGCAGTGAAAAACCGGAAGATATTCACAACACAAGTTTATTGGGAAACAGCGGTTTTTTCAATTGGCTTGAATCAAAGAAAACGAGGGGGATCACCATGGCTGAGGAAAAAAAAGCAAACCAACTGCCTGACAGAAGTGAGGTAAAGGCAGAAGACACATGGAGACTAGAGGATATTTTTCCTAATGATGAGGCCTGGAATAAAGAATTTCAAGCTGTAAAAGAATTAATTCCGGATTTATCTAAGTATAAAGGAAAGCTGGCAGATTCAGCCGATCATTTATACGAAGCTCTTACGTTTCAAGATAAAGTGATGGAGCGGCTGGGCAGGCTGTACACATATGCGCATATGCGTTCTGACCAAGATACCGGGAATTCCTTTTACCAGGGGCTGAACGACAAGGCCGGAAACTTGTATACACAGGCCGCAAGCGCAACCGCTTATTTGGTTCCGGAAATTTTATCCATAGAAGAAGACAAACTGCAGCAGTTTATTCTTGAAAAAGAAGAATTGAAATTGTACTCCCATGCGATTGAGGAGATTACAAAGGAACGCCCGCACGTGCTGAGCGAGAAGGAAGAAGCCCTGCTTGCTGAAGCCTCCGATGTGCTGGGGTCATCTTCCAACACGTTCAGCGTGTTAAATAATGCCGAGATTACATTCCCGTCGATTAAAGATGAAGAGGGAAATGAAAAACAGATTACTCACGGCAATTTTATTAATTTCTTAGAAAGTGAAAACCGTGAAGTCCGCAAAAATGCATTTGACGCAGTATATCAAACATATGGACAATATAAAAACACAATGGCCACGACTCTAAGCGGCACTGTGAAAAAGGACAACTTCTACGCGAGAGTGAAAAAGTACAAGTCAGCGCGTGAAGCCGCGCTTTCTAACAACAGTATTCCTGAGGAAGTATACGACAACCTCGTCAAAACGATAAATAAGCATTTGCCGCTCCTGCACCGCTATATCGCCCTGAGAAAAAAAGTGCTTGAGCTTGATGAAGTGCATATCTATGATCTGTATACACCGCTTGTGAAGGATGCGGGGATGAAGGTCACGTATGAGGAAGCCAAAGATTACATGCTGAAAGGCCTGGCGCCTTTAGGAGAAGAATACGCCTCTATTTTAAAAGAAGGGCTGGAAAACCGCTGGGTCGATGTGTATGAAAATAAAGGCAAACGCAATGGCGCTTATTCATCAGGATCTTACGGCACGAATCCGTATATTTTGATGAACTGGCATGATAACGTCAATAATCTCTTTACACTCGTGCACGAGTTTGGCCATTCCGTACACAGCTACTATACGAGAAAGCATCAGCCATATCCATACGGCAATTACAGCATCTTTGTCGCGGAAGTTGCATCTACGACAAACGAAGCGCTACTTGGCGAATACCTGCTGAACAATTTAGATGATGAAAAACAGCGCTTATATATCCTCAACCATATGCTTGAGGGCTTTAGAGGAACGGTCTTCAGACAAACGATGTTTGCTGAATTTGAACACCTGATCCATACAAAGGCGCAAGAAGGGGAGCCGCTCACACCTGAGCTTCTGACGAATGTCTATTACGACCTGAATAAAAAGTATTTCGGAGACGGCATGGTGATTGATAAGGAAATCGGCCTTGAATGGTCGCGGATTCCTCACTTCTATTATAATTACTATGTGTATCAGTATGCGACAGGGTACAGCGCTGCCCAAGCGTTAAGCAGCCAGATACTGAAGGAAGGAAAGCCGGCGGTTGACCGTTATATTGACTTCCTGAAAGCGGGAAGCTCACAATACCCGATTGATGTCCTGAAAAAAGCGGGCGTTGATATGACGTCTCCAGAGCCGATCGAAGCTGCGTGCAAAATGTTTGAAGAAAAACTTGATGAAATGGAAGAGCTGTTGATGAAAGTCAAGCAGTCTTAAAAAAGAAAGCCTGTGCAGAAATCTGCACAGGCTTTTTAAAACCCTTTGAAGGTTTTGCGGTGGTTCAGGCGGTAGAGGGTAAACAAAATAGACAGAAACAGCAGAGGAGAGGTAATATAAAGCGGCAGCATCTGCATCATGCCAAGTATATTCAAACAGAAAAAAACGGCAATGCATACAATTGATATGACAATACGCACCATAGCGTTCCTCCTCGTCCTTTTTCCTTATAGGATATGAGTGAATAGGCTCCGTTATGTTTTGTGACAAAAATATGAACATTAAGCATAGAGGTTGTCAAAAGTCGACATCTTTTGTTATCATAAGGATGTGAAATTGATCACAAACAAACATTACCCCTTTGTTTGACCGTGAAAAATTTCTCCCATCCCCTTTGTTGTCGTTAAGACATATGAAACCGCGCTTATCCCGGCGCGGTTTCTTTAGTGTTTTGAACAGAACGTAAGTTTGGTTAAGGGCGCAAAAAAACAGCCTCAAGCATATATACGCCTGCGGCTATTTTTCACATGATTGATATTCATCTGAATAAGTGCTGAGAGACTTCCAAAACATTCCGTGTTTGGCTTCCACTTTGGCAACCTTTTTAGCGAATGCCAATTTTTTCATTTCCTTTTCTACCTCTTCAAGGCTCAGGTCATATACGAGAGCGATTTCCTTCGAGGCAACGAAGCGGAAATATTCAATAAAACATTCCAGAGGCGGTGTTTCCGATGGCTTCGGCTCGTCGCCAAGCATCTCAAATAGGATTTCTTCATATACATCATATGAATAGCTGCCGGGTACTTTAAGTCCTTCGTCCTCATGCTGTGTATTGAAAAATGTCAGCGTCGGATTCGCGGACACATCCATCTCAGCGGCAATTTTCATGTCACATTGAAGCGCCTTGACCGCGCTTTGAGAATGCAAATCTTTTTTGAATTCTTCAAGATCGAGACTCGTTTTTTCCGCAATTTCCAAAAGCACATTTTCGTCCGTAATATTTTTCTTTGAAACAAACAGGCTTTCTTGCATATTTCTGAGAAATTGCATGCCGGCTTTTCTTCCTTGCAGTTCGGCTGCTTTAAAAGCGAGAGCAGCCATATAAGGCGATGAAAGCGGGGGATCTTGCTCAAGCCAGACATTGCCGTCACACGACATGCCGGAGCGGCTTGCGATCTTTTCCCATGCCTCTGCAAGAAGATGCTTTTTTCGTTTTTTATTTAACGCGGTAAGGCTCGCTGAAGCGATAATGCGCAAAGTGAAAAAACGTCCGTATCTGATTTTCAGTTTTTTCATGACGGGCTCTAAGGACCAGCATTCAGGACATAAAGGGTCTACAAACATATAAATTTCAAGCGGTTTTTTTGGATGGCCGTGACAATGGGCGAAGTATTGCTCATGCTGATAGTTTGTCAAGATGATCGATCCCCCGCTTCCGTTTGATTCACCATATGTCTTGCTGTCAATTCCAGCCGGCCAAACAAAAACTCACGAATATCGCCCTCAAGCCCTACATGGTCCATTGCGTCGTTCATACAGCTGAGCCACGCATCAGCTCTCTCGTTTGTAATTGGAAAGGGAAGATGTCTTGCTCTGAGCATAGGATGGCCGTGTTCCTCAGTATAAAGCGGAGGCCCGCCTAAATACTGAGTCAAAAATTGCTTCTGTTTCCTGGCGGTTTCTGTTAAATCGCTTGGAAAAATCGGCTTCAGCAAAGGATGACACGCGACACGCTCATAAAAAGTATCAACAAGTTGCGATAGAAGTTCCTCTCCAATCGCTTCATAAGGTGCGTTAAACGATTGTCCCATGTTGACTACTCCTTTAAATATGGCTAATAGGAATCATAAATCCTATTGCAAAAAGTAATTTTATATAGTACTGCATTTCATCTATGATTTATTTTAGCAACAAGGCATCATTTCTACAAACAAACTGCCTTTTATGCGTTTGATGGCTAGTTTCGGCTGAGAGCCGAGGTTTGTATTTCATATCATATCACATAAAAATCAGGAATGCGTAGGATTTCACTTCGCAAAAAAACCAGAGGGCAAAAGCCGCTCTGGTTACGCGTAATAGGCTGAAGTTATTTTTTTTACATAGTTTTGCGTTTCTTTGAAAGGAGGAATGCCGCCGTATCTGTCAACATTTCCCGGTCCGGCGTTGTAAGCCGCTAATGCCATAGACACATTGCCGCCGTATTTATTCAGCATTTGTTTTAAATATTTCGTTCCGCCTTCCACATTTTGCTGCGGGTCCAGTGGATTGGAAACGCCAAGTGAGCGTGCTGTTGACGGCATCAGCTGCATTAAGCCAAGCGCGCCTGCTCCGCTGACAGCTTTTGCATTAAAGCCTGATTCCTGCTTAATGACGGCGCGGATTAGTTTTTCATCGACGCCATATTTATCAGCGGCTTTTTTAATCGCGCTGTCTATGGAGAAGTCTCCCGAACTGATCCGTTTTGTTTCTTGTTTGTTTGTAGATACATCAGCAGCAGCTGTTTTGGTGCTTTCTGCCGCTTTTGTGATATAGCCTGAATGGCTACTTGTATATGATTGAAGCCCGTATGCTGAAAGCAGTGATGGCGCTGTTGAACTAGCGTTGTTCTGCAGGTTGAGCGGGATTGACTGTGCAGAAGGTGCTGTTGCTTGCTGCTGTATCGTCAAGCCGTTTGTGTATTGGCTGAGTAAAGAGCTGAAGCTTGAGAGCGGGCTTTCCGCATCATTTTGAGTGCCTGTGCTGCGTGCATTAGATATGGACTGTAATGCCTGAAGCTGAAGTAAAGATGCCCAATTCGTTACGTTCACGATGTCATTCCACCTTATATAGACTTTCGTTTTTCTTCATAAAAACGCAAAATTTTATTTTTGGTTTCTCGCTGAGGAATGCTGTATTGCTGAAGCAGCTTCTCAAAGGCTTGTTGGCCTTCATGCCAGTCTGCCGCCTCAAATTCGATTTCAAAGTCCTCTTTATTTAAATATCGGCTGTGGTCTAAAACTATTAAGCCTTTTTCTGTTTCTTTTTCAGCACGGTTTGTTGTTAAAGATCCAAAGTATTGAATGGTATCTGTATCAATCTCAAGCTGATGCAGCTGGTCTTTCACAGGGCCTTCGGGAATTGAAAAACCAGCAAGATCTGATACCCCTGATAGCCGCTGGTGCGTTTCCAGAAGCCCCACGTCTGCAGGTTCTTTTAATGTCAGGACATACTCGCCGTTTTTCCTGCGGATCCGAAGCGCAGCGTGTTTTTGTTTCAGTGAAAAGCTGTCTGTGTCAAAATAGTGATTGTTTTGGTCTGTAAAATCTTTTTCTGTCAGCTGGAGTGCCGCTGTTATGTTGTCAAATTCCTGTTTGGTTAGCATGTTTTTGAATTCTATCTCAATTTCTTGGCTCATGTTTTTCTTCCTTTCCGCCCCGTAAATCTTATTTTTACTATTATCTCTTTAGATGTTACGTTTATCAATATCAAGCTTGATATGATAAAATGAAACTGTACTTTTGTTGGAAAAGGAGAGCATTATGCAAAACAGAATCGAAATCTTGAACGCAACATTATCGGATGATCAGCTTCGCCTTGTCTGTGAGACAGAAGGCAATGAAGCGGAACGCAAGCCGTCAGGTCAAATGCTTGTTGATTCTGACAACTTTGCTTTTGTATACATACTTGAATTAGCTGATTCTTTTGAATATGCCATTATAAAGGAACATATGTGGCCGGAACTCAAGCAGGCGCATGCACAAAGAATTCCGGTTGTTTTAGAGGCGGGAGACAAATCAATAGAACTGGCCGGCCTGCATGATGAATTAGAGTATCTTTTAGAAAATATTAAAGATAATGTAAACTATGGAGAAGAAATGGAAGACAAAGTGAAGAGCGTATTTTTATAGAAACCGGTTCGGAATTGGGGGATGTATGATGGATGACAAACAATGGGAGCGTTTTTTAGTGCCGTACCGCCAGGCTGTCGAAGAGTTGAAAGTGAAGCTCAAGGGGATTCGCACACTATATGAATACGAGGACGAACATTCGCCGATCGAATTTGTGACCGGACGCGTCAAGCCTGTGGCGAGCATACTTGAAAAAGCGAGAAAGAAAAGCATACCGCTGCATGAAATTGAAACCATGCAGGATATCGCGGGCCTTAGAATCATGTGCCAATTTGTCGATGACATCCAAATCGTAAAAGAGATGCTTTTCGCCAGAAAAGATTTCACCGTTGTGGATCAGAGGGATTATATTGCGGAACATAAAGAGAGCGGATACCGGTCATATCATCTTGTCGTGCTTTATCCTTTACAGACGGTGTCCGGAGAAAAGCATGTTCTCGTGGAAATACAGATCCGTACGCTGGCGATGAATTTTTGGGCGACCATTGAGCATTCATTGAATTATAAATACAGCGGAAACATTCCTGAAAAAGTGAAACTAAGGCTTCAGCGCGCATCTGAAGCTGCTTCCCGGCTAGATGAAGAGATGTCGGAGATCAGGGGTGAAATACAGGAGGCTCAAGCTGCCTTTTCAAGAAAGAAAAAAGGAAGCGAGCAACAATAGTAAAGGGGAAGAAAAGCATGAAATTTGCCGTATCATCAAAAGGAGATCAAGTTTCTGATACGCTGAAGAGCAAAATACAGGCGTATTTATTGGATTTTGATATGGAACTGGATGAAAATGAACCGGAAATCGTCATTTCAGTCGGAGGCGACGGAACGCTTTTGTATGCTTTTCACAGATACAGCGACCGCTTGGACAAAACGGCATTTGTCGGCGTTCACACGGGTCATCTGGGGTTTTATGCCGACTGGGTTCCTCATGAAATTGAAAAGCTTGTTCTCGCGATTGCGAAAACGCCTTATCATACAGTCGAATATCCGCTTCTCGAAGTGATTGTGACTTATCACGAAAACGATCGGGAAGAGAGATATTTAGCATTGAATGAATGTACGATTAAAAGCATAGAAGGAAGCCTTGTGGCTGATGTGGAAATCAAGGGACAGCTCTTTGAAACCTTCCGGGGCGACGGCCTTTGCTTGTCAACGCCATCCGGCAGCACAGCCTATAATAAGGCGCTGGGCGGAGCAATTATCCATCCGTCTATCAGAGCGATCCAACTCGCGGAAATGGCTTCTATTAATAACCGTGTATTCCGGACGGTCGGATCGCCGCTGCTTCTGCCTTCCCATCATGATTGCATGATTAAACCGAGAAACGAAGTCGACTTTCAAGTGACGATTGACCATTTAACCCTTCTTCATAAGGACGTGAAGTCGATCCGCTGCCAGGTTGCATCCGAAAATGTGAGGTTTGCGAGATTTCGTCCGTTTCCATTTTGGAAAAGAGTCCAGGATTCGTTTATCGGAAAAGGTGAATAGAGAGGACGTATCGTGGAACCATTTATTATCAGAAAGAACATTACTTCTGCTGAAGACGGAATGACTGTAAAAGAATACGCCGGCAAACTGGGAATTTCGAAACGTCTGTTAACCGATATCAAGTTTGCCGGGGGTGACCTGCTGATCAATGGTGAACATGTAACGGTCAAATACGTTTTGCGAAAGGGAGATTTTCTTGTCGTGAAGTTTCCCGAGGAACAGGTGAGCGACACGTTATTGGCAGAACCTGTTCCGCTCGATATCCTGTATGAGGATGAGCACGTGCTTGTGATGAACAAGCAGCCGTATGTATCATCAATTCCCTCGAGAGAGCACCCATCCGGAAGCATTGCAAATGGAATCATCCATCATTATCAAATAAATGGAGTGCTGGCGACAGTTCATCTTGTCACCCGGCTAGACCGGGATACATCAGGTCTCATGCTTGTTGCCAAGCATCGCTTTGCCCACTCGATTTTATCGTCAGCGCAAAAAAGCGGGCTTGTGAGACGCCGGTACATGGCAGTGGTTCACGGGCGGATGACACAGGTGGAAGGAACTGTCGATGCTCCGATTGGCAGACATCCTGACAGTATTATTGAACGGGTGGTGACACCGGAAGGCCAGAAGGCTGTTACCCATTTTCATGTCACACATGCCACTGATGAGATCACAATGGTGACATTGCAGCTTGAGACAGGCCGAACCCATCAAATTCGTGTACATATGAACTACCTCGGGCATCCGCTGTGCGGCGATACACTGTACGGCGGAACGAGACGGGAAATTGGCCGGCAGGCCCTTCACAGCGAGCGGCTTTCATTTATCCATCCGCTGACGCAGGAGAGCATGACGTTTCATGCTACATTGCCTCAAGATATGAAAGACCTGATAAAAGGAGAGAATCATTGATTCTCTCCTTTTTATATGGGACGAAATCTCGATTCGTCATAAGGCAGGGAGCTTGGAACAGAGATGGTTTCTATTTCTGGGAATCGAAAGCCTGTCAATTTATTTCCGAACACGCAGCCTGTATCAATGTTGATGGTGCGATTGACTATTCGAGGCTCTTTCACAGGTGTATGTCCGTATACCACCCAAGCGCTTCCGCTATAGGATGCAGCCCAATCACGTCTGACAGGTCTGCCGTCCGGGTACGTTTCACCCGTTACATCGCCGTAAAGCACAAAGTCCTTCACTCTGCGGGTATATTTGCCGATATCGTCAGCCTTTATGCCAGCATGGGCGACAACTAATTCTCCGTTATGTAAGATGTCGTAAAGCGGCGCCTTTTCATACAGCTTCATAAACTGATCGCTGATTGTTTTTCTTTCTTCTTTAGATCGTTCCTCAAGCTCTGCGGCTGTAGTTTCTAGGCCATGCATGACTTTCACGGGATTTCCTTTTAAGTAGCGGTACAGCTTGTTGCAATGATTTCCAGGAACATAACGCACAGCGCCTTTTTCGTAAGCGCCGGCTACAAAGCGGATGACCTCTATCGATTTCGGTCCTCTGTCAGTTAAATCTCCAGCAAAAATGAGCATCCTTCCTTCTTCGTGGACAGGTACTCCATTTTTTATTGAATAGCCAAGCTCTTGGATTAATGCCATCATTTCATCATAGCAGCCATGAATATCGCTGATGATATCGTAAGCCATGCGTGATCCTCCTTGCCGATTGTTTTATTTATTATGGAGCAAAGTGCTGTGAGTCATCACAGGCTTTTATGTGCAAAATATAGAAGAATTATTTTCTAAACAAGAAATAAGACCTTTTTACTTTATTTTTTATCACCATCCTTGTTAAAATCGCGTTATGTTTTTTTAAAATGAGGTTTTGTTCTTTGATTGAGAACTGAAATAACCCTGACTTAAAAAGGAGGTTCTGATTATGGCGCATTCATCTGTCGCATCTTTAGTTGTTGTACTTATCGTTGCATTTTTGACACCCATCCTTTTGCATCGCTTTAAACTGACCATCCCGGTTGTTGTTGCAGAAATCATTATGGGGCTGATTATCGGAAAAAGCGGTCTTAATTTAGTTGTCGAGGGCGATACATGGCTTGAGACGCTTTCTCTGCTCGGATTTATCTTTTTAATGTTTTTAAGTGGGCTTGAAATTGATTTTTCATCGTTTGAGAAAGGAAAGAAAAAGCAGCTCCTGCCGAACGGCAAAGCGGTGCCCAATACGTTTGCTGCGGCGTCCGTTATTTTTGCCGGTATATTTATTTTATCATTGCTGCTGTCCTATGGGTTCGTCTTGGCAGGATTTATCGAAAATGCGTTTTTAATGACGCTCATTATCTCAACGATTTCGTTAGGCGTTGTCGTTCCAACGTTAAAAGAAGAACGGATCATGAATTCAAATATCGGGCAGATTATTTTGCTTGTTGCCGTTATTGCTGATTTGGTCACGATGATTCTTCTTGCCGTGTTTTCTTCTCTATACGGAGAAGACAGCGGAAACATGTGGCTCTTGATGATCCTGTTTGCAGCCGGAGTGGTGCTTTACTTTTTCGGCCGGGTCTTTAAACATCGTTCATTTGTTGAGTCTATGTCAAAAGGGACGATTCAGATTGGGACGCGTGCCATTTTTACGTTAATTATCGTACTCGTTGCCCTGTCTGAATCACTTGGGGCGGAAAATATTCTCGGCGCTTTCTTAGCGGGGGTTCTCGTTTCCCTTCTTTCGCCAAATAAAGAACTTGTTCAGCAGCTGGATTCATTCGGCTATGGGTTCTTGATTCCGATTTTCTTTGTGATGGTCGGAGTGAAGCTGGATATTTGGACCCTTTTCCAAGATCCGAAAATTTTGATCATGATCCCGCTTCTGCTTTTGGCGCTGTTAGTCAGCAAAATTATTCCCGTCCTGTACTTGAAGAAGTGGTATGATAACCGCACCATTTTGGCGTCTGGTTTTCTGCTGACGTCAACGCTTTCTCTCGTGATTGCCGCTGCGACAATCGGCCAGCAGCTTCACGTGATCAGCGCAAATATGTCAGGAGCGCTGACGTTAGTAGCCGTCATTGCCAGTATTTTTTCACCGGTCTTCTTTAAAAAATTATACAAACGGGAGGAGCAGCCGGAGGAGAAAAAGACCATTACGTTTATCGGCGCAAACCAAATGACATTGCCTGTTACTCTTGAACTGCCGGAAGAGGAGTATGACGTGCGTGTTGTGCATGTCTATCAAGAGAACGCGGAGGAAAAGCTGTCGGAATCAGTTTTTTCTGTTGAAGCGATTTCTAATTATGAACACGGGACGCTTGAATCACTCGGCATTTTTGATACGGATATCCTGGTTGTTGCGACCGGGAATGAAGACATGAATGCGGAGATTGCACTACTTGCAAAAGAAAAAGGAACAGAAAGAGTGATTGCCAGCGTCGGATCACCCGAAAATGAAGCAACTTTGAAGGAGCAGGGAATCAACATCTTTTCTATGCTGCTGTCGACAAAAACACTGCTTCGCGCGCTAATAGAAGCGCCTGGTGTCATGAAGCTGCTCACGAACGAAGAGTCTTCGCTGTATCAAATTAATATGGAAAACAGCACATACGACGGTGTGATTTTGCGGGAATTCCCTTTTACAGGCGATGTCATCTTTGTCAGGATTTTCAGAGGTGTGGACAGCATCGTTCCTCATGGGGATACAAGGCTGAAATTGGGTGACCGCTTAATTGTCACCGGATCTCGGGGGTATGTAACGGAACTTAAGAAATCGTTGGAAGGATAAACCTTGACCAAATAGGGATTCGTGTTAATATAGAGATGCAGAACAATTCAATATGTATTTGTATAACCACTAGGGGTGTCCTTCATAAGGGCTGAGATAAAAGTGTGACTTTTAGACCCTCATAACTTGAACAGGTTCAGACCTGCGTAGGGAAGTGGAGCGGTATTTGTGTTCGTTTACTATGCCAATTCCAAACCACTTTTCCTTGCGGGAAAGTGGTTTTTTTATTTATCAGACAGGGGGAATGACGTGTGAAATTTTCAGAAGAATGCCGCAGTGCAGCCGCAGAATGGTGGGAAGGGAGCTTTGTCGATCCGTTCGTTCAGGGAATCGGTGATGGAACGCTTCCGATTGACCGTTTTAAATACTACGTGCTTCAGGATTCTTATTATTTAACGCATTTTGCGAAGGTGCAATCGTTTGGCGCCGCTTATGCGAAGGACCTTTATACAACGGGACGGATGGCAAGCCACGCCCAAGGTACATATGAGGCGGAAATGGCGCTTCACCGCGAGTTTGCGGAGCTGTTGGAGATCAGTGAGGAAGAGCGTAAGGCCTTTAAGCCGTCTCCAACGGCGTACTCATATACATCCCATATGTACCGTTCGGTTTTGAGCGGGAATTTTGCTGAGATCTTAGCAGCCCTTCTGCCGTGCTACTGGCTGTATTACGAGGTTGGCGAGAAATTGCTGACATGTGATCCGGGGCATCCGATTTATCAGAAGTGGATCAGCACATACGGCGGTGACTGGTTCAGACAGCAGGTCGAAGAACAAATCAACCGCTTTGATGAGCTGGCGGAAAACAGCACGGAGGAAGTGCGTGCCAAGATGAAAGAGAATTTTGTTATTTCAAGCTTTTATGAGTATCAATTTTGGGGGATGGCCAATCGAAAAGAAGGCTGGTCCGACCGCGGCGTAAAAGAGGTGGAGGAACTTGGAGCTTCACGCCATAACTGATGACTGCAAGCCGGTTGAAGTGTTAGCGGAAGTCATCATAGCCATTCAGAATGAAGTGGATTGCATACACATTCGAGAGCGGTCTAAATCTGCGGCTGACATTTTGAAATTGATTGAGCTTTTATCTGAAAGCGGTGTTGATAAGCGGAAATTGGTCATGAACGGACGAGTGGATATTGCGCTTTTTTCAGCGATTCATCGTGTGCAGCTGCCGAGCAGCAGCTTTTCACCGAAGCAGGTCAGAGCCAGATTTCCGCACCTTCATATCGGGCGGTCGGTGCATTCACTGGAGGAAGCGATTCAAGCAGAAAAGGAAGATGCGGACTGTGTGTTGTTCGGCCATGTGTTTGAAACGGATTGTAAAAAGGGCCTTGAAGGCAGAGGCTTGTCTTTGCTGTCAACTATCAAGCAGCGGGTGTCCATCCCGGTTATTGCGATTGGCGGGATGGCACCGGGCAGATTAAGAGGCGTAAAACAAGCGGGGGCAGACGGGATCGCTGTCATGTCGGGAATTTTTTCATCCGCTGATCCTTTGGGAGCTGCCAGACAATATTCCCGTACGCTAAAGGAGATGCGCTATGAAAAGGCATTATGATGCAATTGTCATTGGAGGCGGGATTATCGGTTCCGCGATTGCTTATCATTTAGCAAAGGAAAACAAAACAATCGCCTTGTTTGAAAGCGGGACAATGGGCGGCAGAACAACAAGCGCTGCTGCCGGAATGCTGGGCGCCCATGCCGAATGCGAGGAACGTGACGCGTTTTTTGATTTCGCCATGCACAGCCAGCGTCTGTACAAAGGTCTTGGGGAAGAGCTTTACACCATATCGGGTATTGATATCATGCAGCATAACGGCGGGATGTTTAAGCTTGCGTTTTCTGAAGAAGACATGCTGCGGCTGAGGAAGATGGATGGCTTGGATTCTGTCAGCTGGCATACAAAAGAAGAAGTTTTAGAAAAAGAGCCTTATACGTCAGGTGACATTTTCGGGGCAGCCTTTATTCAAGATGATGTGCATGTTGAGCCTTATTTTGTTTGCAAGGCATATGTGAAAGCGGCAAAAGCGCTTGGGGCTGAGATTTTTGAGCATACGCCCGTCCTCAATGTGGAACGTGGCGGTGAAGCGCTGTCCATCGAAACGCCGAATGGCTATGTATGGGCGGATCATGTCGCGGTTGCCAGCGGGGTGTGGAGCGGAATGTTTTTTAGGCAGCTTGGGCTGAATCACTCATTTTTCCCTGTAAAAGGGGAGTGCCTGTCTGTTTGGAATGATGAGATACCGCTGACAAAAACACTTTACCATGACCATTGCTATATCGTACCGAGAAAAAGTGGCAGACTGGTTGTCGGCGCGACAATGAAGCCGGGTGATTGGAGTGAAACACCGGATCTTGGCGGGCTGGAATCGGTTATGAAAAAAGCAAAAACGATGCTGCCGGCCATTCAGAATATGAAGGTGGATCGTTTTTGGGCTGGATTGCGTCCGGGAACAAAGGACGGAAAACCGTACATCGGCAGACACCCTGAGGACAGCCGTATTGTATTTGCGGCGGGCCATTTCAGAAATGGGATTCTGCTTGCTCCGGCAACCGGCGCTTTGGTCAGTGATCTCATCATGAATAAGGAGGTCAATCCAGACTGGCTGCACGCATTCCGAATTGATCGCAAGGAGGCGGTTCAGATATGATGCTACAGCTGAACGGTAAAGACGTGAAGTGGGAAAAAGACAAAGGTACAATTCAAGACCTGCTGGCGTTCTATCAGCTTGAAAATAAAATCGTTATCGTTGAAAGAAATAAAGAAATTATCGGCAAAGAACATTATCACGAAGTTGAGCTTTGTGATCGCGATGTCATTGAAATTGTCCATTTTGTAGGAGGCGGATGAGCATGTTAACCATTGGCGGGAAATCATTTCAATCAAGATTGTTGCTGGGGACGGGGAAATACCCATCGTTTGACATCCAAAAGGAAGCGGTGGCCGTTTCCGAGTCTGATATTTTAACATTTGCTGTGCGGAGAATGAACATCTTTGAAGCGTCTCAGCCTAATTTTCTGGAACAGCTTGATTTATCCAAATATACGCTTCTGCCGAATACAGCGGGCGCCAGCACCGCTGAAGAAGCGGTACGGATCGCGAGGCTGGCGAAAGCGTCAGGACTTTGTGACATGATTAAAGTGGAAGTCATCGGGTGCGGACGTTCCTTGCTGCCTGATCCTGTTGAGACATTAAAAGCGTCCGAACAGCTTCTTGAAGAAGGGTTTATCGTGCTCCCGTACACATCAGATGATGTTGTGCTCGCAAGAAAGCTGGAAGAGCTTGGCGTTCATGCCATCATGCCTGGTGCATCTCCGATCGGCTCTGGACAAGGAATCTTAAATCCTTTGAATCTGTCATTTATTATTGAACAAGCAAAAGTGCCGGTCATTGTGGACGCCGGCATCGGATCGCCTAAAGACGCGGCATACGCAATGGAGCTTGGAGCGGACGGCGTACTCCTCAATACGGCTGTATCTGGCGCGAATGATCCTGTGAAAATGGCGCGTGCGATGAAGCTCGCGGTGGAAGCGGGACGCCTTTCTTATGAGGCGGGACGCATTCCGCTTAAGCAATACGGAACGGCAAGCAGTCCGGGAGAAGGTCTTCCTGTATGACGGACAGGTACTCCAGACAGGAGCTGTTTGCTCCGATCGGCCCAGCCGGCCAGAAGAAATTGAAAGAATCGCGCGCCGTGATTATCGGCGCCGGCGCGCTTGGAACAGCGAGTGCTGAAATGCTGGTCAGAGCGGGTGTCGGCTCTGTGAAGATTGCCGACAGAGATTATGTGGAATGGAGCAACCTGCAGCGCCAGCAGCTGTATACAGAAGATGATGTCAAAAAAGAAATGCCGAAAGCGGCCGCTGCTGAGCATCGCCTCCGTTCGATTAACAGCGATGTTGATGTGACGGGCCTTGTCATGGATGTGACAGCTGAAAATATCTTCGAGCTGATTAAGGATGCTTCCATCATAGTGGATGCGGCCGATAATTTTGAAACCCGCCTGATCGTAAATGACGCTGCGGTAAAAGAAGGCATTCCTTTTCTTTACGGTGCCTGTGTAGGGAGCTACGGTCTTACCTTTACCGTAGTGCCGGGATCGACCCCCTGCCTGCATTGCTTGCTTGATACACTTCCGATTGGCGGAGCGACATGTGACACAGCCGGCATCATCAGCCCGGCTGTTATGCAGGTAGCGGTCTTTCAGGTGACAGACGCCCTGAAGCTGCTGACAGGAGAGGAGTGCGAGCCACTGCTGCGCTCTTTTGACTTGTGGAAAAACGAACGGTCAGAGGTGAGAGTGGCAGGCCTCAAACATGACGCATGCCCAAGCTGTGGCACAAAGGAATTTCCGTTTTTGTCATATGAGAACCAAACAAAAGCGGCTGTATTGTGCGGCAGGAACACGGTGCAAATCAGATCATCCTTCACAAAAGAAGCGGATCTTGAAGTGCTGGCCGGCCAGCTGAAGCAAGCAGGGCTTCATGTAGCCGCGAACCCGTATTTAATTTCCTGCCGCTCGGATGATATGAAAATGGTGCTGTTCCGGGACGGCAGAGCATTGATCCATGGAACGAATGATATTGCCCGGGCAAAATCCATTTATCATAAATGGATCGGGTAATTTTAAGGAGTGTAGTGTAATGACGATTTATAAAGCAATGACAATCGCCGGCTCTGATTCAGGCGGCGGCGCAGGGATACAGGCCGATATTAAAACCTTTCAGGAGCTTGATGTTTTCGGCATGTCTGCCATTACGGCGGTAACCGCTCAAAATACGCTTGGCGTGCATGGGGTGTATCCGCTGACTGTGGAGGCGCTGAGCCAGCAAATTGACGCTGTTGCCGAAGATTTGAGACCAGACGCCGTAAAAACGGGAATGCTCTGGAATGCGGAAATGATTGAAGAAGTGGCGAGAAAAATTGACGAGTACGGGTTTAACCGTGTGATTGTTGATCCAGTTATGATTGCAAAGGGCGGTGCATCCTTGCTGCATGATGAATCAGTTGCCACCTTAAAAGAGCTGCTCATTCCGAGAAGCTACACGATTACGCCGAATGTGCCGGAAGCAGAAACGCTGACTGGAATGACAATCCGCTCACTGGATGACCGGAAAAAAGCAGCGGAGCAGCTCGTCGAGATGGGGGCGCAGAACGTGATTATCAAAGGCGGGCACCAGCCTGAGGACAATCACATTACTGACCTTCTTTTCGATGGGAGCATGTTTATGCAAATTAGCCATCCTTATATCGATACGAAACATACGCATGGCACAGGCTGCACCTTTGCTACGGCATTAACAGCTCAAACCGCTAAAGGAGACAGCATCCATCAGGCTTTCGAGGTTGCGGCCAACTTTGTCCGCGAAGCGGTGGAACATACGCTTGGCATCGGATCGGGCCACGGACCGACAAACCATTTCGCCTTTAAACGAAACAGCTTAAAACAAGCCAATGAGATCACCAGCTGATGGTGGTCTCTTTCATGTTTGTCGTTGTATGCGCTTTTCATCTGGACAAGGTTATGATATGATAAGAATTAAGATCAGGTACTAATACTATGTCTTTATAAAATATAGGAGGCTTTATACATATGAATGTTTCACTTGAAGGCCGCAACATTGTCGTGATGGGAGTTGCCAACAAACGCAGTATCGCATGGGGAATTGCGCGCTCTCTGCATGAAGCGGGAGCACGCTTGATTTTCACATACGCAGGAGAACGCCTGGAGAAATCAGTTCAAGAGCTTGCCGGAACATTAGAACGCAATGACTCCATTATTCTTCCTTGCGACGTCACAAACGACGCGGAAATCGAAACTTGCTTCGCAAGCATTAAGGAGCAGGTCGGTGTGGTCCACGGTATCGCGCATTGTATCGCGTTTGCCAACAAAGAAGAGCTTGTCGGCGAATACTTAAACACAAATCGTGACGGTTTCCTTTTGGCTCATAACATCAGCTCATACTCTCTGACAGCTGTTGTCAAAGCGGCTCGTCCGATGATGACTGAAGGCGGAAGCATTGTCACTTTGACTTACCTTGGCGGAGAGCTTGTGATGCCAAACTACAACGTCATGGGTGTAGCGAAAGCTTCTCTTGATGCAAGTGTGAAATATTTAGCTGCCGACTTAGGAAAAGAAAATATCCGCGTCAACAGCATTTCCGCAGGCCCGATCAGAACATTGTCTGCTAAAGGCATCAGCGATTTCAACTCGATCTTAAAAGACATCGAAGAGCGTGCGCCGCTTCGCCGCACGACAACACCTGAAGAAGTAGGCGATACAGCTGCGTTCTTATTCAGCGATATGTCCCGAGGCATTACAGGTGAAAATCTTCACGTTGATTCAGGTTTCCATATCACTGCCCGCTAAGGCAGGATCATGGCAAGCAATCCCAAACAGGGATTGCTTTTTTATTTCTTCTGATTTTCAGCTTTCTGTCATATAGATAGAATATGACACAATCGGAGGGATGAAGATGTCTAATAAGAAACGAAACGCGGATAAAAAACCGCTCATGTATATTGTTCAGCCGGATTACGCAGAAACAACAAGGTCATCCATGCAGGAGATCGTCATCAAAAAAAAGACCGACAAACCCGATCCGCCAAAAGCAGAGGAAAAGCCTGCCTACCATGAGAAACAGCAGGAGGAAGCCGTGCCAACGGATATCAAACAAGCAGAGGAAAAGCCTGCTGCTGAGCCAGTGAGCCAGCAAATACAAGAGGTGAGAGCGCCAGAGAATAAAAAGAACCAGCAGGAACAGAAAGCAGAGCCGCAAGCCGTTGAAAAAACCGTTGAACACGAGCCTCCTAAAGCTGAAAAAAAGGAAGAGCCTGCACTTGAACTTGAGGCCCGGAAGCCTGAAAAAGAACCGGAGGCTGTCCATAATGCTGCCAAAGCGGAGGAAAAAGCACCGCCGGCAAGAAAAGTGAAAAAACCGATGAGCAAGATGACGATCCACGAAAAAATTGATTTTTTAACAAAGCTGCCCCATAACATGCCGAGAGCGCTTTGTTTGATTGAAGCCAACGGAAGAACGTACAGAGGCGTGATTGTCGGTAGAAGAAATGATTCCGTCCTGCTCCGCACGACTGGAAACGGCGCGCCGACTGAACTGGCGATTGATGAAATCACCTCCTTGCACCCGCTCGGTTTTTAATGGAAACGAAAAAAGCTGCCCGGCAGATGTTCCCGGCAGCTTATTTTCATAGAGAAAAGCCTGCAGAGCTGCAAGCTTTTCAGTCTTTCATTAATGGTGCGTGCGATTAATTAGTCGAGGATTTAAGCAATTGATTGCGCAGAAGCAGTCTAAGTCCACCTCAATGCAGTAGTTCGTTTTTTCAAGTCGGAACACTTCACAAACCGTATCTTTATCGGTGAAGTCCAAAATGTGTTTGTGTTCGTCAAATGCGATTAATAATGACAGTGTCGCACAGCTGCCATGAACTTTTTCCACTCTGAAAAATACAGTATTAAAGCAAGGTCCGTTTTCCAGTTCGCCAACATTTCCGAAAGCGACCAGAGGATTTGATTTTGATGTAAACAGCACGAAAGGCACTGTATCGCCCAACGAATGGGTTGGTGATAAAAGCTTTGAATGGCAGCTTGTCGGGCAGTCCTCTTCAACAGCGTTTTGCAGATCTTCAATATTTTCTACAGCTTCACGCACGCAGCTTGATGTTTTCTGGCTCATATTATCCCTCCTGCCTTATAAATTTCTTGAGACTGGCGAAATGATGGAGAGTCAGCTGCCTCACGCCGGAGGCAGCTGAATGATTTGCACCTGTAATAGAGTTTGGAAGGGGATTCCTCTTTACAAGTGTTTATCCATTGTGATGATGCTTTTTGTCTCTGTTAGGGGATGTTCTGTCAACTAGCTCCGGTGACAGGCACTGAATGGCACAGAAGCATCCGAGATCCACTTCGATGCAAAAATCTGTTTTTTCAAGCCCAAAGAAATCCGGGTCGCAAGGATGGCAAACACTTAAGGTATCGCCTTTGACATCGACCGGGCGTAAAATAGACAGTGTTGCACAGCAATCGCATAATTTTTCAACGCGGAAGAAAATGGACTCAAAGCATTGCATATCATCCACAAATCCCCCCACGTTTCCGAAAGTGGAGAACAATCCGCCTTTTTTATCAAACAAGAGAAACGGAATTGTGTCTTTACCTGCAATTGTCGGATTCAAAAGGTTTGTATAGCAGCCAGTAGGACACTGTTCCTCAACTGCCTCCTGCTCTGCTAAAATCTTTTCCACTGCATCGCATACACAGTTCTCATGCCGGCCATGGGTTTTTCCGCAGCTCATTGATTTCAGCTCCTTCTTTATAGGGTATTTGACTTTAGTCCTTAACAACATATGTACCCGTGCCCCACTTGGTGTGGGTGAACGTCTATATATTCATCATATGCTTGGAAAATAAGAAAAAGCAGAGCGTTTTTAGCTCTGCTTTTAGGTTCTAGAGAACAAGAGTAATAACTAGGATCGCTACAAGGGTGTTTGTTGCTGTAGAGATAAGAGTTGCGATATCGGCATCTACTGTTGAGACATTTACGCCGCGGGAGCATTCGATGAGAAGTTTTTGGCGGTTAACTTGTTTGTTAGCTGTAAGTTGCAATAAATCTTGTGCGACTAATTCGGCAATTACTCCATCTGCAATGGATGTCAGAGTAGCTGTTACGACAGCTGCATTAAGTGCTGTTACGACTGAAGTTACGGCTTGAACGTCTGTAGATGTAACATTGATGTCACAAGAATCTCTGATGATAATCGTTTCATCGGAGACTTGTTTGTTGAGATTTGCCTGAGCTAGATCTTGGTCGATAAAGGCGTTGTCGTTGCCAAACCCATTGCCATTACAGCAAACATCGCAATTGCATTTTCTGTCTTCTTTTTTTTCTTTTTCGTCTAACGGGTGGTCACAGTCAGGATCAAGTGCAACCCAAGAATATGGTCTGCTTTCCATATCTATTCCTCCTTTTCTTTTACTGTTATTAAATGAGCGAGCCTCTTACTTTGACTGAGGCATATATCATGATGAAGTGCCCTATTTTTTATGATTAATTTGAATTGTTATTGTTTTGCCGTCTTTGTCTGAGCTGTTCGATGAGTTGCTCTCGGCGGCTTAGCGGTTTTTCGTTCTTTTGCTCATGTGCGGCTGTTTCTTCTTTTTTCTTCTTTTGGTTTTCTATTAACGCTTCGGATTTAGCCTGCAAGTCTTTTACTAGATTTAAGAGCATTTCTTTTTCTTCGTCTGATACTTTTTTCATTTTGTCTTTTGTGACACCATGTTTAAGAAAAATATTGTGGACCAGCATTTTCGTCATCGGATCAACTTCCGGAAGCTTTGCAAGCTCTTCTTTGATTTTATCGTTATCTGACATTTTTTCTCACCTCGGCTTTTAAGTTTGTGAAAAGAAAGGGTTAAAGGACGTCAAGTTCATTGAGAATGCTGTTTAACACCTGAAGCAAGATTTGTACAAAGGTTATTATTTCGTCGGCAGACAAAGTGATTTTGATGTTTCGGCTGTTGATAATTTTAATGATGGTTCTTTTTTTGATTTGGGAGCTATCGAGAATAAGAATTTCGCTTGCGACTGCGTCAGCCAAATCCTCATCGGCGATGACGAGCTGGGTCGCCAGGATAATCATGGTTGTCACAAAGGCTTGTATAGAAAGGGCAGATGTTATATGTGATGTATCTATTGTGATATTTTCGCAATCAATCACTTCGATCTGCTGCTCGAATTCGCTTGATAATTGCTCAAATATTGCAGGATGCAGGGATTCAACTTTTTCTTCAATCGACATAACCTTCACTCCTTTCTTATCCATACTCTATATAATGCAAATGGGGTGCAGAGCGGAATAAGAAAAACAACCAATTTTGCGCCGGACAAGATACAATTCATGAAGAATAGGGTTTTTGCATATATGTGAAGGGATCATGATTGGCAAAGGAGTGAACAAGTGGTTATCAATGGGCTGACAATTGCTCTTCTTTCGCTTGCGGTCTTCCGGCTCGCACGCTTGCTGGTGTTTGACACGATTATGGCGCCGCTTCGCAGCCTGTTTCAAGAAGAGAAGGAAGAAAAGGATGCGGACGGGAACGTGGAAACGTATATTGTCATCAAGGGGACTGGCATCAGGGCCTTTGTTGGTGAATTGCTGAGCTGCTATTGGTGTACAGGCGTGTGGTGCGCCGGATTTTTGATTTTGTTCCAGGCTTTGATTCCGCAAATGGCGCAGTGGCTGATTTTACTGCTGGCGATCGCCGGTCTTGCCGGCATTATAGAAACACTCGTATCAAAATGGCTGCAAGAATGAGGCATTGCCACCAGCAACTTTCTTCAAGAATACGCATAAAGTAGCATATATGACATAAGGAAAGGAAGGGAACGACATGAATCAATTCAATAAACCTTCCCAAAAAACTCCATATACAGATTCATCATATCAATCAAAAAAGATCAAAAAGAAAGGCTGCGGGTGCGGAAAGAAAAAGAAAAAGCCTCAATAGCCTGACAACGAAAACCGGGGGGGCTCCGGTTTTTTGTTTTTTAACGGAGTGGTCTCGTCCAGCATATATCATAAGTGGGGGGATATTAGTGAATGAGTTCGAAAAATGGATTGAAGGCAAATATGAACCTCACGAACAAAAGCAAAAAGAGCATGAAGACATCATGAGCCGCATCAGAAAAGACTTGGATGCATTTGACGAAGCTGGTCTGGCGTTTGAAGAGGAAATTGAAGAGCTGGCAGAAAAAACCGAAGCCTTCCTTAAAAAACGCCAGGACCAGTACGGACAATTATAAATCCGCAATCGCCCTATGCGTATATCCAAACCGATTGAAGCGGCTCACATAGTGTATAGAGAGTAAAGGAGGTGCTTAACTATGGGCTTTGGATACGGATTTGGCGGCGGCTACGGCGGCAGCTGCGGTGGCGGCTGTTATGGCGGTTATGCTGGCGGTTACGGCGGCGGCTATGGTTCAACATTTGTTCTTCTAGTCGTATTGTTCATTCTCCTTATCATCGTAGGTGCATCTTATTTCTGCTAAAACGTTAGAGGAAGTGCGGAAAATCCGCGCTTCCTTGAGTCTGTAAACTGATTCGAGGAAAAAATGGAATGAGAAAGGCACATCACTTATTGGTGTTCATATAATATCGTATTACTCCGCCTAAAGGAGGCGCATTATGGATAATCAATTTTTTAAAAATATTGAAAAGAAAACAGGCGTCAATATGAAGGATGTCATGAATCTTGCCGGCTCTCTTCAAAACGCCAATTTTAAAGATGAAAACACAGTGCGCAGCGTAATTAGCCGTGTCGCACAGCTGGCAAACAGACGCGTGCCAAAGGAATTAGAAGATAAAATTGTTCAATCGATTACAAGCGGCAAAGAAAAGCTTGATTTTGGCACAATTTCTAAAATGCTGGATAACAAATAAGCGGATGGCCTGGCTGACTTTTTCAGCGGGCTTTTTTTACAGAAAAGACCCGGCAGATCACTGCCGGGCTGTTAGTTATGCAAGGGCTGTCTTACTTGCTGTAAAAGGGGATACAAAAATCTTGAGCGGTGGGCCGTTTTGCCGCGTCTGTTGGCGGGACAAGACAAATATAAATGCTGTTCGGCCCGGGTCATGGCTACATATAATAGTCGTCTTTCTTCCTCAAGAGCCGCTTCATCGCCTTTTCTCGCTGTTTCTAATGAGAAATCGTGCGGTATCGAGCCGTCAACCGCGCCTAACACATAAACCGTTTTGAATTCAAGGCCTTTTGAGCGATGAATGGTCATCAGCTGAACGCCGTTATCATCCGTTTTGTTTTTCTCGGCGGCCCTCATATGGTCTACGTGGGCGAGAAAGTCAGGAATGGTTTTGAATTTTTTGGCGACGACTTTAATGTCACGCAGGTCATCGGAGCCTTTTTCTAGCTTGTTGCCTTCGTTCCCCCGTTTTTTTAAATACTCGGAGAAGCCCATTTTTCCTTCGGCGAAGGTGATTGCCTCAACCGGCTTCATCGTGCGGAGGCTTGCAAAAAATGGCACGATTTTCTTGATTTTATTGAGCTGGAACGGCTTCAGATCAGGGAGCTTGGCCAGCGCTTTAATCATGGAGCAGTCCTCGGTAATCGAGAGCGCCTTCAGTGTGTTCAAAGCGGATTGCTTTAAGAACAAGGCAGGCAGCAAGTGCTTAACCGCCTCAGTGTCATCCTCATTTTGGCTGGCGTACAAGTATGCAAGAATCTGGCGGACAATGCGTCTGCTGTAAAACGATTGGACACCGCGGTCAGCTGTATAAGGAATTGACGAATGATGAAGCCTTTCATATATGGCGCGGCCTCCGCTGTTTGTGCGGTAGAGAACCGCAAAGTCTTCAGGGGTTGCCCCGTTTTGAATTTTTTCTTTGATATCGGATACGACCATTGTGGCCTCTTCTTCTTCGTCATAAGGATAAAACAGCATAGGGACCTGGACGTCATCGCGTGCGGCTTCAAGCATTTTGGCATATCTGTTTTTGTTCTTTTTCACAACGATATCAGCACTGGAAACGATTGGGTGTGTTGACCGGTAGTTTGCGGTTAAATAAATCGTTTTCGCTCCGGGATAATCCTTCTGAAAATCAAGAATAAAAGATGGATTGCTTCCGCGAAACGCGTAGATAGACTGATCGTCGTCCCCGACGCAGCACAGGTTTTGCTCAGGGCTGGCGAGCATCTGCATGATTTTATATTGAACCGGGTTAATGTCCTGAAACTCATCAATCAATATATAAGTAAACCGAGATTGATATTGTTCCAGAAGATCCGGCTGATTGATAAACAATTCGTAGCAGGCAGAAGCCATGTCATCAAAGTCAAATTGGTTGTTTTCTTTTTTCTGGCGTTCATAATGTTCATATAATCGATAGACTTGTTTTTCCCACTCATCTTGTAAAGGGATGCGTTCATTCGGCACATAAGTGTTTTTCCAAAAGCCGATCTGCTGCAGCGCCTGATCAACGGGGAACTCTTTTTCATCTATGCCTTCTTCATAGAGTGCTTTTTTGATATATTGTTCCCGCTGCCACTCCATTTTCAGCAAATGCTCGCCGTTCCATTTGGCAGAATCATAGTGATACAAGATTTTATAAAAGAAGCTGTGGAATGTTCCGGTGACAAGTCTTCTGACTTTTGCCGGCTGTAATCCATACTGCTTCGCCATGCGCTCTTTCATTTCGGCGACGGCTTTTGTCGTAAAGGTGACAAGCAGCATATTTTCCGGCGCTATGCCTAAATGTTCAATCATGTGGGCGGCACGAGCCGTCAGCACGCGTGTTTTTCCGCTTCCCGCACCTGCAAGCACAAGCAGAGGGCCTTCTGTTTCCGTGACAGCTTTCAGCTGATCCGTGTTCAAGCCGACAGACGGAAAAAGGCTCGTATCAGGTTCTATTGTTTTTTGGACGAATGGTGTTCCGGGTTTAATGCTTCTCGGCCGCTGCCATTCCGCGACAGCTGGAGACGAGTCAGCCGCAATCGCTTTTCCCTTGGGCAAACGAAAGACACCGGATTCCTGATACTCTTCTTTTTTCTCCTCTTGAGCGGGTTTCGTTCCGCAGGCCTCTTCACATGCCGGAAAGTGGCCTGGCTGGCGGTGGATAAACTCCGGAGGATCAGCGATGTTGAGTCTTAACAAAACGGGTTTTCCGCAATGAGAACAAACTAAATGTCCTTTTATTCCTTCTTCAAAGAGGAATTGATAGTGTTCTCTCGAATATGTATATAAATGTATCGTTCGATCATTCAGTCGGGCGCATTTCAAAAAGGGGTCCTCCCAATCAAAAAAAGGTGTTCAATACAGACAAAGACTATCATAACAAAAGAAACGTGTTTCAAAAAGTATGTTTAAGGGAAAAGAGATAGCAGAAGGGTGGGTATCGTATGATATATGCAGGTCACATTCAAAACCAGCAATACGCTCAATATGCAAATCGAACGATCGGTCATAAGCAGGATTACGCCGGAACCGAAAAAATCAACTATGTTCCATTTCAGCGGGTATACAAGGAACTGGAGAAACAGCAGGAGAATCAAACGGCCGCTGAAAGAAAAGTGAACGAGATGAAACGTAAGCGCTCTCTTTATAAGATGTTGCGAGAAAAAGGGATGGGCACATATATTAATCGATATGTATAAAAAACCGTTCGCATCCGGGACTGACCCCATAAGATGAGACAAATAAAAACACCTTCAAGTTTGAAAACGGATGATTGTTATCCGAAATTAGACTTGGAGGTGTATTTTCTATGGGGACAAGAGTGAGTTATCCGCTTGAAGTGAAACAGAAGGCTGTAGAAATGAGATTGGCAGGCGTACCTATGAAAGAGATCATGCAGGAGTTGAATATCAAAAATAATACGCAGATTAAGACATGGGTCAGATGGTATAAGGCTGGTGATACACATCGATTTGAACAGCCTGTTGGTAAGCAATACACTTATGGAAAAGGTCCGGAGTATTCTTCCGAATTAGAGAAACTGCAGGCAGAGAATCGTTACCTGAGACAACAGAATGAAGTTTTAAAAAAGTACAACGAATTGGAAAGGAAGTTGATAGCAAAACGTCAGTCGAACTTGTAGAAATATTGCACAGCACAATGACCGTGCAGGATATCTGTATTCATTTAGGTATCTCTCGGGCGTCTTATTATCGTTGGAAGAAGAATCTGATGAAGGATCATCCCAAACGCCATTTGGAAAAACAAATCGGCACGTTGTGCCGAGAGCACAAGTATCGATATGGATATCGAAAAATCACAGCCATATTAAAAAAGGGAATGTGTATTAACCATAAAACGGTTCAGCGTATTATGCAGAAAAATCAGTGGCAGTGCCGGGTTAAGGTGAAAAAGCGCAAGAAGAATGGGCAGCCATATGCCGTGGTCGATAATATATTAGATCGGAACTTTCAGTCTGATCATCCTCTTGAAAAACTAGTAACGGACATCACGTATTTGCCTTATGGACAGAAGCAATTGTACCTTTCCAGTATATTGGATGTATACAATGGAGAAGTGATTGCTTTTACGATTGGAGATAAGCAGGACACAGACTTTGTCTTACACACACTTGATCAACTGCCAACACTGCCTGAGAACTGCGTGTTACATAGTGACCAAGGATCTGTGTATACATCTTACGAGTATCAGAAAGCTGTTAAAACAAAAGGCATTACCATGAGCATGTCCCGTAAAGGGACGCCCGCTGATAATGCCTCCATCGAATCGTTTCATTCCTCACTAAAGTCTGAAACGTTCTATCTTAACAGCATTGATCGAACCACGACCGCCATCGTAGAACGCACTGTCATAGAATACATTCATTATTATAACAATTTCCGTATTCAAACGAAACTAAACAACCAATCACCGATAAATTATCGGCAATTGGCTGTTTAAAAGGTGTTTTGATCCCTGTCTTAAAAACGGGGGTCAGTCCCATCCAGAGAACGGTTTTTTATGTGCTTGAAAAAATCCGGATCTCAATAGACCCGGATGCTGTTTAGTCTTTCATCATTTGTACGTGGGGAATGCCGGCATCGAGGAATTCTTTTTCAGAAATCACACGATACCCGTGTTTTTTGTAAAACGGAACAGCATGCGTTTGCGCGTTTAACATGAAGCCCGAAGCACCGCCGTCCGCGGCCGCTTTTTCGAGCGCTTTCATAATGATGCCGCCGACACCGGAGGAGCGGTGGCTTTTCAATACGCAAATCCGCTCTAACTTGCCGTAGCCGTCCTTCATACGCCATCTTCCGGCACCGACAGGCTTTTCGCCGTCATATACGACGATATGCTCAGACTCATTTTCAAGTTCGTCAATTTCTTCTTCAGCAGGCACGTTTTGTTCTTTGACAAAGACTTCTTCTCTTACATAAAATGCGTCTTTCATTTGTTGTTCATTTTTTGCGATAACTGCTTCCAAATATTATTCTCCTTTGCCTAGCAAAAAGGTTTCATATACGGTCCATGATCCGTTTTCAAGCTGGTAAAGTAAGTGAAAACGATCAATGATTTCTTCATGCGACACTTCCTGCATTTTTAATTGTCCCAGAACATCCGAATGCTCATCGTCGGAAAGATTTTGGCCGACCGTCACATGCGGGACAAAAGCGTATTCCTGTTCACCAGCCAGCACACCGGTGTATAGTTTTTCATTGAGTGTTTTTAATTCTTCCGTCGGTTCTGCTTTGATGTAAATGACATTATTGACAGGCGCAAATGAGCTGTATTTTGTCAATTTGAGAACGACCGGATGGGACTCCCTTGCGATGGCTCTCAGATGTGATACTAGCTGATCGGCTTTCTCCTCCGCCAATTCAAACGATGATCTCAGCGTCATATGGGGCGGGATCAAGGAATAGCTCGGATCATAGCGCTTTCTGTAAGAGTTCGCAAGGTCTTGGAGTTTTTTGATGGAAATAAAACGATTCCGTATTTCATATTATGTCCCTCCTGGAAATAAAGTATGATTGAGTATTAAAGCATTTTTTTCAGCGCCGGCGTGATAAGCGGCTGCCAGTATGTCCATTTGTGGTCTCCTTCAAATGGCTCATACTCATAATCTGAAAGCTTCTTCTCCAGCAGCTGTTTCAGCTCACGGTTCGGTTCTGTAAAGTCCAGAATGTTCCCGTCAGTCGTGTGGACGTCAGTTTCTTTCGTGCCGATTTGGTGATAAATAGAGAGGTGTTCAATATTGTCCGATTGCTTCACGGCCTCCAATACATGCTTGTCAACATAGGGAGACTGCATAATGATGTTTCCGAACATATTCGGATAATCGAGTGCTGTCATGAGCGATATGGTTGCTCCGAGCGAATCGCCGATTAGCGTGCGTCCGTAGCCGACATGATAAGTAGGATACTCATCATCCGCAAACGGTACGAGCTCATGGGCGATGAACCGTTTATACGCCGAAAATTTGGAGCCCTCCGGATGATAGGTTTTTCTGCGTTCATCAACATCCTTATAAGGAACACCGATAATAATACTCCGGTCAATTTCACGTTTGGACAGCAATTCCTCGACCTGCCTGCCAATTCTCCCCAGCCTGAAATAATCGTGGCCGTCCTGCGCGATAATAACATGGTATTTATAAAGAGGGGAGTAGTTGGACGGCAGATAAACGAGCAATGTCATTTCCTCGTTAAGCTCTTTCGAAAAGAATTTCTTTTCTTGCACTGTGCCGTTTTTCGGTGCCATAATACATTCCTCCAGGACAACTAGACTTTCTTGCGTTTTCCATTATTGTACCATGAATTATTAGAAATTTCTCTCTTTAAACCGTTCGGAACTCGAAGAAAAAAGTATTGAAATAAACTGCGAATTAAGTTAATATAAAACAATCAGAAAATTGAAATCGATATTTCTTATCGTGAGAGGTGGAGGGACTGGCCCTTAGAAACCTCAGCAACCGGCCTGTTTTGCATATGTGCAAAGCGCCAAGGTGCTAAATCCAGCAAGCGTTTTATGCTTGGAAGATAAGAGGAAGCGTTTAAACCCCTTCTTCTTATGAAGAAGGGGTTTTTTATTTTGAAAAGGGAAGGTGCAGCTATATGTCACAGCATGTTGAAACGAAATTAGCCCAAATCGGGAACCGAAGCGACGAAGTAACGGGGACAGTGAGTCCTCCTATTTATTTATCAACAGCATACCGCCACAGAGGGATCGGTGAATCAACCGGATTTGATTATGTCCGCACAAAAAATCCGACACGCCAGCTTGTGGAGGACGCGATCGCCAGCTTAGAGAACGGAGCGAGAGGGCTTGCCTTCAGTTCGGGAATGGCGGCCATCCAAACAATTATGGCGCTATTTAAAAGCGGAGACGAACTGATCGTTTCATCCGACCTATATGGCGGCACGTACCGCTTGTTTGAAAATGAATGGAAAAAATACGGCTTGACCTTTCATTATGATGATTTCAGCGACGAAGACTGTTTACGCTCCAAGATAACGCCGAATACAAAAGCGGTGTTTGTGGAAACGCCGACAAATCCGCTCATGCAGGAGGCGGACATTGAAAAGATCGCCCAGATCACAAAAGAGCACGGTATTCTGCTGATCGTTGATAATACATTTTACACACCGGTCTTGCAGCAGCCGCTTGAGCTGGGAGCCGACATTGTGATACACAGTGCAACCAAGTATTTAGGCGGGCATAACGACCTGCTTGCAGGGCTTGTCGTTGTGAAAGATGAACAGCTTGGAGAAGAAATGTTTCAACACCAAAATGCCATCGGTGCTGTCCTGCCTCCATTTGATTCATGGCTTCTCATGAGAGGAATGAAGACGCTGAGCCTCAGAATGCGCCAGCATCAGGCAAACGCGCAGGAGCTTGCGGCGTTTTTAGAAGAGCAGGAAGAAATTGCGGATGTGCTGCATCCCGGAAAAGGCGGCATGCTGTCCTTCCGTCTGCAAAAAGAAGAGTGGGTGAACCCGTTTTTAAAAGCGCTGAAGACCATTTGTTTTGCGGAAAGCCTCGGCGGGGTGGAGAGCTTTATTACATATCCAGCCACACAGACGCACATGGATATTCCTGAAGACATCCGCATCGCAAACGGGGTTTGCAATCGTCTGCTGCGCTTTTCGGTCGGAATTGAACATGCGGAGGATTTAAAAGAAGACCTAAAACAGGCGTTATGTCAGGTCAAAGAGGGAGCTGTTTCATTTGAGTAATCACAATTGGACGCTGGAAACCCAGCTCGTGCACAATCCATTTAAAACAGACGGTTCAACAGGGGCCGTCAGTGTGCCGATCCAGCATGCATCAACATTTCATCAATCTTCATTTGAAGAGTTTGGCGCATATGACTACAGCCGCTCAGGCACGCCGACAAGAACAGCGCTCGAAGAAACCATTGCCGCACTGGAAGGCGGAACGAGAGGATTGGCTTTTAGCTCAGGCATGGCTGCGATCTCGACAGCATTTTTACTTCTGTCACAGGGCGATCACGTTCTTGTGACAGAAGATGTATACGGCGGAACCTTCCGCATGGTGACAGAGGTGCTGACCCGGTTTGGCATTGAGCATACGTTTGTCGACATGACGGACATGAATGAAGTGGCGCGGAATATCAAACCAAACACGAAGGTCATTTATATGGAAACACCGTCAAATCCGACACTTGGGATTACTGATATAAAAGCGGTGGTTCAGCTCGCAAAAGAAAACGGCTGTTTGACCTTTCTGGACAATACCTTCATGACACCGGCACTGCAGCGGCCGCTTGATCTCGGCGTGGATATTGTGCTTCACAGCGCAACAAAGTTCTTGAGCGGACACAGCGATGTGCTCTCAGGCCTGGCTGCTGTCAAGGATGAAGAGCTTGGAAAGCAGCTGTATAAGCTGCAAAACGCATTCGGCGCCGTCCTTGGCGTGCAAGATTGCTGGCTTGTGCTGCGCGGATTAAAAACATTGCAGGTCCGCTTAGAAAAAGCAAGCCAAACAGCGCAGCGGCTTGCGGAATTTTTCCAGGAGCATCCGGCGGTGAAACGCGTGTATTATCCGGGTCTGGCTGATCATCCGGGCGCTGACATTCATCAAGGCCAGTCGGCGGGAGCGGGCGCCGTGCTATCATTTGAGCTTGAAAGCAAAGATGCCGTTAAGAAATTAGTAGAGAATGTATCACTTCCGGTCTTTGCTGTAAGCCTTGGCGCCGTGGAATCGATTTTGTCCTATCCGGCAACGATGTCTCACGCGGCAATGCCGAAGGAAGAGCGTGAAAAACGCGGCATCACAGACGGACTGCTCCGTCTCAGTGTCGGTGTCGAAAACGCAGATGATTTGAAACGTGATTTCGAACAAGCGCTGAAAGAAATTGCGCCAGTGGCGGTTCGTTAAAAAAGAAGCCGGGGATGGCCCGGCTTCTTTTACTGTTCATCATCTGGATTCAGAATCGCGAGTACTTGGTGATCCTCCCAAACGCCGTTGATTTTCACATTTTTACGGGCAATGCCCTCTTTATGAAACCCCGCTTTTTCCAATACACGCATCGATCCGAGATTGCGGGGCATCACACCGGCTTCAATACGGTGCAGTTTCAATTCGTGAAACGCAAAATCAACAATCAATTTGACGGCCTCTGTCATCAGGCCCTTTCCATTATGGGCTTTGTCTAAAAAATACCCGATGAACGCCGTTTGCAGCGCCCCGCGGATGATTTGAAAGAGCGAAACCGTGCCGATTAATGTATTGTCTGACGCAGTGAAAATGCCAAAATGATACTCTTCATCCTTCTCCAGTCTTTGCTGATACTCAGTTATTCGTTTTCTTTGCCCTTCAACCGTATAATAATCGTCTGCGCGTATCATGGAAAACTGTTCAAAAAAATCCCGGTTTTCGCTTTGCAGCCGCAGATGTTCTTCCGCATCCTTTACCTCTAAAGGTCTTACATAGATGTTTTTTCCTTTTAGCATACAGTAATCTCCCCAATCTTCTTACATTATTCTAAGGAAACTGCAATTATCCTTTTTATAAAAAAGAAGAAAACCAATTTCCCAAAAAGGTGCCGACATAGTTCCCGATTAAGTAACCGAGCGTACCGACAAGCATGATGGGGGCAACAAGCTCACGCCATCCCTTGGCAATTGCCATCGCAGCCGCTGTCGTAGGCCCCCCGACAGCAGCATTGACAGCGAGCAGAATTTCCTCAAACCGCACGCGGAATAATTTTCCGACGGCTAAGGAAACAGTTAAATTGCTGATCGCAACAACTAAGACAAATAATAGAATAAGAGGCGCATTGGTGACGATTAAGCGCAAATCTGCAGGAATGCCGATCACCACAAAAAATAAATAAATCAAAAAGGTTCCAAGCTCCTGAGATCCATTGAGCCTTTCAAAAAAACGCGGGAAAAGAAAAATGATAAGAACCGTTAAAGACGTAAGCATTAGATACTGATCGCCAAGCGTTCCGGTCAACAGGGGATGAGAAAAAAGGCTTTTAAAATAGCCGGAAATCTTCACACTAGCCGCAACAAGCGCAAAAGCAGCACCGGTATTAAAAGCGATATCCTTTAAAGAAATGTCCTTCCGTTTCCAATAGCTTTCTGCACTGTTTCCGCTCTTTCCATCGGCTTTCACTTTTTCTTCAAACGGCATAGCATAATGCCGCTGAAACCATTTCACTGCAGGAATGCTGATTAAGATCAAAAACAAAAGTGCCATCATAATATTATCAGCCACAACGGCAGCCGACACATATTCCCCCGGCGTCTCAAATTTCGCCGCCATCGCCGCAAAATTGATCCCGCCGCCGATATAAGAAGCGCTGATCATTCCGCCGATTTTATCGAGGTAAGGAATATGCTGATTGAACAGAAAAAAAGCAAGGACGCTCCCAAGCACAGTTCCGACGGAGCTAATCAGAAAAATAAACAGTAAACGCCTGCTTTCCTTGAAAATCTGCCGCACATTGATCTGAAACAGCAAAAGGGGAATCGCCAGCGGCACCACATAAGACCAAACAGTATCATATACAGGCGATTCAACAGGAAGAACTCCTATATTTGTAAACACCATAGCACCTAAAAGCGCAATGATAGCGCCAGACACAGCGGACGCCCACTTAAAGCGCTGCTCCAGCCCGATGCTCACTGCTGCCCACACCGCAATAAATCCCCACAAAACCCAAACATCATCAGAAGAAATCAAAGAATGCAATCCTCTATCACCCCTATTATTAGAAAATTAAGACATATTATAATAGCCGATGAACAGAACAGCAAGTCCGAAAAAAAGTTTTTCTAAAAAAGCTGTTGACGAATAGGGGAGGAGGTTATATAATAGAACTTGTCAGAAAGACAATAATATACCCAGAAACACTTACATATCGTGATTCCGTAGCTCAGCTGGGAGAGCGCTACCTTGACAGGGTAGAGGTCGCTGGTTCGAGCCCAGTCGGAATCATAGCTTAAACCCTTGCGTAGCAAGGGTTTTTTACTTTTTATAGGGGTTGTCGGTTTTATTAATGCAGTATATGATTTAAATGAAAACACAGGAATAAATATTGAATTGAGAAGATAAAATAAAAACCCCATTTGTAAAGTCCAAAATGGGGTTGTTTCTTAATATCATATTAAGTTGCTGCTCTATCTGCGACCTTATAAGTGGACTGCTCAGAAAGAGCGTATGAAGCGCTAGATACTCCAACAACGCCAAGCAAGAGCGCTAAACAAATTGCAATTTTACATTTTTTCATTTAAATGCTTCCCCCTTTGAATTTGTTTGCGTGCTTCAATTGCCATTTGATAAAAATCGACCGCATCATGTCTATCTTCTTTGTTGGTCAAAAAATCAGCAACAGCGTATTCTTCCATATCACCATAAAGGTTTTTATCTTTGAAGAACTTGAACACTTCTCTAAGTGTTTGTAAGTCGAATGATAAATAAAGACCTTTAACCAGTTTTAATTTCTCTGTTACTTCCTGATTGTTGTGTCTGGAAGCAACCTTCTGACCTTCCTGGTACAATTCTAAAGCAGCCTTTAAATCATTCTTCTTTGCTTTGACATATGCTAGATTAAAAATCGCTTTAGACTCATATATGTGTTTGCGATCCCTATGAATTCCATAGGCGATTTGAAAATGTTTGTCAGCATTGTCAAGTTCTTCAAGGTTATTATAACATAAACCGACATTAAAATGAGCGGAACCAATTAAATGTTGCTCTCCTATTTTTAAAGCATCATCTAAAGCCTTTTGAGCTGTTTTTAAAGCATCCTCATAACACATTTTATCTAGCCAGTTTCCAAAAATAACAAACTGACATTGGATCATTTCTTTGCCATATGTTAGGTTATCCTGAGCATCTTTTTGCCCTTTAAATATAGAGTATGCACGCTGAGCATAATTCATGGAGAAATGAGTCTCTTTCATATAGTAATAGACCTCTGAAACTTTGAAATAGAACTCTGCCTTATCTGTATTTGCGTTTTCGTCTAATAAATCAAGATATTTTTCAGCTTCTCGATAATATGTTAAAGCAATAACTAAATCTCTTGTTCTGAAATGATACATACCGGTGAAAAAGTGATAATAGAACTCAATTGTATTCGTAAGAGATTCAGGAGCCATACTTTCCCGTGTCTTTTTGAGATCAGAATAAACACAATCTATATTTTTAACAGAGTCAGGCTCGAGATACGACAGCATTATTTCGTGGCGTAGCTTTAATAGCTGAAGATAGACTGCTACCTTTTCATTTTTCTCCATCATATCAAATTCTTTTTCAACTTTTTGTTTCATTTCTTTTGCTTTCTCAACTCGTCCCTGCTTTATTACAACATACCAATGATTAATATCTGTAGTTACGTAATGATATGGGATTAAATCCGAAACAGACAATTGGATACCTCCTTTTATTTACATTTATTTAATATTATACCACCAAAGACACCCTCTTATAGAATTATTTTTTGAAAAATCTTTCTATTCGGACTAAAAAAGGTCAGAATAAGCATAAATAAGGATCAAATCGTCTGATACGGACCCGATAGCTTGCTTTAGAATTTATAGAAAGTTTGTTTAAAAAGGCTTCCCAATGTCGTTTAATGATTTATAAATGACTATTTTCAAGAAAATATTATAATGAAAAGCCATAAAATGGTGTGAAGAGGAGGGGGATTTCGATGCATTACATAACCGCATGCTTAAAAAGCATCAGTGATAAAGACCTTAATGAGATAATGAAGGAATTTAAAAAACTTGAGGAAGAAACGAAGAAAGAAGCAGTGTGTATTACATTTCATGCTTATCCGCTAGAATCATAAGAACGAAAAATAATGCTTTGGGAGATTTGGGAAAACGAAGAAGCTGTTAAAGCCCATTTCACGAAAAAACACCCAAAAGATGTTCAAAAACAAGAATTAACTGAAGTCGAATGGTTAATGAAATGCAATGTGAATGATTAAAAAGGCACCTTCAAAAGAGACAGTCATAGACTTTGAAACAACCACTGTACTTTATAGGAAAATTGTTGGCGGATCGGATTGTTGCCCAACTCTGCCAACGATTATTATTTTATTCACAAAGATAAGATTTTTATAGAGAGCGAGTTGGTCTCAAGAAAGAGATAAGAGAAAAATCTCTTATCTCTCATATTTTTTAATACCATCCTTGATATTTACCTGTCCATGTACCATCACTATTCTGCCAGGCATCTTTTAAATAGTATTTAACACCAGTAAATACTGTTACATTTAGAAGTTCTCCACGTGTATTGGCTGTGAGATAGATAGTTTTCAGCTCAGCCTGGGGAGTTACTTTTTCCTGGCTCGCACCATCTACAGTAGGGCTTGCAGCAAAAGCGGGAGCTGCAGAAACGAGTAAACCAAGGGACAATGCAGTACCAGTTAAAACTTTTTTCAATTTCATTTTAAACACTCCTTTAGTTTTTTTTGTTACATCAAAAGAATTCGATTTTTCGAAAAAACATCCTTGTAAATAATTGTTAATTATTTGTTAACGATTAAGAGGGGGCGGCTCTGAGGATATTGTTTCTGATGTGAATTGGATATATGGACTTTAAAATCACAATTGAGTTAAAATTTCAGGAAATATCAAAAGTAACCTTAATTTCTTATGTATTTTTATATTCATAAACTTATTTCCTGGATAGCGATCTAGATACTCACCAGAAATTTCATCTAAACCTTTTAAAATTTTCATAACATAAAATAATGCTTTACCCCTCACTATTCGAATAGATCTCTAAAATTCGTAAAAATTGCTGATCACATATCGGATTATAGAATAACTCTAATAACATAAAAACCCTTTTTTCCGGAAGCTTCGGTAAAAAACAAAACTTTTGACTCTATGATTTCACGTTATAATGTAAACGGTTACATTTATAGTGTACTTATACTATCATTTATTCAAGCGGATACTGACAGGAAGGATAGAAAACAGATGAAATACATGAATACAAGACAAAAAGAGATTTTGTATCTGTTGTTATCTGAACCTGATGACTATTTAGTTGTGCAAGATTTCGCAGACAGGGTACAGTGTTCTGAGAAAACGATCAGGAATGACTTGAAAGCGATCGAGGATTATCTCAATGAACATTCTCAGGCCCAGCTCATTCGGAAACCAGGGTTAGGCGTCTTTTTACATATAGAGGAACAGGAAAGGGCTTGGTTAAGCCAACAATTACATACAGTACATGTCCATTCTAGGCGGCGGACAGATGAAGAAAGAATGCTGCAAATGGCTTATGACTTATTAATGAATGTAAAGCCTGTTTCCGCAAAAGAAATGGCCGCTCAGCATTTTGTCAATCGATCTTCTATTAAAAAGGATCTATGTGCGGTAGAGGAGTGGCTGAAGCGATTTGATCTCACACTGGTTTCGAGGCAGCGGCTTGGATTAAAAGTTGAAGGGAACGAAAAAAATAAAAGAAAAGCACTGGCAAGAATATCTGATTTGATTGAAAGCACCGAGTTTGCAAGCCAATTTATGAAAAGCCAGTTTTTAAGTTATGAAGTCGACTTTGTGACGAAAGAAATCAAAGCATTACAAAAAAAGCATTCTCTCTATTTTACAGATGAAACATTTGAGAATTTGCTGCTGCATACTTTGTTCATGGTTCGCCGGATCAAAATGAAACAGCCGATCTCGTTGTCCCCAAAAGAAATGGCGGCCGTAAAAAGGAAGAAAGAATATCAATGGACATTTGCTTGTTTGCAACGGCTTGAGCCGGTTTTTGCCATCCGTTTTCCTGAAGAAGAAGCCGTGTATTTAACATTACATATATTGGGCGGGAAAGTTCGTTATCACTTACAGCAGCAAGAAGAGACCCTTGAAAACGCTGTGCTTCCTAAGGTGGTAAGGCATTTAATCCATCGTGTTTCAGAGCTGAAAATGCTGGATTTTCACAAAGATCAGGATTTGATTAACGGATTGAGCATTCATTTGAATACTGTGTTACAACGGCTGAGCTACGATCTTTCTGTATCAAATCCTATGCTTTATGACATCAAAAAGATGTATCCTTATTTGTTTCACCTGATCATTGACGTTTTGGAAGACATCAATCAAACGTTTGATCTTCATATTCCCGAGGAAGAGGCGGCATATTTGACACTGCATTTTCAGGCAGCGATCGAACGAATGCATCACAGCAGCGAGACGCGTAAAAAGGCGATCATCGTCTGCCACATGGGCATTGGGATGTCACAATTGCTGCGGACGAAAATTGAACGGAAATGTCATCAAATCGCTGTCATGGCTTGTATCGCAAAATCGGATTTAGCGGACTTTATAAAAAAGCATGAGGATATTGATCTTGTCATCTCCACCGTTGCTTTGGAATATATAACGATTCCTCACATTGTTGTATCACCGCTTTTAGAGCCTGGCGATGAGAAAGAATTGAACGTATTTGTCGATCAGCTTGAAAAATCGCAACGCGAAAACAAAACATTTCAAATGCTGAACAATACAACGCCTTTTTTGGTATTTTTGCAGCAAGAAGCAGAGCACCGCTACAAGTTAATTGAACAGCTGTCGATTGCTTTGTTTGAGAAAGGCTATGTTGAAAAAGAGTATGCGGTTCATGCGGTGATGAGGGAGAAAATGGCGGCGACAAATATCGGGGCAGGCATAGCCATTCCTCATGCAAACGTTAAATATATCAAACAATCAGCCATCGCGATTGCCACATTAAAAGAACCGCTTGATTGGGGAAATGAGAAAGTATCGCTTGTTTTTATGCTCGCTGTCAAACACGAGGATCAAAATATGACAAAGCAGCTGTTTCGTGAGCTTTCATATCTCAGTGAGCAGCCGGCTTTCGTCCAGAAGCTGACGAAAGAAACAGACATCATGACATTTTTATCTTATTTGGATTATTAAAGCAGGGATTGATTCCTTGCTTTTTTTGTTTATAAGGAAAAATGCCTTTATTTCCGAAATTAACGGTAAAATAAAGCCATTTTTACAGCCTGATTTCAGTATACAGTTGAGACAAGATCTTATGATTCATAGTGTAAAGGAGGATGTATATGAAACTGTTGGCGATAACCTCTTGTCCGAACGGAATTGCCCATACGTATATGGCAGCGGAAAATCTGCAAAAAGCTGCCGACAGATTAGGCGTTTCCATCAAAGTCGAGACCCAGGGCGGAATCGGAGTGGAAAATGAGCTAACCGCGGAGGACATTCGGGAAGCGGACGCGATCATTATTGCGGCAGACCGCTCGGTAAACAAAGACCGGTTTATAGGCAAAAAATTGCTGTCTGTCGGGGTTCAGGACGGCATTCGCAAACCGGAAGAATTGATTCAAAAAGCACTTAGCGGGAATATCTCGGTCTACCATCCCGCTTCAAAACCGGTATCAACCAATCAACAGGAGAAGAAACAAAATCCGATTTACCGACATTTGATGAACGGTGTTTCGTTTATGGTTCCTTTCATTGTCGTCGGCGGTTTATTGATAGCGGTTGCATTAACGCTTGGGAGCGAAAAAACGCCAAAAGGCTTAGTCGTTCCGGATGATTCTTTCTGGAAAACGATTGAACAGATCGGCAGTGCTTCATTTTCGTTCATGATTCCGATATTAGCCGGGTATATCGCCTATAGTATCGCTGATAAACCGGGGCTTGTGCCTGGGATGATCGGCGGATATATTGCAGCGACTGGAAGTTTTTATGACAGCGCAAGCGGCGCCGGTTTCCTCGGCGGTATCATAGCCGGATTTTTGGCCGGCTATGCTGCCCTTTGGATCAAAAAATTAAAAGTTCCAAAAGCAATCCAGCCGATTATGCCGATTATTATTATCCCGGTGTTTGCATCACTGATTGTAGGTTTGGCGTTTGTGTGTTTGATCGGCGCACCTGTAGCCCAAATTTTCGAATCTTTAACGGTATGGCTGGCAGGTATGAAAGGGTCGAGCTCGATCCTGCTGGCATTGATTTTAGGTGCGATGATCTCATTTGATATGGGCGGTCCCGTAAACAAAGTGGCATTTCTATTTGGATCGGCCATGATCGGAGAAGGAAACTATGAAATTATGGGACCGATTGCCGTCGCCATTTGTATACCGCCGATCGGCCTCGGCATTGCAACGTTCTTAGGAAAAAGAAAGTTCGAGGCATCTCAAAGAGAAATGGGGAAAGCGGCATTTACGATGGGACTCTTCGGTATCACTGAGGGAGCCATTCCATTTGCGGCGCAGGATCCTCTTCGGGTCATTCCCAGTATTATGGCGGGTTCTATGACGGGTTCTGTGATTGCGATGATTGGAAATGTCGGAGACAGAGTGGCGCATGGCGGACCTATCGTCGCAGTGCTTGGCGCAGTTGATCATGTTTTGATGTTTTTTATTGCTGTGATTGCGGGATCTCTTGTCACTGCTCTGTTCATCAATGTATTAAAAAAGGATATTACGGTGGCGTCCCCTGTGCTCAGCGAAACTACACCGCCAAGTGAAGCTGCTGCGGCGAAAGAAATAACGCAGCCGACTCAAGCCGAAAGCCAAAAAGCCGGGATGACGGAAATCAAAAAACTGACAGACATCATCAGCCCAGAGCTGATTGACCCACATTTATCCGGAGAGACCAGGGACGACATTATTGATGAAATGATTCAACAGCTGTCACAGAGAGGTATGCTGCTGTCCGAGAGCGGGTTTAAACAAGCCATTTTGAAACGTGAACAACAAGGCACAACGGCGATTGGCATGAATATCGCAATTCCGCACGGAAAATCTGAGTCGGTCAGGGAACCGAGTGTTGCCTTTGGGATCAAACGATCAGGCGTTGGCTGGAACAGCCTCGATGGATCAGATGCGAAATTAATCTTTATGATAGCTGTCCCGGAAGATAGCAGAGGGAACCAGCATTTGAAAATATTGCAGATGTTATCCCGGAAACTAATGAATGACAGTTATAGGAACCGGCTGCTCTCCGTGCAAACAAAAGAAGAGGCATACAAGCTGCTGGATGAAATCGTGTAATGCGGGGGGATTTTCATGACGACTGAACCGTTATTTTTCAAGCCTGTTTTCAAAGAGAGGATTTGGGGCGGCGCCGCTTTAGCTGATTTCGGTTATCACATTCCGTCAGAACGAACAGGGGAATGCTGGGCTTTTGCTGCTCATAAAAATGGGCAAAGCGTTGTTCAAAACGGGATGTATAAAGGGTTCACGCTCTGCGAATTATGGGAGCACCACAGATATTTATTCGGACAGCTTGAAGGGGACCGTTTCCCTCTGCTTACAAAAATATTAGATGCGGACCAAGATTTATCCGTTCAGGTGCATCCGAACGATGAGTTCGCCAATATACATGAAAACGGAGAGCTCGGAAAAACCGAATGCTGGTACATCATTGATTGCGAAAAAGACGCAGAGATCATTTACGGCCACAATGCAAAAACAAAGGAAGAACTGATCTCGATGATTGAACTTGGAGAATGGGAGGAGCTTTTGCGCCGCGTAAAGGTAAAGCCGGGGGATTTCTTCTATGTGCCAAGCGGTACCGTTCATGCGATTGGAAAAGGCATTCTCGTTTTAGAAACACAGCAGAATTCTGATACAACCTACAGATTATATGATTACGAGCGAAAAAATGCAGAAGGCAATATGCGCGAGCTTCATCTGGAGAAGAGCTTAGAAGTCATAGAGGTTCCATCCATTTCAGATCGTCACACTATTCAATATGAACAAACAGATGATTTGCTTACAACCACGTTTGTTGAATGTGCTTACTTTACAGTGGAAAAATGGCGTTTAACAGGAGCTGCGACATTAAAACAGCAAAAACCGTTCCTTCTGGTCAGTGTGATTGAAGGAGAAGGCCGTATGATCTCCGGTGTGAATATCAATACCTTCAAAAAAGGAGATCATATGCTGCTGCCGTACGGTTTTGGAGTATTTAAACTGGAGGGGCGGGCAGAGTGTATCGTCTCTCATCTATGAAACGATCTAGATAACAAGTGTATCAATTCACGCTTGGCTTGACGGTCGCAGAATGGAAAACCCTTCTTAAATGGAAGGGTTTTTTTGATGGTATGAAAGGATGTGATCAGCTTCCTTCATTTAAACCACACTCAAGCAATGCAAAATCACCAAATAAAAGAGCTGTTATTTATCGTATTGCTTCATCTTCGAGCCATTTCTTTTCAGTTATCAAGTTAGAACAGATAAGAATGCAACGAATGAAAGAAAGCATGCTGGACAAACTGATAGGGATGAAAATGAAGAAAGGAGGATGAAAATGAAAAAATGGCTGCAAATGATAGGTGCGTTGTTCCTATCCAGTTTTGTATTAATGGGCTGTAATAATAATCAAGATGAAAATAATGACAACAATGCCCCAGATGTTGAAGAGAACGATCAAGATCATAACGGAAACAACCAAGATACGGACAATAACAACGTGCCAGGTGTCGATGAGGATGATACCATCAATCAAGATGATGAAAACGATAATGAAGCTGATCCAGAAGATCCAGTTGAGGATGCTGAAGATACCGATAAAGATAAGAAAGATGAATAAGGAAACGGAATTAATCATTGTTGAACCCGCTCTCAGTATAGAGGGAGGGTTTTCCCTCTTTTTATGGGAGCCTGCTTTTGTTTTAATTGCTCACCAATTGGCATGCAAAGGTTCCCGGCCCATATTGATGCAGCGCTTGATTTTATCATTGGTCAGTGCAGGGAAAATCGGTATGGACCTAAAAATAGTGCAGCAAGAATAAGCCAAAGCATGTGAGCAATCATTTGCTGAACTTGTATACATGGTACGCAACGAGATTGGGATATAAAGGGCAAATGAAAAAGCTTAGACCCATAGACTAAGCTTTTTACGCATCTCTTTCAAATATCATTTCAAAATAAGCAGCCGCTCCATACCCGTTGATACTGGGCGCAAAAATCTGAATGAATTACCAGCCTTCTTTGGCATAGTCATGGATGATTTGCTGGTAGTCTTCTTTAGGCCTTCTTCTCATGGTACTCAGTTCAACTCTTACGAATTCATACTCCTTCATCGTTTGAAACCTCCTTGTG